>JAKAEO010000060.1 GCA_021818285.1 Myxococcales bacterium
GAGCTGGAGCGGGAGCACGCCGGCGCGCTGCGGCGCGAGGAGCTGGCGCTGCCGCCCGGGGCCCACTACCTCGCGCCCGCCGAGGCCCGCGCCGCGCTGGCCTCGCGGCCGCGGGTGCTCCACCACCGGGTCTGGATGGGCACCGGCGAGCCGGTGCGCTTCGACCTCGGCGACACCGCCGCGCTGCGCGGCGAGATCGAGGGGGCCCACGGCGAGGCCGGCGCCCTCGGCCCGCTCACCCGGCGGCTCGACGACTGGCGCCGCCGCGGCCTGGCCGCGGTGGTGGCCTGCTCCACCCCGTCGGCGGCCGACCGGCTGCGGCGGCTGCTGGAGGAGCGGCGGGCGCCGGCCCGGAGCCACCCGGGGCCGCTGCCCGAGGACCCGGCCTCGCTCTTCGACCCGGCGGTCTTCGCCCACCTGCTCCCCGGGGAGATCTCCCAGGGCTTCGTGGACGGCCACGGCCGGCTGGCGCTGCTCTCCGACGAGGAGATCTTCGGGCGCCGGGTGAAGCGCAGGCCCCGCGCCGCGCGGCTGGAGAACGCCTTCGCCGCCTCCTTCCGCGACCTGGAGGAGGGGGACCTGGTGGTCCACGTCGAGCACGGGATCGCCCGGTACGAGGGGCTGCGGAAGATGCAGATCCGGGGGGTCGAGGGGGACTTCCTGGTGCTGGCCTACGGCGGCGCCGACCGGCTCTACCTGCCGGTCTCCAAGCTGCGCCAGGTGCAGAAGTTCGCCGGGGCCGCGCCGGAGGCGGTCCGGCTCGACCGGCTGGGGGGCGGCTCCTTCGCCCTGCGCAAGGCGCGGGTGAAGGAGCAGCTGCTGAAGATGGCCGCCGAGCTGCTCGACGTCTACGCCGCGCGCGCCGCCCACCCCGGCCACGCCTTCGCCGAGCCCGACGCCACCTACCGGGAGTTCGAGGCCGAGTTCCCCTGGGAGCCGACGCCCGACCAGCAGAAGGCCATCGAGGACGTGCTCGCCGACATGCTGAAGCGGGGGAAGGGATCGGCCGCCCCCCCGCCTCCCATGGACCGGCTGGTCTGCGGGGACGTCGGCTACGGCAAGACCGAGGTGGCCATGCGCGCCGCCATGCTGGCGGCGCTCTCCGGCAAGCAGGTGGCGGTGCTGGTGCCCACCACGGTGCTGGCGGCCCAGCACGAGCGCACCTTCCGCGAGCGCTTCAAGGGCTACCCGATCCGGGTCGAGGCCCTCTCCCGGATGAAGTCGGCCGACGAGGTCCGGGGGCTGCTGCGCGAGGTGGCGGCCGGCAAGGTGGACGTGGTCATCGGCACCCACCGGCTGCTCGCCGCCGACGTCTCCTTCAAGGACCTGGGGCTGCTGGTGGTGGACGAGGAGCAGCGCTTCGGCGTGGCCCACAAGGAGCGGCTCAAGCGGCTGCGCCGGCTGGTGGACGTGCTCACCCTCACCGCCACCCCCATCCCCCGCACCCTGCACATGAGCCTGGCCGGGGTCCGCGACCTGTCGATCATCGCCACCCCGCCCGAGGACCGGCGCGCCATCCGCACCTTCGTGGTGAAGTTCGACCCGCTGGCGGTGCGCGAGGCCATCCTCCAGGAGCTGCGGCGCGGCGGGCAGGTCTTCTTCGTCCACAACCGGGTCCGCTCCATCGGCGGGATGGAGCGCTTCCTGAAGGAGCTGGTGCCGGACGCCCGCATCGGGGTGGCCCACGGCCAGATGGGCGAGGGGAAGCTCGAGGAGGTGATGCGCCGCTTCGTGGACCGCGAGCTGGACCTGCTGCTCGCCACCTCGATCATCGAGAGCGGCCTCGACATCCCCAGCGCCAACACGGTGATCGTGAACCGCGCCGACCACTTCGGGCTGGCGCAGCTCTACCAGATCCGCGGCCGGGTGGGGCGCAGCCGCGAGCGGGCCTACGCCTACCTGCTGGTGCCGGCGCGCCGCCCGGTGACGCCCGACGCGGTGAAGCGGCTGGAGGCGCTGCAGCGCTTCTCCGAGCTGGGGGCCGGCTTCCAGATCGCCAGCCACGACCTGGACATCCGCGGCGCCGGGAACCTGCTCGGCAAGGACCAGTCGGGCCACATCGAGGCCATCGGCTTCGACCTCTACACCCAGCTCCTCGAGGAGGCGGTCCGCGAGCGCAAGGGCGAGGCGCCGCGCGAGGAGCTGGACCCCGACGTCCAGCTGCCGGCGCCGGCCTGGCTGCCCGACGGCTACGTCCCCGACGTCCACCAGCGGCTCTGGTTCTACAAGCGCTTCGCCCAGGCCTCCGGCGACGAGGAGCTGGAGGAGATCCGCGCCGAGATCCTCGACCGCTACGGCGACGCCCCGCCGGAGCTGGACGCCCTCTCGGCGCTGATGGCGGTGAAGGTCCGGCTCCGGGACCTGGCGATCCGCGCCCTGGAGGCCGGTCCGGGCCGGCTGGTGTTCACGCTGGGCGAGACGGCGGCGCTCGACCCCTTCGCGCTGGCGAGGTGGGTGCAGGGGAGCGGCGGGGCGCTGCGGCTCACGCCCGACATGAAGCTGGTGGTCCACCTCGGCGAGGGCGGCCGCCCGGTGCCGCCCGACCAGGTGCGGCGCCCCCGGCCCGGCCCGCCGCCGTCGCCGGCCGCCGAGGCGGCGGCCGGGATGGAGCTGCTCGCCGCCGCCCGCGAGGTGCTCGCCGGGCTGGCGCGCTGCGCCCGGGAGGTGCCGGGGAGCGCCTCCGGACGCGCTTGATCGCGCCGGTCCCTTGTGGGAAGAACCCGGGCGGCCCGTCCGTTCCGGCCAGCGGCACCTCACCATCGGCCCCTCCGTCCAGGGCCCCGTCACAGGAGCGATCGCCCGATGCGCAAGTCTTCCCTCGCCGTGGTCCTGGCCCTCTCCGCCGCCGCCTGCTCGCGCGGCGGGTCCGACAAGCAGGGCCCCTTCGTCGCCCAGGGGAACGGCGTGTCGATCACCGCCGCCGAGTTCAAGGCGCGGCTCGACGAGCAGTCCCCCTTCATCCGCGCCCGGTACAACACCCTGGAGCGGAAGAAGGAGTTCCTCGACAACCTGCTGCGCTTCGAGGTGCTCGCCAAGGAGGCCCAGCGGCAGGGGCTCGACAAGGACCCGGACGTCCAGCTCACCCTGAAGAAGGTGATGGTCCAGAAGCTGGTGCAGAAGACCTTCAGCGACCAGGACGCGGCCGGCAAGGTGCCGGAGGCCGACCAGAAGGCCTTCTACGCGCAGCACCAGGACGACTTCGTGCGGCCGCTGCGGCTGCGCACCTACCTCATCCTGATCCAGGCCCCGGCCGCCGGTCCGGAGCGCGCCCGGAAGCTGGCGGCGGCCAGGGCGGTGCTGGCGCGGCTGCACGCCGACGAGAAGAAGAACCCCATGGCCTTCGTCGCCGTGGCCCGCGAGAAGAGCGACGACGCCGCCACCAAGGCGCTCGGCGGCGACCTGAACTTCAAGAGCCACGACGAGCTGGAGAAGGCCTGGGGCAAGGCGGCCGCCGACGCCGCCTTCGCGCTCAAGGACGGCGAGACCTCGGGCGTGGTCGAGACCCCGCGGGGCTTCGCCTTCCTCAAGGTGCAGGGGCGCCAGGAGGCGGTGGACCGCCCCTTCGACACGGTGAAGGCCCAGATCGCCCAGCGCATCTACCGCGAGCGGTTGACCAAGGAGTTCGACGAGTACGTGAAGAAGCTCCGCGACGACGCGGCGGTGAAGGTGGACGACGCCGAGCTGGAGAAGGTGGCGGTGGCCGGCGCCCCGGCGCCCCTCCCCGGCGGCCCGGCGGTGGTGCCCAACGCCCCGGCCGGCGGGTTCCACGGCGGCGCGCCTCCGGCGAAGTAGCGGCGAGGGATCCTCGTTGCCCCGCGGCGCCCGCCGGCTCCTGCTCCTCCTGCCGCTCCTCGCCGCCTGCGGACGCTGCGGGCGCGCCGAGCGCGTCGCGGGCGGGCCGCGGGCGGTGGCGGTGGTGAACGGCGAGCCGGTGTCGGCGGACGCCCTGCGCCGGTCGCTGCGGGAGGGGGGCGCCGACGCCCCCGGCCTGGAGGCCGAGCCGGCGCCGGCGGCGCTGAAGCGGCAGGTGCTGGACGACGCCGTGGACCGGGTGCTCCTGCTCCAGGCCGCCCGGGAGCGCGGCGTCACCGTCCCGGCGGAGCGGGTGGACCAGGCGCTGCTGCGGCTGCGGGCCGACTACCCGGGCACCCACTTCGACGACCTGCTGGCCCAGGAGAAGATCTCGGCCGCCGAGCTGAAGGCGCGGCTGCGCGAGCAGCTCACCGTCGAGCGGCTCTTCGCCGGGGAGGTCTTCCCGCGGGTGCAGGTCTCCGACGACGAGGTCCAGCGCTGGTACGACGACCACGCCGCCGACTTCGACGAGCCGGAGCGGGTGCGGGCGCGGCAGGTGGTGGTCCGCACCCGCGAGGAGGCGGCGCGGATCCGCGACGAGCTGCGCCGCCGCCCCCAGACCTTCCCGGAGGTGGCGAAGCGCGCCTCCATCGCCCCGGAGGGCGCGCGGGGCGGCGACCTCGGCACCTTCTCCCGCGGCTCCGGCATGCCCGAGGTCTTCGACGTCTGCTTCAAGCTGCCGGTGAACCAGGTGAGCGACGTGGTCCCCTCGCCCTACGGCTTCCACGTCTTCCAGGTCACCGAGCGCAAGCCGGCCGGCCGCCGCTCCTTCGCCGACGCCCGGGCCGGGATCCGCGAGCGGCTGCTGCGCGAGAAGCGGGCCCGCGCCCAGGCCGAGTACCTGGCCGCCCTGCGCCAGCGGGCCCGGATCACCATCGACCAGAAGGCGCTCGACGCCCTCGCCCCGTGAGCCCCATGCGCACCCTGCTCCCCGCCCTGCTGCTGGCCGCCGCCGCCCCGGCCGCGGCGGCGCCCGCCGCCGTCCCCGCCGCCCCCGCGGCCCACGTCCTCAACCGCGTCGCCGCCCTGGTGAACGGCGAGCCCATCACCCTGCGCGACCTGCAGCTGCGGGCCGGGCCGGACTGGGCGCGGGTCCAGGCCATGCCGGAGGGGCCGGACCGGGAGCGGGCCGAGGCCCGGGTGCTCAAGGCGGCCTACGAGGCCATCGTCGCGGACAAGCTGCTCCAGGGCCAGGTGAAGGAGCTGGGGCTGGAGGCCACCGACGCCGAGGTGGACGCCGCCATCGACGACATCAAGAAGAAGAACCGGCTCGACGACGCCGGCTTCGACCGGGCGCTGGCGGCCGAGGGGCTCACCCGCGCGGCGCTGCGCGCCCGGGTGCGGGGCGACCTGGAGTCGATGCGGGTCGTCCAGGTGAAGATCCGCAGCAAGCTCAAGGTGGGCGACGACGACCTCCGGAACTACTACCAGCAGCACCAGCGGGAGTTCGCGGCCGGCATCGAGGTCCGGGCCCGCCACATCTTCCTGCCGCTCGCCGCCGGCGCACCGGCCGCGGAGGAGGCGAGGGTGCGGGCCCAGGGCGAGGCGCTGCTGAAGCGGCTGGCGGCCGGCGCCGACTTCGCCGGGCTGGCGCGCGAGTTCTCGAAGGGCCCGTCCGCCCCGGAGGGCGGCGACCTGGGCTGGCTGCGGCGCGGCGTGGTCCAGCCCGAGGTGGAGAAGGCCGCCTTCGGCCTCGAGCCCGGACAGGTCTCGGGGCTGGTGCGGACCCGCAACGGCTTCCAGATCCTCGAGGTCGAGGGGCGGCGCGGCGGCGAGCCCCTCCCCTTCGACCAGGTGAAGGACCAGATCCGCGACAAGCTCACCTACGAGCAGGGCGACGTGCTGCGGCAGCAGTACGTGTCCGAGCTGAAGAAGGACGCGGTCGTCGAGCTGCGGCTCCCCGAGCTGAAGGAGCCCTGACCGGCGAGGGCGCGGGGACGGGCCCCGGCGGCTCCGCCGGCGGGGCGGCGCGGCGCGCCCCGCCCGCCGCGGCGGGCCCGGTCAGACGTTGAACCGGAAGTGCATCACGTCGCCGTCCTGGACGACGTACTCCTTCCCCTCCATCCGCATCAGCCCCTTCTCCTTCACCGCCGCCTCGCCGCCGAGCGCGAGGAGGTCCTCGCAGCGCGTCACCTCGGCCTTGATGAAGCCCTTCTCGAAGTCGGTGTGGATGACGCCGGCCGCCTGCGGCGCCAGCGCCCCGCGCCGCACCGTCCAGGCCCGGCACTCGTCGGGCCCGACGGTGAAGAAGGTGATGAGCCCGAGCTCCCGGTAGCCGGCGTGCACCAGCCGCTCCAGCCCCGGCTCCTCGAGCCCGAGGCTGGCGAGGAACTCCACCCGCTCGGCCTCGGGCAGCTCGGCGATCTCCGCCTCCACCTTGCCGCAGAGCACCACCGCCTCGGCCCCCTCGGCGGCCGCCAGCTCCCGCACCGCGCGGACCCGGGGGTCGGCGGGGTCGGCGAGCTGCCGCTCGTCCACGTTGGCGATGTAGATCACCGGCTTGGCGGTGAGCAGGAACAGGTCGGCCAGGGCGGCGCGCTGCTCGGCGTCGAGCGGCTGCGCCCGCACCGGCGTGCCCGCCTCCAGCCCGGCCTTCACCCGGTCGAGCAGGGCCAGCTCGGCCCGGGCCAGCTCGCCGGCCTTGCCCTGGGCCTTGGTGCCCTTCTGCGCCCGCTCGCGCCGCTTCTCCACCGACTCCAGGTCCTTGAGCATCAGCTCGGTCTCGACCACGTCGCGGTCGCCCCGCGGGTCGACGGTGCCGCCGACGTGGACCACGTCGGGGTCCTCGAAGCAGCGCAGCACGTGGGCCACCGCGTCCACCTGGCGGATGTGGGAGAGGAACTGGTTGCCCAGCCCCTCGCCCTTCGACGCCCCGGCCACCAGCCCGGCGATGTCCACGAACTCCAGGGTGGTGAAGGTGGTCTTCACCGGCCGGAAGAGGGCGGCGAGCCGCGCCAGCCGCGCGTCCGGCACCGGCACCACCCCCAGGTTCGGGTCGATGGTGCAGAAGGGGTAGTTGGCGGCCTGGGCCTGGGCGGCGCCGGCCAGCGCGTTGAAGAGGGTGGACTTGCCCACGTTGGGCAGCCCGACGATGCCGATGGCGAGGGCCATGGGGGGATCCTTGGCGTTGCCTGCGCAAATGAAAGGGCCCCGGCGCGGACGCCGGAGCCCGGAACGACCCTGCGGCGTCCCGCTAGGCCTTGGGGAGCTGCTTCACGTACTCCTCGACGAGCGACCGGTGGGTCCGCTCGTCCACCGCCTGGGGGATGAGCCGGCGGGCGACCTCGATGGCCATGTCGGCCACCTGCCCGCGCAGCTCGACCACCGCCTTGGAGCGCTCCTCCTGGATCTGGGCGCGGGCGGAGGCCACCAGCTCGTCGGCCTCCTTGCGCGCCCGGGCGGTGAGCTCCTGGCGGAGCGACTCGACCTCGGCCTGCGAGCGCTTGGCCAGCTCGGCGGCCTCGCGCTGCGCCTTGTGCAGCGACTCCCGGGTCTCGGCGACCATCTTCTCCGCCTCGGCCCGCTCCTCCTTGGCCTGCTCGATGGCCTCGCGGATGGTCCGCTCGCGCTCGTCCAGCATCCGGACGATGGGGCCGAAGGCGAACTTGGCGAGGACCAGGATCAGCGCCAGGAAGGTGAGCCCGGTCCAGAGCGTCAGGCCGGGGTTCAGGTCCAGCAGGCCGGCGGCCAGGACCGGGGTGACGAGGGCGTTCATCGGTTGCTCCGCTCCGGGTGGAGGGTTCGGGCCGCGGCTACGCCTTGATGGCGAGCAGCAGGGTGACCACGATCGCGAAGAGCGTGGCGCCCTCGATGAGGGCGGCGGCGATGATCATCGAGGTGCGGATGTCGCCGGCGGCGGTGGGCTGGCGGGCCGAGCCCTCCATGGCGGCGGCGGCGAGCTTGCCGATGCCGAGGCCGGCGCCGATGACGGCCAGGCCGGCGCCGAAGCCGGCGGAGAGGAAGGCGAGAGAGTTGGGACCCATGGTGGTGATTCTCCTTGGCTGCGCGGGGCGGGTTTTCCGGGCCGCCGGTTCCCGGGGCGCTTACGGCGCTCGACTACCCGTGGCCGGGAGTGGCCCCGGCCGCGTGAGAGGCGTGGTGGGCCTCGCCGTGGCCGGCGGGGCCGTGCTCCCCGTGCTCCTCCCCGTGGCCGTGCTCGTCGTGGTGCGCGAGCCCGGCCCCGATGAAGAGGGCGGAGAGCATGGTGAAGATGTAGGCCTGCACGAAGGCCACGAAGAGCTCGAGCAGGTAGATGGCCAGGGCCAGCGCCATCGAGACCGGGAAGACGAAGAAGGAGATGGCGAAGATCAGCCCGAGCAGGGCCAGGATGACGAAGTGGCCCGCCACCATGTTGGCGAAGAGACGGACGGTGAGGGCGAAGGGCTTGGTGAAGAGGCCGAGGATCTCCACCGGGATCATGATGGGCCACAGCCAGGCCAGCGACGGCGGGACGCCGCCGGTGAGGTGCTTCAGCCAGCCGCCCAGGCCCTGGGCCCGGATGGCCGCGTACTGGGTGATGAAGAAGGTGAAGAGCGCCAGCCCCACCGTCACCGAGACGTTGGCGGTGGCCGTGGCCATCCACGGCACCAGGCCGAGGAGGTTCATGAAGAGGATGAAGAAGAAGGCGGCCGCCAGGTAGGGGACGAAGCGGTCGGCGTCCCGCTTGCCGATGTTGGAGACGGCGATGTCGCGGACGAACTGCACCAGCAGCTCGAAGAAGTTGTAGAGCCCCTTCGGCACCAGGGCCCGCCGGCGGGTGGCGCCGAGCAGCAGGACCAGCAGCAGCACCGCGGCGATCCACATCATCACCACGTGCTTGGAGGGCGTCATGTCGAACGGGCCGAACACCAGCGGGCCGCTGGCCCGGTGGGTGACCGGGTCCACGTGGCGGCCGAAGATCTCGCCGAGGTCCAGCTCGCAGTTCCAGTGGAAGCCGTCGCAGAAGCCCGGGACCTCCAGCACGTAGCCGTTGGCCACGTGGTGCATCATCGCCTCGGGCAGGGTCTCCTCCTGCCCGCCGCCGGGGCCGGCGGCCTCGGCCGCCTCGCCGTGGGCGGCGGGGGCATGGGCCTCGGCGGCCGGCGCGGCCTGCTCGGGGGGCGGGGCGTGCTGGCCCAGGGCCAGGCCCAGGGCGAGGGCGGCGGCGGTGACGGTCATGCGGTCCTTCCGGTCTCGCGGCCGAGGGCGTGGACGTAGCCGCCCTCGATCGCGGCGAAGACGAAGTAGGGGACGAAGAAGGCGACGGCGTAGGCGACGGCGCTGTCGCCGCGGCGCAGCACCGCGACCAGGCCCAGGGCCACGAGCACGATGCGCACCAGGAACATGGCCGCGAAGACCAGCAGCGCCTTCTGCACCGGCTTCGCCGCGGAGCGGCCGGTGAGGCGGTAGGCGGCCAGCGAGGCGAAGGCGGTGGCCGCGGCGATCCCCACGCCGAGCAGCGCCGGCCGGGCCGCGCCCGAGAAGAGCGCGGCGGCCGCGGCGGCGGCGGCGGTGACGACGGCGAGCGTGAGATGGCGCGTCACTTGTCTTTCCGCCCCAGGACCGTCCGGAAGAAGCCGATGAAGCCGCCCGTCATCCCCACCGCGGCGCCCACCAGGAGCATCCACGGCACCTTGTGCCCGAGCTTCACGTCGCCCCAGTAGCCGAGCCCCGCCATCAGCCCGGTCGCGGCCACGAGCTGCGTGGACGCGGCCATCAGCGGCGCCGCCTTGCGGTAGGCCTGCGCAAGGCTCGAGAGTCCCTCCTCCTCCTCGCGCTCCCGGCGCTCTCGATCGTCCGGGGACGCCACGTTCCTGGGACCTCCGGGGAAACGCCTCGCGCTCGGATTTCCCGAGGGTTTTCCGGGCGCGAGGGGCGCTTGCTTCTAGCAGGTGCGAACTGGCCCGTCAACGCCCGACCGCGGGGCGGGCCGGGACACGCCGGCGCGCCGAAACGCCCGGAACGGCGCCGGGTTGCCCCTGCCCTACCCCTTCGCCGCCGCGGCGAAGGCCGGGCCGGCCACCCGGATCGTCTCCTCGACGTCCTCGGGGGTGTGGGCGAGCGACACGAAGGCGGCCTCGAACTGCGAGGGCGGCAGGTAGATCCCCCCCTCCAGCATGGCGTGGAACCAGCGGCCGAAGCGCCCGGTGTCGGACTTGCGCGCCGAGGCGGCGTCGAAGACCGGCCCGGCCGAGAAGAAGACGGTGAGCATCGAGCCCACCCGGTTCACCTGCACCGGCACGCCCGCGGCGCGGGCCTGGGCGGCGAGCCCGTCGGCGAGCCGCGCCGACAGCTCCTCCAGCCGCTGGTAGCCGGCCGGCTCGAGCCGCTCCAGCGTCGCCCGGCCGGCGGCCATGGCCATCGGGTTCCCGGAGAGGGTGCCGGCCTGGTAGACCGGGCCGGCCGGCGCGACGCGGTCCATCACCTCGGCGCGCCCGCCGAAGGCCCCCACCGGCAGGCCGCCGCCGATCACCTTCCCGAAGGTGACGAGGTCGGGGGCGAGGCCGTACCGGCCGCAGGCGCCGCCCGCCGCCACCCGGAAGCCGGTCATCACCTCGTCGACGATCAGCAGCGCCCCGTGCTTCCGGCAGACCGCCTGCAGCCCCTCGAGGTAGCCGGGCTTCGGCACCAGCACGCCCATGTTGCCGACCACCGGCTCGGTGATGATCGCGGCGATGGAGCCGCCGCGCCCGGCGAAGAGCCGCTCCACCGCGGCGAGGTCGTTCCAGGGGAGCGTCAGGGTGTGGCGGGCGAGATCGGCGGGCACGCCCGGCGAGTCGGGGAGCCCCAGGGTCTCGACGCCCGACCCGGCCTTCACCAGCAGCGGATCGCCGGCGCCGTGGTAGCAGCCGTCGAACTTGAGGAAGTCGTCGCGGCCGGTGAAGCCGCGCGCCAGGCGGATCGCGGCGGTGGTCGCCTCGGTGCCCGAGGAGCAGAAGCGCATCCGCTGCACCCAGGGCATGCGGGCCTGCACCAGCTCGGCGAGCAGGATCTCCGCCGGGCAGGGGGCGCCGAAGGAGGAGCCGGCCTTCATCGCCTCCTGGACGGCGCGCATCACGTCGGGGTGGCAGTGGCCGAGGATCAGCGGCCCCCAGGAGCCCACGTAGTCCACCAGCTCGTTGCCGTCCACGTCCCACATCCGCGAGCCGCGCCCCCGGGCGATGAAGCGGGGCGTGCCGCCCACGCCGCGGAAGGCGCGCACCGGGCTGTTCACGCCGCCGGGGAAGAGCTGCTGGGCCCGGGCGAAGAGCTTCTGCGAGAGGTCGGTCTTCACGGGATCACCTTGTCGTGGGGCGGGGGGGCGACGTGGTCCATGGCGGCGGCGCGGTCCCCGGGCCGCACCGTCCGCGCCGCCAGCTGCCGGCGCCGCACCGCCTCGATGTTGCGCCGCAGGGCGTCGGGGTTGGGGTGGGCGGCCAGCGCCTCGGTGTAGAGGGCGATGGCCCTGTCCAGGCAGCTCGAGTCGCCGCAGCGCACCCCCGGCCCCTGCTCGGCGTAGAGCTGGGCCTCGCCCTCCAGCGCCCGGGCGGCGACGTCCGGCGCCGGGTGCCGGTCCACGGTGGCCTGGAAGGCGCGCAGCGCCTCGTCGGTGCGCTTCTCCAGCGACCAGGCCTGGGCGGTGAGCAGCTGGGCCTCGTCGGCCTCGGGGCTGCGCGGCCAGCGCTCGCGGAGGATGCGGGCCTCGGTGCGGGCCTGCTGGGTGTTGCGGATGTCGAGGTACTCGCGCGCCACCTTGAGCTGGAAGGCGGCCGCCTGCGGCGACGGGCTCGCCGCCACCTCGGCCCACTGGGCGATGGCGCCGACCGGGTCGGAGAATCGGTCGCGGTAGATCTCGCCGATCACCGCGCGCGCCTGCCAGGCGTCGGGGGTGCCGGGGGCGAAGGCGATGAGGCGCCGGTAGTAGGCCACCGCGCCGCGGTAGTCGCCCAGTTCCAGGTAGGAGACGTCGCCGGCGTACTGCAGGGCCCGCAGCCGGAGCTCGGCGTCGCCGGGCGGCAGCCGCCCCTCGCCCAGCTCGGCCAGCACCTGCCGGTAGATCGCCAGGGCCTCGGCCGGCCGGCCGGCGTGGCGGCGGTCGGCGGCGTCGTCCAGCTTGCGCGCCGGGCCCGGGCAGGCGGCGAGCAGCAGGAGGGCCAGCGCGGCGCCGCGCCTCAAGGGCCGCCCTCGTCCCCCGGTTCCTCGCCCCCGTCGCCCTCCCCGCCCCCCTCCTCGCCGGCCGGCGGCAGCTCGCCCGGCACCGGCGTGGGCTCGCCGGCGGCCGCGGCCTCGCGCACCCCGGCCTCCTCGGCCTCGTGGCTGGTCTCGGCCACGCGGGCCGCCGCCACCACCTGCTCCTCGCGCGACTCGATGGCGATGAGCCGGACGCCCTGGGTGTTCCGCCCGATGACCGAGATCTGGCGCGCCGGCATCCGGATGAGCATGCCCTGGTTGGTGATGAGCATGACCTCCTCCGAGTCGAGGATGCGGAGGGCGGCCACCACCGGGCCGTTCCGCTCGGTGGTCTTGATGGTGATGATGCCCTTGCCCCCGCGGCTCTGGACCCGGTACTCGGAGAGCTCGGTGCGCTTGCCGTAGCCGTTGGCGGTGACGGTGAGGATGGTGGGGGCCGCCTCGCCCCCGGCCGGCCCGGCCAGCACCTCGGCCGAGACCACCAGGTCGCCCTCCTCCAGGGTGACGCCCTTCACGCCGTAGGCGCCGCGCCCCATGGCCCGGACGTCCGCCTCCTCGAAGCGGATGGACATGCCCTGGGCGGTGGAGAGCAGCACGTGGCTGCGGCCGTCGGTGAGGCGCGCCGAGATGAGCCGGTCGCCGTCCTCGACCGAGAGGGCGATGATGCCGGCGGCCCGCGGGCGGCTGAAGGCGTCGAGCCGGGTCTTCTTGATGATCCCGGCGCGGGTGGCCATGAAGACGAACTGGTCGCCGGCCTGCTCCTCGCCCTCGTCGTCCTTCTCGTCCACCTCGTCGGCGGCGAGCGCAGGGGCGGGCGGAGGAGCCTGCCCCGGGGCGAGCGGGGGGCCCGGGGGGGCTTCGTCGCCCCGATCCGGCGCCGCCTCCGGCAGGCGGCGGACCGGGAGGATGGCCGCCACCTTCTCGCCGGGCGAGAGCTGCACCAGGTTGACGATGGGCTTGCCGCGCGCCGCCCGGCCGGCCTGCGGGATCTCGTGGACCTTGAGCCAGTAGACCCGGCCCCGGTCGGAGAAGACCAGCAGGTAGCTGTGGGTCGAGGCGACGAAGAGGCTCTCGAGGAAGTCCTCCTCGCGGGTGGCGGCGCCGGTCTTCCCCTTGCCGCCGCGGCGCTGGGCCCGGTAGGTGCTCACCGGGTTGCGCTTCACGTAGCCGAGGTGGGAGACGGTGACCACCATCTCCTCCTCGGCGATGAGGTCCTCCACCGAGAGCGCGTCCACCGCGCCCTGGATCTCGGTGCGCCGCTCGTCGGCGAAGAGCTGCTTCACCTCGCGCAGCTCGGAGACGATCAGCTCCAGCAGGACCTTCTCCGAGGCCAGGATCTCGCGGAGGCGGGCGATCGACTTCTGCACCTCGGCCAGCTCGTCCAGGATCTTCTGCCGCTCCAGGCCGGTGAGGCGCTGCAGCTGCATCTCCAGGATCGCCTTGGCCTGCAGGTCGGAGAGGCCGAAGCGCGCCACCAGGCCGTCGCGGGCGGCGTCGCGATCCCCGGCCTTCCGGATGAGCTCGATGATCTCGTCGATGTGGTCTAGGGCGATCTGCAGCCCGAGCAGGATGTGCTCGCGAGCCCGCGCCTGGCGCAGCTCGAAGCGGGTGCGGCGCGTGACCACGTCGCGCCGGTGGGCGATGAAGCGCTCCAGGAGCTGCTTCAGATCGAGGATGCGCGGCTGGCCGCCGTCGATGGCCAGCAGGATCACCCCGAAGCCGGTCTGCAGCGCGGTGTGGGCGTAGAGGTTGTTCAGCACCACCTGGGCCACGGCGTCGCGCTTCAGCTCGATGACCACCCGCATGCCCTCGCGGGAGGACTCGTCGCGCAGGTCGCTGATGCCCTCGAGCTTCTTGTCGCGCACCAGGTCGGCGATGTGCTCCACCAGCTTCGCCTTGTTCACCTGGTAGGGGATCTCGGTGACGACGATCGACTCGCGCTCGGTCTTGGGGTGGACCTCGACGGCGGCGCGGGCCCGGACCACCACGGTGCCGCGCCCGGTCTCGTAGGCCTGGCGGATGCCGTCGCGCCCCAGGATGATGCCGGCGGTGGGGAAGTCGGGGCCGGGCACGAACCTCATCAGCTCCGCCACGGTGGCGCGCGGATTCCCCACCAGGTGGACGGCGGCGTCGATCACCTCGCCCATGTTGTGGGGCGGGATGTTGGTGGCCATGCCCACGGCGATGCCGGCGCTGCCGTTGACGAGCAGGTTGGGGAAGCGGGCCGGCAGCACCACCGGCTCGACGGTGGAGTCGTCGAAGTTCGGCGACCACTCCACCGTCTCCTTGTCGATGTCGGCGAGCAGCCAGTCGGCGAGCTTCTCCAGCCGCGACTCGGTGTAGCGGTAGGCCGCCGCCGGGTCCCCGTCCACCGAGCCGAAGTTGCCCTGGCCGTCGATGAGCGGGTAGCGCAGGTTCCAGTCCTGCGCCAGCCGCACCAGGGCGTCGTAGACCGCGGCGTCGCCGTGGGGGTGGTACTTCTTCAGCACCTCGCCGACCACGCCGGCGCACTTGGAGTAGCGCTTCGAGTGGTGCAGCCCCTCGGTGTGCATCGCGTAGAGGATGCGGCGGTGCACCGGCTTCAGGCCGTCGCGCGCGTCGGGCAGCGCGCGGCCGATGATCACCGACATCGAGTAGTCGAGATACGAGCTGCGCATCTCGTCTTCGATGTTGACGGTGGCGCGGTGCCCCTCCCCGCCGCCCGCGGGAGGCGGGGCTTCGGGCGGGGGCGCGGGCGGGAGGATCTCGTCGGCCATGGAGACCCCCTTATGTAGTAGAAAAGCCCCGGAGTTTCAAGGAGTTTGGTCCGTTTGGCGGCCCTTCCGGGGACTCCGCCCGAGGCGATGTCCGAGGCGATGTCCGGCACCGTGGAAATCCCCTCGAGGCCACCGCCGGTGGGGCCCGGGGGCGCAGCGGGAAAGGGCCCTGAAATCGGGCGCCTGCCCGGCTCAGGCGGGCGGAGCCGTCCCCTGGGCCCAGGCCTGGTCCCAGGCCGCCCGGTCGAGGAGGGCCCGCACCGCCGCCGGGTCGCGCGGGTCGGCGTTGCCGGAGGCGCGTCGCGCCCAGACGGTGGCGCCGGTCGCCAGGTCGCGCAGCTCGAGGACGAGCTCGGTCTCGTCGCCGGCGAAGAAGCCCCGCGCGCCGAGCCGGCCCTCCAGCGTCGGCGCCGGCTCGGGCGGGCGCACCGGCGGGCCGGCCACCGGCACCGGGAAGCGGAAGCCGACGTCGAGGCTCCAGCCGAACCAGGGCGCCGGCGGACCGAGGGGGACGCGCGGCAGCGGCGCGGCCAGGCGGGGCGGCGCCGCCCGCCCCACCGCCCCGCCCACGCCGCCCACCGGGGCCGGCCCCGGGGAGCGGGAGTTGCCGCGGCTGGCGATGGCCACCAGCACCACCACCGCCACCACCAGCAGGACGATCCCGGCGACGGCGGCGGCCTGCTGCTGCCGCCGCCCGGCGGTGCGGGTCACCGCCTGCTCGCGGACCACCAGCAGGTGGCCGGCGTCGGCCGCGGCCACGAAGCCCCGGCCGTCGAGGGCCGAGCCCAGCGCCGCCCGCGCCCGGGAGAGCGCCTCCTCGGTCTCCGCCGGCTCGACGCCGCCCGCGCCCTCCACCCAGAGGTCGAGGATCGGCTCGGCGAGCGCCACCCGCAGCGGCGGCGGCGCCGGGGCGGCGGGGCGCGGCCGCACCGTCTCGCAGCCGAAGCAGAGGAAGGTGGCGAGGGCGACGAGCGCGCGGCGCACCGGGAGAGCGTCACGCAGGCGCGGCCGCGGCGCAAGTGCGCGCCGGGCCGCGGCGCGTCCGGGGGCCCTACCCGGCGACGCCCAGCCGGGCGGCGGCGCGCTTCACCCGCGCCGCCTCCATGGCGAGGTTCTGGTCCTGCTCGGTGAGCGAGCGGAGCCGCTCGGTGGACTCGTGGAAGGCCCGGCGGGCGCGCTCCACGTCGATGTCCTCGCGGGCCTCGGCGGTGTCGGCGAGCACGATCACCCGGTCGTCGGCCACCTGGAGGAAGCCGCCGCCGATGGCGTAGTGGGTCTCCTGGCCGC
>JAKAEO010000061.1 GCA_021818285.1 Myxococcales bacterium
GGCCGCGGCGTTGGCGCGCCAGATCGCCGAGCGCTTCGGGCCCGAGGAGAAGCCCAGGCCCCCGCCTCCGGCCGAGCGGCTGCGGCGGATCGCCGGCGCCGCCCGCCGCCTGGCCGCGGCCTGCGCCGCCGACCGGTCGGTGCCCCGCGAGGTGGCGGCGAGGGCGGCCGCGGTGGCGGACGAGCTCGAGGCGCTGTCCGGGGAATGAGCGGCGGCGGGCCGCTCCCGCGCTTATCATCGCCGGGGACGGCCGCTTGCGTGCGGGGCCGGTCCCGTTGGTGTAGCATTCCCGGAGCGAGGCGCGCGTGAGCCGGAAAGAGCAACAGCGTGGGAACTTGACCTGCTCCTTCTGCGGAAAGGGTCAGCGCGAGGTCCGCAAGCTCATCGCCGGGCCCACCGTCTACATCTGCGACGAGTGCATCCGCCTCTGCAACGACATCATCGCCGAGGAGTCGGAGCGCGACGAGGCGCGGCCGGCGGTCCCGCTGCCGGCTCCCGCGGAGATCAAGACCTTCCTGGACGAGTACGTGGTCGGGCAGGAGCGCGCCAAGAAGGTGCTCTCGGTCGCCGTCTACAACCACTACAAGCGGGTCCACGCGCGCAAGCCGGCGCGCCCGCCCCGCCCCGGCCAGGCCCGCGCCGGCGCCGAGGAGGTCGAGCTGCAGAAGTCCAACATCCTGCTCATCGGCCCCACCGGCTCGGGCAAGACGCTGCTGGCCCAGTCGCTGGCCCGCTTCCTGAACGTCCCCTTCACCATCGCCGACGCCACCAGCCTCACCGAGGCCGGGTACGTCGGCGAGGACGTCGAGAACATCATCCAGAACCTGCTCCACAACGCCGACTACGACGTGGAGAAGGCCACCCGGGGCATCGTCTACGTCGACGAGATCGACAAGATCGCCCGCAAGGGCGACACGCCGTCGCCGACCCGCGACGTCGGCGGCGAGGGGGTGCAGCAGGCCCTCCTGAAGATCATCGAGGGGACCCGCGCCAACGTCACGCCGCGGGGCGGGAAGAAGTACAACCAGCAGGAGTACATCCAGGTCGACACCTCCAACATCCTCTTCATCGTCGGCGGCGCCTTCTGCGGCATCGAGCAGCTCATCCGCCGGCGCGTCGGGGTGAAGGGGCTGGGCTTCGGGGCCCGCATCGAGCGCAAGGACGAGGTGAGCCTCGGCCAGCTGCTGGCGCAGGTGGAGCCCCAGGACCTGGTGAAGTTCGGGATGATCCCCGAGTTCGTCGGACGCGTGCCCATCATCGCCACGCTCGACGACCTGGGCGAGGAGGACCTGGTCACCATCCTCACCCAGCCGAAGAACGCGCTCACCAAGCAGTACGTGAAGCTCTTCGAGATGGAGAAGGTGAAGCTGTCGTTCTCCCGGGAGGCGCTGCGCGCCTGCGCGCGCGAGGCCATGCGCCGCAAGTCGGGCGCCCGCGGCCTGCGCGCCATCCTCGAGCAGGCCATGCTCGACATCATGTACGACGTGCCCTACCGGGAGGGCGTGAAGGAGTGCAAGGTCACCGAGGGCGTCATCCTGGGAAAGGAGCCGCCCCTGCTCTCCTTCGAGAAGGAGAAGAAGCTCGCGTAGGACGGCCCGGCCGGCCGCGCCGCCTTCACACTGTTGCGGCGCAGCACTCGCCTCCTTCCCCGAAATGGCCCTGGTTCCGGGCGGATGCGTTCGGCATCCGCCTTGCTATGCATCCGCTTGAAGCCGGGTGGACGCTCAGCCGTCCCTCGGGCAGGAGGTTCAAGCCATGCGCCGCGCCATCGTCCTCGTCGCCCTCTGCACCGTGGCGCTCCCCCGCCTCGCGGTCGCCCAGGATGAAGGTCCCTCCGACTGGTGGGACGATCAGGGGGAGGAGGCTCCCGACCAGTCGCCGCCGGTGGACGTGAACGTCGGCGTCTCGGCGCCCGGCGCCAGCATCGGCATCTCCACCTTCCAGCAGCCGCTCGCGAGCTACGGCCAGTGGCTCGACCTCCCCGGCTACGGCAACGTGTGGCGCCCGGCCGGCGTCGCCGCCGGCTGGCGCCCCTACTACTACGGCCGCTGGGAGTGGACGAGCGAGGGCTGGCTCTGGGTGACGGACGAGCCCTGGGGCTGGGCGACCTACCACTACGGGCGCTGGGCCTACGACCCGGGCTACGGCTGGATCTGGGTGCCGGGCTACCAGTGGGCGCCGGCCTGGGTGACCTGGCGCTACGGCCCCGACTCGGTGGGCTGGGCGCCGCTGGCGCCGGGCTTCTCGGTCTACGTCTCCTCCTACCCGGTGGCCATGAGCTGGTGGACCTTCATGCCCTGCGACGACTTCGTGGGGCGGCCGGTGTACCGCTACGCCTACGGCCCGCGCGACATCGACCGGTACTGGCGCTACACCCGCCCGGCGCCGCCGCGCGCCGCCCTCTACGGCCACGCCGCGCCGGCGTGGGGCGGCCCGGCCCGCGGCTTCATCGAGACCCGCGTCGGCCGACCGGTGGTCCCGGTCCGCGTCCACCCGGTCGGATCGCCCGCGGCCGCGTCCGGCATGGGGCGCGGCGGCATGGTCCCGATCTTCAGGCCCGAGGGGCGCGCGGCGCCGCGAGCCTTCGTGCCCGGCTCGCCCGGCGCACCGGGCCGCGGCTCGCCGGGCGGCTTCGCGCCCGGAGGCCCCGGCGCCGGATCGCCTCGCGGCTTCGCGCCGGGAGCGCCGGGGCGCGGCCGTCCCGAGGGCGTGGCACCCAGGGGTCAGTTCCCGCAGGGCCCGGGCGGCGCGCCGCCGCAGCGGTCGGCCCCCGTCCAGCCCGCGCCCTCGCAGCCCGGCAACGCCCCGCGCGGGCGCCCGGAGGGGCAGCCCCGCTCCTGGGGCCCGGCCCCGTCGCAGCCCAACGGGCCGCGCTACGCGGCGCCCCGGTACTCGGCCCCGCAGGCGCCGCGCTTCTCGGCGCCCCGGTACTCGGCCCCGCAGGCGCCACGCTTCTCGGCGCCCCGCTACTCGGCCCCGCAGGCGGCGCGCTTCTCGGCTCCCCAGGCGCCGGCCGCGCGGGGCGGCTGGTCGCAGGGCGGCGGCCGGGGGCGGCCGCACGAGCGGTAGGAACGCGACCTAGCCGTTGCGCGTGACCCGCAGCACGGTGGTCATGCGCTTGCCGGTGTCCAGGTCGCTGGCGCTCACCGTGAGGATGCCCTCGACGTTCACCTCGAAGAGCACCTCCAGCCGCACCTGCCCCGCCGCCGCGGACCGCACGCCGCCGAAGACGAACTCGCCCAGCAGCTCGTTGTGGGCCGCCTGCTGCTGCTCCCCCTGGAAGATGCGGACCGCCAGCTCGCTCTGGGCGTCCACCGAGCTGGTGGCCGCCAGGGCGCGGGCGTTGGGGATGGGGCTGTTGCGCGGGAGCACCACGTGCATCTGGCCCCCGGCGGCCTCCAGCCCGATGGCCATGGGGATGACGTCCAGCAGCGTCAGCTTCAGGTCGCTGTTCTCCTGCAGCGACCAGGCGTAGAGGGCCGCGCCGATGGCCACCGCTTCGTCGGGGTGGACCCCCTTGGACGGCGCCTTCCCGAAGAGGGCGGTGAGCCGCTCCTGGACCAGCGGCATGCGGGTCTGGCCGCCGACCAGCATCACCTGGTCGATCTGCTCGGGCGCGGTCTGGGCGTCGTCCAGGACGCGCCGGACGATCTCCAGGGTGCGGTCCACCTTGTCCCGGGTCAGCTCCTCGAGCAGGGGCCGCGTGAACCGGAGGTCCAGGTTCAGTGGCTGCCCCTGCGGCGTCATGGTGATGAAGGGGACCGAGAAGGGGGCCTCGGTCCGCGCCGAGAGGTCGATCTTGGTGCGCTCCGCCAGGTCGCGGATGCGCTGCATGGCCACCGGGTCTCCCCGCAGGTCGATGCCGGTCCGGTCCTGGAAGTCCCCGGTGACGTGGTCGATGATGGCCTCGTCGAAGTCGATGCCGCCGAGGAAGATGTCGCCGCCGGTGGCCTTCACCTCGAAGACCCGGTCGCGGATGTCGATGATCGAGACGTCGAAGGTCCCGCCGCCCAGGTCGTAGACCAGGACGCGCTCCTGGAGCTTCTTGCCGATGCCGTAGGCCATGCTGGCCGCGGTCGGCTCGTTGATGATCCGCACCACCTCCAGGTCCACCAGCGCCCCGGCCTCCTTGACCGCCTGGCGCTGGCGGTCGGTGAAGTAGGCCGGGACGGTGACCACGGCGCGCGCGACCTTGAAGCCGAGGTGGTCGGAGGCGACGTCGCGGATCTTGGCGAGGATGCGCGCCGCGATCTGCTGCACCTGGTAGGCGCGCCCCTGGACGTCCAGCTCGACGTCGTTGCGCTCGCCGGGGTGGAGCTTGTACTGGACCGACTTCTGCACCGTCTCGACGACGTCGTCGCGCGCCGAGCGGCCGATGAGCCGCTTGGTGGCGTAGAGGGTGTTGCGGGGGTTGAGCTGCCACTGGCGCTTGGCGTCGTGGCCGACCAGCTCGTTGCCCTTGTCGTCCACCGCGAAGATGGACGGGATGGTGTACTCGCCGCCCTTGTACGGGACCAGCTTCACCTCGCCGTCGCCGAGCACGACGGCGCAGCAGGAGTTGGTCGTCCCGAGGTCGATTCCGACGATGGTGTCCGGCGGGAGCCCTCCCACGGGGGAGATGGTACACCGGTCCCGGCTCCGGAAGCGAAAAGGCGGCCGGCGTCGGGGCGTCGGGGCGATGGGCTACCATGTCGGACCCCGGGGCGGGCGCCCCGGCGCCGAGGAGGACGAATGGACCGCCGCGCCAGCTGGGACGAGTACTTCATGAACATCGCCCGGGTCGTCGCCGGGCGGGCCACCTGCGACCGCAAGCACGTGGGCGCGGTGCTGGTCCGGGACCGCACCATCCTCTCCACCGGCTACAACGGCTCGATCCGCGGGCTCCGCCACTGCTCCGAGGAGGGGCACATGATGGAGGACGGCCACTGCGTGCGGACCGTCCACGCCGAGGCCAACGCCATCATCCAGGCCGCCAAGAACGGGGTGGCCATCGACGGGGCCACCATCTACACCACCGCCTCGCCCTGCTGGCCCTGCTTCAAGCTCATCGCCAACTCGGGCTGCACCCGCATCGTCTTCGGGGAGTTCTACCGGGACCAGCGGATCTTCGAGCACGCCCAGCAGCTCCGGATCGAGCTGGCGGAGCTGAAGGTCCCGGCGGTGCCCGACCTCTCGGCCGCCGACATGGGCCCGGCCCGGCCGGTGACCGGCGGCGAGTCCGCCTGACCACTCCGCGGGAGGTCGGGGAGGGGCCCGGTGCGCCGGGGCGCGCGCCGCGGTAGAAGAACCCCGGACATGCCCGTGGACCGCACCCAGGAGGCAGGAGAGCCGAGCGGCGCCGTGCCCGCCGAGCTGCGCGAGCTGGCCATGCACGGCATCGGGCTGGCGGCGGCCGCCGGCGGCGTCGCCCACCAGGTGCGCAACCCGCTCAACGCCATCGTGCTGCAGCTCGCCCTGCTGGCCGACAAGATCGCGGGCAGCGCCGAGGTGGCGGGCGCCTGCGCCCCCCACCTCGCCAAGCTCCGCGAGCAGGTGGCGCGGGTGGACGAGGTGGTCCGGCGCATCGTGGACGCGGCCGACCCGGCGCCCGGCACCGGGGTCGAGGCCGCCCGGCTCCTGGAGGCCGCCACCGCCCTCTTCGCCCACGAGGCCCGCAGCCGCCACCTGGCGCTGGTGGTGGACGCGGCGGCGCCGGGCTTGCGGGTCCGCGGCCCCCCCGCCCGCGTCGAGCGGCTCTGGGTGGGGCTGCTGTGGCGGGCCGTCGAGGCCGCGGGCGAGGCCGGCGGCCTGCGGCTCGCGGCCGAGCGGCACGGCGCCGAGGTGGGGCTGGCCATCGAGCACCGGCGCCCGCCGCGGCCCGGCGTCCTCCCCTGGATCGCCTCGGCGGCGGCCGACGGCGCCGGGGCGCTGGGCGGAAGGCTGGAGGAGTCGGAGGGGGGCGGCACGGCGCGGACGGTGCTGTGGCTCCCGGTGGAGGCGCGGTGAGGTACCGGCTGCTGATCGTGGACGACGAGGCCGACGGGCGCGACGCCCTGGCGGAGCTGGCGCAGCGCTGGGGGTACGACGTCCTCACCGCCTCCGACGGGACCGAGGCCCTGCGCCGGGCCATCGAGTGGCACCCCGACCTGCTGCTCACCGACCTGGTGATGCCCAACATGGACGGGCTCTGGCTGCTGCGGGCGCTGCGGGCCGAACTGCCCGACGTGCCGGTGGTGCTCCTCACCGGGCGGGGCACCGTCCAGACGGCGGTCCAGGCCATCAAGGAGGGGGCCTGGGACTTCATCGAGAAGCCGCTCGACCCGGCGCGCCTGCGGGTGGTGGTGGAGCGGGCCCTGGAGAAGCAGGAGACGCTGCGCGAGGTCCAGGTGCTGCGCCGCCGCCTCGCCGCGCTGGGGCCGGGGACCGAGCTCATCGGGCAGGGGGCGGCCATGCAGCAGGTGGCGGAGCTGGCCCGGCGGGTGGCCCCGGCCAACGCCAGCGTGGTCGTCACCGGCGAGAGCGGCACCGGCAAGGAGGTGCTGGCCCGCGCCATCCACGCCCTCTCGCCGCGGAAGGACCGGCCCTTCGTGGCCCTGAACTGCTCGGCCATCCCCCCCACCCTCATCGAGTCGGAGCTCTTCGGCTACGAGCGCGGCGCCTTCACCGGCGCCGACCAGCGCCGGCCCGGCAACTTCGAGATGGCCCACCGGGGCACCCTCTTCCTCGACGAGATCGGGGAGCTGCCCCTGGAGATGCAGGGCAAGTTCCTGCGGGTGCTGGAGGAGCGCCGGCTGCGGCGGCTGGGCGGCAAGGCCGAGGTGGACGTGGACGTGCGGGTCCTGTGCGCCACCAACCGCGACCTGAAGGAGCAGATCCGCGCCGGCCGCTTCCGCGAGGACCTGTTCTTCCGGCTCCACGTCTTCACCATCCCGCTGCCGCCGCTGCGCGACCGGCGCGAGGACGTCCCGCTGCTGGTGCAGCACTTCATCGAGAAGTTCGCCGGCGAGACCGGCAAGCACGTCCGCGGCGTCACCCCGGCCGCCCTGGAGGTGCTGCAGGGCTACGCCTGGCCCGGCAACATCCGCGAGCTGCGCAACACCGTGGAGCGGGGGATGATCCTCGCGGACGGCGACCTCATCGGCGAGGAGCACCTCCCCCCGGACATGCGCCCCTCGGTGGCGGTGAGCGGCGAGGCGGGGATCCGGCTGCCGCTGGGGGTGCCGCTCCGGGAGGTCGAGAAGGAGTACCTCCTGGCCTCGCTGCGGCGGAACGGCGGGAACAAGGCGCGCACCGCCGAGGTGCTGGGGATCAGCGAGAAGACCCTCTACAACAAGCTGCACCGCTACGCCGAGCGGGCCCGCGACCGCGCCGAGCTGGTCGAGGATCCCGAGGCCTGAAGGAGGCGAGGTCCCCGATGCCCGAGCGCGCCGTCGAGATCTACGGAAAGGCCACCTGAAGCTACACCAACGCCGCCCGTGTGGACTTCGGCAAGCGTGGCTATCGGGTCGACTACTTCGACGTGAAGAAGGACGCGGCGGCGCTGGAGCGCTTCCTGGCGCTCTCCGGCGGCGAGCGGCGCGTCCCGCTGATCCGCGAGGAGGGGAGGGTGACCGTCGGCTTCGGCGGCACCTGAGGGGTGTAGCGCGGCCCCGGTCCGGGGCCCGTGGAGGGGTCGGGCGGGACGGCGCGGCGGGGAACCGCCCGGCGCCGGTCAGCGGCGGCCGTAGATGGCGCGGCGCGCGCCGCGGGGCAGCCCGCCGCCGAAGGCCTGCGGCGGCGGCGGCTCGAGGTGGAACTGGTACCACTGCTCGCCGTAGAGCTTCCCCAGCTTGAGCCGCTTGTCGTTCTGCAGCGCCCCGAGGGCGCTCTTCAGCTTCTCGTCGGTGGGATTGGCGGCGGCGCCGCGCCCCAGCACCTTGACCGCCTCCTCGTGCTGCCCCTCCTTGTCGAGCAGCCAGGCGTAGGTCGCCCAGACCAGCCCCTCCTTCTTGTTGGACTTCACCGCCTCGTCGAGGACCTTGCGCATCCCGGCCAGGTCCCGCTGGCGCCAGCGCTGGGCGCCCAGCATGGCGCGCGCCACCCAGTGGCGGGAGAAGCTCTTCTCGAGGTGGGGGAGGGCCTCGTCGAAGTCCTTGCGGACGTAGTGCAGGACGCCGAGCTGGGCGTGGAGCTGCGAGGCCACCAGGAACTGCCAGGGGGCCAGGGAGAAGCCGCGCTCCAGGCTCTGGATGGCGCGGTCGAACTTCTGCGCCTGCAGCTCCCGCTGGGTCTCGCCGAAGAGCGCCTCCAGCTGCTTCCAGCTGCGGCGGGCGAGCAGCAGGTAGGCCGCGGTGGCGGCGATGGAGGCGGGCACCACCGCCCCCGCCCAGCCGAAGCTGGTCCCGAGGCGGACGGCGAGGCCGACGGCGAGCCCGGCGGCGAGGCTCAGGAGGAGGTTGATCATGCGGGCTCCCAGGGGGGGGCGGTACCGATACACGGCCGGCCGCCGTCGCGGCAAGCGAATTTGCCCGGCGGCGGCCGGGCGGGATTGGCCCTCCCCGGAATCGAACCGGGATGGGGGGTCGCCCCACTCGATTTTGAGTCGAGCGCGTCTGCCAGTTCCGCCAGAGGGCCGCGCCTTCGGGAGGGCGACACTACCACAGCCGCAATGCTTTTGCGCCACGCGGGAATACCGGATATACGTTCCGGAAATCGATTCGCCAATCCACGCCGCCGGTTCCAATCCCGCTTCAATCAATCCTCGGGAGAACGCATGGCCCGCACCGCCGCCGCCTCGATCGACGACGTCATCCGCAACGCCATGGAGAAGGTGATGAAGCGCGTGTCCGCGCAGATCGCGCGGGCCATGGCCGACGTGGCCTCCCGCCAGATCGACGAGGAGATCGGGCGGGCCCTGGCGCGGGGGCGGGGGCGCGCCAAGCCCGGCGCCCGGCCGGCGCGCCGGGCCGGCGACATCAATCGCTGGGTCGCCGACCGGCGGGCCCGCCGCGTCCCGAAGTTCGTCATCGAGCTGACGAACGGGCTCGACACCAAGAAGAAGATCGTCGCCCGGTACGGGGAGGGGGCGGTCTTCGAGAAGGGGAAGCCCCTCCCCAAGGCGAAGTAGCCCGTCGCCCCGCGGGGACGGCCGCTCAGCGCCCCGTCGCCGCGCGGGCCAGCAGCACCCCCTCGATGGCGTCCTCGACGGTCGCCAGCGCCTCCTCGGCGCTGCGCCCGTCGATGATGGGCATGTCCGCCTCCCCCAGCACGCAGCGCGCGGCCACCGAGCCGCCCTCGTTGCGGAAGAGCTGCACCACCACCCTGCGGCCGCCGGAGCGGACCTCGCGCACGTCGATCAGTTCGTCGCGGTTCACGCCGTCCTGAGCTAGCAATCCAGGCGCCAACGCGGCGCGCGCGCATCGAGCCCGCGGAGGCCCGTTTCCGGGCCCCCGCGCCGCGGCCGCTCCCCGCCGCTGGATTGCGCCCAATTGACCCTTTCGCGCCGGCGGCCGGGCTCGGATCCGGGCCCGGGCGGCGCGCGATCGGCGGGGCCAGAAGCCGAGCCGGGGGCCGCGCCGCGGGCCCCGCGCGAGCCCATTCCGCTGCGCCACGGCCCGTTTGCGGCCTGGGCTGGCTCGCGAGCCCCGGCGAGGCGTTGAATGGCACCTCCCTTGCTCGAAGAGGGCTCCCGTGCGCCTCTCCCGTTACGTCATCGCCTACCGCGACGTGCGCGCGGGCGAGCACGTCCTCTACGACGTCGTCGCCGATCGCTACGTGGGCCTGGACGACGCCGGCCTCGCCGCCGTGGACCGCTGGCGGGACGCGCCGCCGGCGCCCGGGAGCGAGGGGGAGGCGGCCGAGGCCCTCGCCGGCATGGGCTTCGTCGTCCACGACGACGCCGCCGACGCGGAGCGGCTCCGCGGCGCGCTCGCCGGCGCCGCGCGCGGCATGGCCGGCACCGCCTACGTCACGCTGATGCCGACGCTGGCCTGCGACCTGTCCTGCTCCTACTGCATCCAAAAGGATCACGAGACCAAGGGCCACATGCGGCCCGAGGTCGAGGAGGCGGCCCTCGCCTGGATCGAGCGCGCCCTGGAGGGCTCGGGCGCCGGGCGGCTGGTGGTCCACTACATCGGCGGCGAGCCGCTCACCCGCAAGGACTACGTGCTGCGGACGGCGCGCCGCCTCGCGGCCCGCTGCCGCGCGCAGGGCCGCACCTTCTCGTGGGAACTCACGACCAACGGCGTCTCGCTCGACCTGCCCTTCGCCCGGGCCCTGGCGGCGGTGGCGCCCGGCTCCATCAAGGTGACGATCGACGGCGACCGGGAGACGCACGACGAGGTGCGCGTCTTCCGCGACGGCCGGGGCAGCTTCGACCGCGTCTTCCTGGCCATGGCCGCCGTGGCCCGCGAGTGCCCGGAGATCCAGGTCCGGGTCGGCGGGAACTTCCGGGCCGGCCAGGAGCGCTCCTTCGAGCGCCTGCTCGACCGGATGGTCTCGGAGGGGCTGGCCGGCCGCGTCGAGTCGGTGCGCTTCAAGCCGGTGGTGGCGGACGGCGGCTGCGGCGCGGCCTGCGGGGCGGGCGGCGCCGACACCCTGGTCCAGCTCGGCCGCGCCACGGTCGCCCGGGGGCTCGCCCCCCGGATGCCCGGGAGCATCGACGAGGTGGTGCCCTGCGAGTTGCACTGGGAGCGCAGCTGGGTCATCGACCCGGCCGGCCTGGTCTACAAGTGCCTGGCGGTCGCCGGCCGGCCCGAGCTGGCCATCGGCGACGTGCGCGGCGGCGCCCTGCGCCCCGACCCCCTGACCGCCCGCCGCCCCTGGGAGTCCTGCGGCGACTGCCCCTTCGTGCCGGTCTGCCTGGGCGGCTGCCTCGGCGGCCGCGCCGCCACCGGCGCCGAGCCGGGGACGGTGATGTGCCAGCGGCCGGCCTTCGAGGCCCGCTTCCTGGAGCAGGTGACCGGCCGCTACCTCGAGGAGTTCCACCCTGAAGACGCAGCGAGTGACGTCCCACCCCCCGCAGCCATCGACCACGCAGCCTGAACTGGAGATCGCCATGACCGTCAAGACCAGCGCCCGCGCCTCGACCCGCTCCGTCCTTCCGTGCAGCATCGTTGCGGAGTAGCTCGGCTCCAGGCCCGTCGCGGCGGGACGGCCGCGGCTTGAGCCCCGCGCGGCGCCGTGCGATCTTCGCGCGTGCGCCGCGTTTTCCTGTTTGCCCTCGCCGGCACGCTCGCCTGCGCCGGCAGGCCTCCGCCCGAGGACTTCGTCCTCCGGGTGGGCGTCATCGAGCCCATGGGCGAGGTGGGCCCTCACGCCGACGCGGGCGGCGCCGCGCTGGCGGGGGACCTGCTCTTCGAGCCGCTCGCCACCCCCCGCCCCGGAGGGGCGGCCTCGAAGTTCCTGCGCCGCTGGGAGCGGCTCGGCCCGCGCCGCTGGCGGCTGGACCTGGAGCCGGGGGTGCGCTTCAACGACGGCACGCCCGTCGCCGCCGGGGACGTGGCCGACGCCGTCCGCGCGCAGGGGATGACGGTCCTCTCGACGACGCCCGCGACCGTGGAAGTGGAGGCCCGAGGCGCCTACCCGGTGGAGGTGGATCTGGCCTTCGCCACCGTGGCCCGGAGGACGGCGACCGGCTGGCTCGGCACCGGCGCCTTCGCCGTCGAGTCGCAGGAGCCGCACCGGGTGGTGCTCCGGCGCGTCCAGCCGGCGCCCGGTCGTATCGCCAGGGTCGAGCTGGTGGGCTGCGCCAGCTCCCGCGAGGCCTTCGCCCGGCTGCTCCGTGGCGAGCTGAACGGCATGGCCTCTCTCGACCGGGCGCTGGCCGAGCTGCTCGACGGCGTCCCCGGCCTCCAGGTCGTCCGGGGGACGGCCCCGAGCGCCCTCGCCGCCTGGCTGTCGCCGCGGCTCCCGGCCGAGGAGCGGCGCCGCATCGCCGCGGCGATCCCGGTCGCGGAGATCGCCGCGGCGGCGCGCGCCGAGCCCTGCTGCTCCGAGCCGCAGCCGGCGCTGCCGCTGGTCCCGCCGGGTCGGCCGCTGCGGATCGGCTACCCCCGCTACCTTCCAGAGCAGCCGCGGGCCGCCATCGCGCTGCGGCGGGCGCTCGGTGCACGCGGCGGCGAAGTCGTTGCGCTGGACCTCGCGACCTGGGTCCGGGCAAGCGCGAATTTCGACCTCGTGGTCGCCCCCATGTTGGTTCGCCCACCCGGTGTCGAGGCTCGCTATTTCGAGACCGGCGGGCAATTCAACGTCCTCGGCCAGTCGGATCCAGCGTACGACGCCGCTCTCGCCGCGGGCGACGAGCGCGCGCAGGAGGAGGAGCTTCGCCGCGCCCCGCAGGCGGTGGTGATCCTGCGGCGCGAGCGGCTCGCGGCGCTGGACGCTCGCATCCAGGACCCGGTGCTCGGCGACTGGGGCATCTTCGAGCGGCTCCCGGAGTGGAAGGTGGCGCCGTGAACCGCGGCCGGATGGTGGCGCGCCTCACGGTGCTGGTGGCGCTCGCCGGGGTGCTGCCGGTGCTGGGCGTGGGGGCCATCGCCGTCGAGTCGCTGCGCCGGCGCAGCGAGAGCGCGGCGCGCGAGACGCTGCGCGCCGTCGCCGTCCAGGCCGCCGCCCGGATCGGCGCCTACGTCTCGGACCAGCGGGAGGCGCTGCGGGCGGTCGCGGCCGCGGCCGGGACCGGCCCGGACGCCGGCCGGCGGCTCGAGGACGCGGTGCTCGACGCGCCCGGCCTGGGCCACGCCGCCCTGGTCGGTCCGGAGACGCCGGCCGCCGCCTTGCCCCGCACGCTCGACGCCGCGGCGGTGGCCCAGGCGCGGGCCGGCTCGGAGGTCGCATCCGAGATCTACCTGGCCGACGACGACACCCCGGCGGTGGACGCCTGCGTGCCGTCGCGGGGCCGGCCCGGCTGGGCGGTCTGCGCCCAGCTCGACCTCCTGGAGCTGTGGCGCTTCGTCCAGCGCATCCACGTCGGCGAGACCGGCTACGCCCTGGCCTTCGACCGCAAGGGGCGCATCATCGCCTCGGGGGCCGGGGCGCTCCGCGCGGCCATCCTCACCGGCGATCCGGTGCCGGAGGGGGAGGCGGCGCGCGGGGCCTCGAGGAACCCCGGCGCCGCGCCGACCCGGTACCGGGGCCCGCTGGGCGAGGAGGTCCTGGCCGGCTGGGCGGCGCTGCCGGACAGCGGCTGGACGGTGGTGGTGGAGCAGTCGGCCGACGAGGCGCTCCGCGCCGCCCGCACCGTCCAGTGGGTGCTGCTCGCCATCTCCCTCGCCGCCCTGGCGCTGTCGGTGGCGGTGGGGGTGCGCCAGTCCCGCAAGGTGCTGGCCGAGCTGGAGGTCGACGAGCGCTGGCGCACCGCCGGCCGCATCGCCGCCGGCATCACCCACGACCTGGGCCACCGGGTGGCCATCCTGCAGCAGACCGCGGGGATGGCGGCCACCGGCGAGGCCGCCTTCCTCCCCCGCATCCGCGACAACCTGCAGTCCGAGGTGGCGACGCTGCGGAAGTTCGTGGCCGACTTCGCCGACCTCTCCCGCGACGTGAAGGTGGTGGACCGGCTGCCCCTGGACCTCGACGCCTTCGCCGAGAGCGTGCGCCGGACCGCGCTGCCCCACGCCGAGAAGATGGGCGTGCTGCTGGAGGTGGCCCCCTCCGGCGCCGGCGCCTGGACCGCGGGCGACCGCTACCTGCTGGAGCGCGCGGCGCTGAACCTGGTCTCGAACGCCGTCGAGGCCTCGCCCCGCGGGGCCACGGTGCGCCTCGAGGTCGCGGCCGGCGACGGCACGGTGGAGCTGGCGGTGGTGGACCGGGGCGCCGGCATCCCGTCCGGGCGCCTGCCGAGCATCTTCGACGCCTTCGCCTCGACCAAGCGCACCGGCGCCCACGTGGGCCTGGGGCTCCCCAACGTGAAGCGCATCGTCGACGCCCACGGCGGCCGGGTGGCGGTCCGCAGCACGGAGGGAGAGGGCTCCACCTTCCGCATCACCCTGCCACGCGCCGAGCCGCCGGCGCCGGCCTAGCGCCCGCGGGCGTTCAGGGGACGTCGTCGTCCTGGTCGGCCGCCTGTTCGCCGCGGGTGAGGCCGTGGTGCCGCAGCTTGACCTTGAGCGTCGAGTAGCCGATGCCCAGCTTCTCGGCGGCGCGCCGGCGGTTGCCGCCCACCTGGGCCAGGACCTTCCGGAGGTAGGCCTTCTCGAAGCTCGACATGGCCGCGTCGTAGGTCGACTCCCGCTCGGCTTCGCGGCTCAGGCCGGCGCCGACGGTGATCTCCAGCGGCAGGTCGCCCTCGTCGATCCGGGGCGCGTCGCAGACCACGGTGAGCCGCTCCACCAGGTTCTCCAGCTCGCGGATGTTGCCGGGCCAGGTGTAGGTCTCGAGCAGCGCCACCGCCTCGGGGGCCAGCTCCTGGGGAACGCGCCCGTAGGCGGCCGCGAAGCGGGTCAGGAAGTGCTGGGCCAGGTCGCGGACGTCCTCGCGCCGCTCCCGCAGCGGCGGGATCTCGATGGGGACGACCTTCAGCCGCCAGTACAGGTCCTCGCGGAACTTCCCGTCGGCCACCAGCTTCTCCAGCGGCCGGTTGGTGGCGCAGACCACCCGCAGGTCGAGGTGGATGGGCCGGGCGCCGCCGACGCGCTCGATCTCCCGCTCCTGGAGGGCGCGCAGCAGCTTGGACTGGACGTCCAGCTTCAGCTCGCCGATCTCGTCGAGGAACAGCGTCCCGCCGTTGGCCAGCTCGAACTTGCCGTAGCGCTGCCGGGTGGCGCCGGTGAAGGAGCCCTTCTCGTGGCCGAAGAGGGTGCTCTCCACCAGCTCCGAGGGGATGGCCGGGAGGTTCACGGCCACGAAGGGGCCGTGGGCCCGGTCGCTGCGCTGGTGGAGCCAGCGGGCCAGCACCTCCTTGCCGGTGCCGCTCTCGCCGGTGACCAGGACGGTGACGCCCTTGGGGGCCACCTTCTCGGCGATGGCCACCACCGAGGCCATGGCCGCGGACCGGCCGGTGACCATGGGCCGGTTGCCCCGCACCGCCACCTCCTCGCGGAGCCAGGCCAGCTCCCGCGCCGCGCGCAGCTGCTCCAGCGACTTCCCGACCCGCGCCGACAGCTCGCCGGGGGAGAAGTCCTTCGTCAGGTAGTCGAGGGCCCCGAGCTTGATGGCCTCGACCGCGATGGGGATCTCCTTGACCACCGAGACCATGATCACGCCGACGTCGGGGTGCCCGTCCCGGACCTGGCGCAGGACGTCGAGGCCGCCCATGCCGGGGAGCTGGACGTCGAGCAGCATCACGTCCACCTGCGTCCGCTGCACCACCCGGAGGCAGTCCTCGCCGCTGGCGGCGGTGACCGGGTTCATCCCGGCGGCGCGGACGATCGCCTCCATGGTCTGGCGGATGCTGGGGTCGTCGTCGACGATCAGCACCGTCGCGGTGCGGGCCATGGCCGGAGTCTAGCGCCGAAGGCGGCGCGGTGGGGAATCGACGCGGAGGATTCTCACCTCTCGTGAAGCGCGGGGCCAGGAAGCGAGCCCCGCGGGCCAGGAAGCGAGCCCCGCGGGCCAGGAAGCGAGCCCCTCAGCGCCCCTTCTTGCCCTTCTTCGGCGCCGCGGGCGGCCTGGCGTCGCCCTTCGCCGCCGCCGCCGGCGCCTCCGGAGTCGACGCCGGCTTGCCCCCGTGCGTGCCCTTCTTGTCGGCGTCGGGGCGGGCCGAGCTGTAGAGGTCCGCGTACCAGCCGCCACCCTTCAGCTGGAAGGAGGTGCGCGAGATCATGCGGGCGATCTTGCGGCTCCCGCACTCCGGGCACTTCTGCGGCCCGGGCTCGGACACCTTCTGCATCTGCTCGGTCAGCGCACCGCAGGCTTCGCACAGGTACTCGTAGATGGGCATGGGCTCACTCCGGTGGCCGGCGGCCAGGCGGGCGCGGCCGCTTCGGGCCGCGCGGGGGAGGGGAGCCGGCGCCGCGGCGCGGG
>JAKAEO010000282.1 GCA_021818285.1 Myxococcales bacterium
CGCTGCGCCTGGGCCTCTCGCTCACGTTCTGACCGGACCGAGCGACCCATGAGGACCAAGACCATGAACGCCAGGAACAGCAAGTGGATGATCGCCGTGGCCGTCGCCGCCCTCGGCAGCACGGCCTGCAACCCCTACCCGGCGGAGAACACCTCCGCGCCCCGCATCGACCGGGTGCTCGCGCTCGGCTCGGGGGGGCCCCTCGTCGTCGACAGCCCAGGTCCGTTCGTCATCCCTGACGTCAACCTGGGCACCCCGAACCCGAAGTTCGCGACGAGCCTCACGACGACCGTTCTTGCCGGCCAGTGGAAGGGACTGAGCCTCGTCGTCCAGTTCAACAAGCCGATGGACGGTCTCAGCATCCAGTCGGCCCCCACCATGAACGCCGACGGGAGCACCAACGCCAGTGCCTGCACGCCTGCGGCCGGACTCACCATCACCCCCGCCGCCCCCGGCGGCCCCGGCGGCCCCGTCTACTTCACCTGCTACTACCCCTCCACGCCGGACACCACTTCCGGCTCGCAGCTGGTCCTTCACCGGGGCGTTTCCTATAGCTCTCCCGGATCCCCGCCGACGGGTACCTTCACGCCAACCGGGAACGACCCGCGGAGCTCCGTCTTCCCTGGCGGCGTGGACTACCGCATCACCGGAACGGTGAGGGATCTGCAGGGCAACCCGCTCGCCATCGACGCGACCTTCAGCGTCGAGGTCGTCAAGCCGGCGACGGGGCCGACGGTGGCAACTGGAGCCACGGCAGGCAGCGTGGACCTCAGCTGGGCGGCGGTGCTCAACGCCGCCTCCTACACCGTTCAGCGCGCACCGAACGCTGCGGGTGCACCGGGCACTTACTCGACTCTGGCAACGGGTGTGACGGCGCTCACCTATACGGACGCCGCCGCGCTGGCCACGGGTGCCTGGTACCGGATCGTGGCGACGGGTCTCAATGGGACCGTCAGCGCTCCCGGCCCCGCGAGCAGCTACATGGTGCAGGCCGCGCCCGCGCTCGCCGCGGCGGCCGGCCCCAGCGTGACGGTCACCTGGGCTCCTGCTACCGGCGCGACGGCCTTCGACGTGGAGCGCGCCCCGGATGTCGCCGGCGCACCGGGCACCTTCGCGGCCGTGGCCACGGGCCTCACCGCCTCGCCGTACACTGACACCACCGTCAGCGCCGCCACGACCTACTGGTACCGGATCGTGGCAACCGGCAACGGCGCGACCGACGTGAGCCCCGCCTCCACGCTGGCAGTGCCCTAGCCGGACGCACGAAGGTCCTGAAGCAACGAGGCCCCGGCCCGCGCGCGGCGGACCGGGGCCTCTCGCTTCCTGGCCTTCGGGAGCGGGCTACCTCACCAGGCCGGCGGTCTTGGCGACCTCCTCGGCCAGGTTCTCCTGCTTCTTCTCGAGCCCCTCGCCCAGGAGGAAGCGGGCGAACCGGCGCACCTGGATGTTCTCGCCGATCTTGGCGACCGCCTCGGTGAGGACGTCGCCCACCTTCTTCTTGTCGTCCTTCACGAAGGGCTGCTCCAGCAGGCAGACCTCGCTGAAGTACTTTTCGACCTTCCCGGTGGCGATCTTCTCGACGATGGCCTCGGGCTTCTTCTGCTCCCGGGCCTGCGACCGGGCGATCTCCATCTCCCTGGCCACCAGCTCGGCCGGCACCTCCTCGCGGCGCACGCAGAGCGGCGCGGCGGCGGCGACCTGCATGGCGACGTCCTTCACCAGCGCCTGGAAGGCGTCGGTGCGGGCCACGAAGTCGGTCTCGCAGTTCACCTCCACCAGGACGCCGATCTTGCCGCCCATGTGGATGTAGCTGGCGACCGCGCCCTCGGTGGCGGCGCGGGCCGACTTCTTGGCGGCCGCCGCCAGCCCCTTCTTGCGGAGCAGCTCCTCGGCCCTGGCGAAGTCGCCCCCGGCCTCGGTGAGCGCCTTCTTGCAGTCCATCATGCCGGCCCCGGTCTTCTCGCGGAGCTCCTGCACCATCTTGGCGGTGATCTCGGCCACGTCTGTCGTCCTTTCGGTTCGGGTCCTCGGGAAAACGATGGGGCGGGCCGTTCGGCCCGCCCCGGGATCTCGGGCTGGAGCGGCCGCCGGGCGGCTAGGCCTTCGGCTCGCCGCCCTCGGGGGCGGCCGCCTGCACCTCGCCCTTGCGCACCACCTCGACGCGGGCGCTGGCGGCGCCGCGGTCCTCGCGCGGGGGCCGGCGGTCGCCGCGGCCGCGGCGCTCGCGCTTCTGCCCGCGCTCGCTGGCGGCGTCGCGGTCGTCCTGGGCGCCGCGCTCCTCGGCCACGCCGTGCTCGGCCACCCAGGCCCCGTGGCGCGCCTTGCCCTCGACGCAGGCCTCGGCGACCTTGCCGGTGAAGAGCTTGATGGAGCGGATGGCGTCGTCGTTCCCGGGGATCACGTAGTCGATGCCCTCGGGATCGCAGTTGGTGTCCACCACCGCCACCACCGGGATGCCGAGCCGGTTGGCCTCGTGCACCGCGATGTACTCCTTCTTGGTGTCGATGACGAAGAGGGCGGCCGGCAGCCGCGACATCTCCTTGATGCCGCCGATGTTCTGCTCCAGCTTCTCCCGCTCCCGCTCCAGCTGGGCGACCTCCTTCTTCGGCAGCCGCTCGTAGGTGCCGTCCTGCTGCATCTTCTCGATGGTCTTGAGCCGGTCGATGCCGGTCTTGATGGTCTTGAAGTTGGTGAGCGTGCCGCCCAGCCACCGGTTGGTGACGTGGAACATCCCCGAGCGGCCGGCCTCCTCGCGGATGACGTCCTGGGCCTGTTTCTTGGTGCCGACGAAGAGCACCGTGCCGCCGCGGGCCACCGCGTCGCTGACGAAGCGGAAGGCGCCCCGGGCCAGGGTCACCGTCTTCTGCAGGTCGATGATGTAGATGCCGTTGCGGGCGCCGAAGATGTAGGGCTTCATCTTCGGGTTCCAGCGCTTGGTCTGGTGCCCGAAGTGGACGCCGGCCTCGAGGAGCTGCTTCATGCTGATGGCGGTGCCCTGGGACTGGAGGGCCGCGGCCATCTCGCCCGGCGCGGCCTCGGGGGCCGGCGCGGCGGGGACGGGGGGAGCGGGGGCGACGGGGGTCTCTTCGGTCTGCATGGTCTTCTCCGGTTGGTGTCCGCCACTCTCCAGGCTGCCGGCACCTTCGCCCACCGGGATGCGGCGCTCCGAGGACCGTCCTCGCTCGCCGTCCCAGGGGCACCGGGGTGCCGCTGGAAAAGTGTGTGAATTTGACGACCTGGGCCGCTTCGCCCAGCCCCTTCGCCGGCGGTGAGGCCGTTCGAGGGTGGCGGGATCTAGCACGGGACGCCCCGTTTCGCAAGGGCCCGAAAGATCCA
>JAKAEO010000062.1 GCA_021818285.1 Myxococcales bacterium
CCGCGGGCAGCCGGCGGCCGGCGCGCGACCCGTCGCGGGCCGCCACCCGGCCGACCAGGTCGTAGTCGTGGGCGTCGGTGACCTCGACGGTGACGATCTCGCCCGGGTAGGCGACGCCCTCGTTCACGTAGGTGAGGCCGTCGATCTCCGGGGCCTGCTGGGCGTGGCGGCCGGCGAGCAGGTGCTCGGTCTCCTCGGCGCGCCCCTCCACCAGCACCTCGAGCCGCCGCCCGATCATCGCCCGCTGCTGCTCGCGGGCGATCCGGTTCTGCAGCTCCATCACCCGCTCCCAGCGGGCGCGGCGCACCCGGGCCGGGACCTGGCCGGGCATCGCCGCCGCCTCGGTCCCCTCCTCGCGCGAGTACTCGAAGACGCCCAGCCGCTCGAAGCGCTGCTCCTCGACGAAGGCGAGCAGGTCGTCGAAGTCCCCGGCGGTCTCGCCCGGGAGCCCGACGATGAGCGCGGTGCGCAGGGCGATGCCCGGCACGCCCTCGCGGAGCCGGGCCAGCAGGTCGCGCAGCCACCGGCTCGGCCGCCCCCGCTTCATGGCCCGGAGCAGCCGGTCGGAGGAGTGCTGCAGCGGCATGTCCAGGTACTTCACGATCTTCGGCTCGCGGGCGATGGTCTCGACGAGCGCGTCGGGGAAGTCGCGCGGGTAGGCGTAGTGCAGCCGGATCCAGCGGATGCCCTCCACCCGGCACAGCGCCGGCAGCAGCTCGGTGAGCCGCACCCTGCCGGGGAGGTCCTGGCCGTAGGCGGTGAGGTCCTGCGCCACCAGCGACAGCTCCACCGTGCCCTCGGCGGCCAGCCGCTCCGCCTCGGCCACCACGTCGGCGACCGGGCGCGAGCGCTGCGGCCCGCGCAGCTTGGGGATGATGCAGAAGGCGCAGGCGTTGTCGCAGCCCTCGGCGATCTTGAGGTAGGCGGAGTGGCCGGGCAGCGAGTTCACCCGCGGCGTCGTGGCGGCGTGGACGAAGTCCGGGTCCGGGACCACGACGCGCCGGGCCTGCGCCTCGGAGACGATGCGGGCGATCTCCTGGTAGGCGCCGGTGCCGACGAAGTGGTCCACCTCGGGCAGCGCGCGGGCCAGCTCCTGGTGGTAGCGCTGGGTGAGGCAGCCGGCGACCACCAGCTTCTTGCAGCGCCCCTCCCGCTTCTGCTCCGCCAGCTCCACCACCGCCTGGATCGACTCCTCCTTGGCGCTCTCGATGAAGCCGCAGGTGTTGACGACGATGATCTCGGCGCGGGCCGGGTCCTGGACCAGCCGGTAGCCGGCGCCCGCCAGCGTCCCGAGCATGACCTCGGAGTCCACCCGGTTCTTGGGGCAGCCGAGGGTGTGCATGTAGACCGAGGTCGCCACGAGGGGCGGGGATCTAGCAGGGCCGGCGGAGCAGCGCAAACCGTCGTGGAGAGGCCCGATTTCCCGGTGCCGGCCGTGGACGGCGCGGCGGGGGACGTCGCCCTCCGGACGGGGCGCCCGGAGAAGGAGTGGCGCTGCGGATCGCGTCCGCTATAACGGACAGCCCGATCCGGAGGAGCCATGCCCGCCGCCCCCACCGCCGACCCCTACCGCGACCTCCAGATCATCGACAGCCGCGCCCCGCGCCTGAACCAGGCGGTCACCGGGCTGCTCGCCGCCGCCTCGCTGGTCACCGGCTTCTGGCCGATCCTGGCCCTGCCGGCGCTGCAGCTCACGCTCACCCTGGCCTTCGGCCGCCGGTGGTGCCTCGCCTGCCGCTTCTACTTCGCGGTGGTGCAGCCGCGTCTCGGGGAGGGGCCGCTCGAGGACTCCCGCCCGCCGCGCTTCGCGAACCAGCTGGGCGCCACCTTCCTCTGGGTCGCCGCCCTGGCCCACGCCGCGGGCTGGCACGCCGCGGGGACGGGGCTGGCGGCGCTGGTGGCGGTGCTGGCGCTGCTCGCCGCCACGACCGGCTTCTGCGCCGGCTGCCTCCTCTACCGGCTGGGGGCGCGCCTTCGCGGCGTCCGGAACCGGACGCTCGACCGCGTCGATCTCGCCGAGCTCGGGGCGCCGGCCGGCCGGGCGGCGGTGGTCCAGTTCACCCACCCGCTGTGCGCCGACTGCCAGCGGCTGTCGCGCCGCCTCTCGGCCGAGGGGCGCGAGCCGGTGCTGGTGGACGTCTCGCGCCGGCCCGACCTCGCCCGCAAGTACGGCGTGGCGGTGGTGCCGCTGGCGGTCGCGGTGCTCGCCGACGGGCGGGTGGCGCGGCGGCTCGGCTGAGCGGGCCGCGGCGCCGCCCCACGGGAGCGACGCCACCTCAGCCGCGGTCGGCCGGGGCGGCCCGGCGCGACAGCTGGTCGTCGAGCCGGCCGAGCGGCCCCCCCACGCCCAGGGCGAGGAAGGTCCAGAGGCACGCCCAGACGGCGAACAGCACCGCGCCGTCGAGGCGGGCGCGCTGGAGGAGGCGCGGGCGAGGCGGCTCGCCGCCGAGGGGCGGCGGCGCCCCGCGGAGGCGGCCCGGGTCTTCGCCGGGGCCATCCGGCTCCGCGAGGCGATCTACGAGATCTTCCTGGCCTTCGCGCACGAGAAGGAGACGCGGGCCGAGGAGCTGGCGGTGCTGAACGAGGCGCTGGGCCGGGCGCTCGCGCACCGCCGGGTGGTGCGCGGCCGGTCCTGCTGCACGCTGGGCTGGGAGGAGCCGCCCGGGGCGCTCGACGCCGTGCTCTGGCCGGTGGCGGCCTCGGCGGCCGAGCTGCTGGTCTCGGGCGACGACCTCGCGCGGGTGAGGGTCTGCGGCCTCTACGAGGACGGGGAGTGCGGCTGGCTCTTCGTGGACCAGACCCGCAGCCACACCCGCCGCTGGTGCTCGATGAAGGACTGCGGCAACCGCGCCAAGGCGCGCCGCCACTACCACCGCGTGCGGGGCGAGGCGCCCTAGAAACTGTTTCGAGACCTCCCTGCTGTGGCGGCGGCTGGCCCTCTCGCGGCGGTCCTCGCTGCGCCGCGGCCCGAGCCGGCACCGTCCTGGTGCGGACTCCCCACGCACGGGGGCTTCGCAGGCACAGACCTGGCAACGCCAACTGGCACTTGCGTCGCCCCTGTCCTGGTCCTGGGCGAATACACCGGGCCGCTCAGTCCGATGGGGCACCGGTGCAGCGGGCGCGGCTTCGCTGCGGTCCGGCGCGAGAGGGTCGCCGCCGCCTAAGCGATCTTCCGCGGCACGATGAGGGCGCAGGCCAGGTGACAGTTCACCCGGGTGCGCAGGTGGGGCGCGACAAGCTCGTCGGCGAGGGGTGGTCGGCGCATGTCCGGATGCGGAACCAGATCATGTTCCTGCCGGATTCGAGCGATCGGTCCCCGGGCTTGCACAAACATAAACCACAGGTATATATTCGTGCATGGCCCGCGTGCGCCCGAAGAGTCCGAGCTGGGACGACCTCTTCGACCTGGCTGTCGGGCAGGACGGCCTGTTCTCGACTGCCCAGGCGGCCGAGGCAGGCTACTCCCCCCAGCTCCTGCAGAAGCACCTCCGCGCCGGCCGCGTGCGGCGCGTGCGCCGCGGCGTCTACCGGCTCGTCCACTTTCCGCCGGGGGAGCACGAAGACCTGGCCGCGGTCTGGCTCTGGTCGGGCCGTGCCGGGGTCTTCTCCCACGAGACGGCCCTCTCCCTGCATGGGCTCTCCGACGTGCTGCCCGCGCGAGTCCATCTCACGGTACCTCCGGACTGGAGCCGGCGGCGGCTCCGCGTGCCTGAAAGCGTCGTCCTCGCCTACGCCGACGTTCCGAAGGAGGACCGGACGTGGATGGGGCCCGTCCAGGCGACAGCCGTTCGGCGGACACTGGTCGACTGCCTGGTGGCCGGAGTCGCGCCGGACCTTGTGCAGCAGGCCATCGAGCAGGCGGCGGACCGCGGGCTCGTGTCCAGGGCTGAGCTCGCACGCCTGATCCGGCCCGGCCGCGCAGCCGCGGGGAGGGCGTCGTGAAGGCGAAGACCTACGCTTCCCCTGGCGCCTTCAAGCAGGCCCTGGAGGACCGCCTGAAGGGCGCGTCGGCGAACGGCGTGGACTTTGCGCGCCGCCGGCAGCTGCTCGTCTTCGACCGCTTCCTGGCCCGGGTCGCCGCCACGTTCGGCGACGCCGCGGTCTTGAAGGGCGGCCTCGTGCTCGAGCTCAGGTTGGAGCGGGCGCGCACCACCAAGGACATCGACCTCCGCCTACCGGCCCCGCGCACCGACGTCCTCGCCAAGATGCGGGCCGGCGGCCAACTGGCGCTGGGCGACTTCATGGTCTTCCAAGTCATGCCCAACGGAGACCACCCGGAGATCGCGGGGGACGGCGTGCGGTACGACGGCTACCGCTACCAGGTGGAGTGCCGGCTCGCTGGCAAGATCTACGGCCAACCCTTCGGCGTGGACGTGGCATTTGGCGATCCGATGCTCGGCGAGGTCGAGGTCGTCGCCGCCGATGATCTGCTCGCCTTCGCCGGCGTTCCGCCCCCGACGCTGTGGCTCTACCCGGTGGAAACCCACATCGCCGAGAAGCTCCACGCCTACACGCTACCCAGGGAGCGGACGAATTCCCGGGTGAAGGACCTGCCAGACCTTGCGCTCCTCGGGACCATCCGGAGCCTCGACGCCAGGAGCGTCCGTGCGGCGCTGGAGCGGGTGTTCGCGTTCCGCCGCGTCCAGCCGCTGCCGACGCGTCTCCCGGAGCCGCCGGCCGAATGGGAGGCCCCCTGCGGGCGCATGGCCGAGCAGGACGGCGTGCCATGGCGGACGCTGGCCGAGGTGGAGGGGGCGGTACGGGCGTTTCTCGATCCGCTGCTGGCCGAGGGCGTTGATGGTAGCTGGGACCCGACCTCATGGACCTGGACTTGCCCAATGGTCGGGTGAGTCGATCGGAGCGCACAAGCGATTCGAGATCTCAGGAGCCGTCCCGGAACCGCGGCGCATCGGTGAGATCCACGTGAAGCAGGCGCTGCGAAAGATCAGCCCGCACTTCTCGTCATGTGTTCGGCTTCCTGGATTTCACAATTAGATAAACGGCACCGATCGCTCCGATGAGAGTCAGCCACTCCTTGCCCGCCCAATACTGGACCGGTCGCGTGAGAATACGGTGGATGATTCCGCTGCGATTCCAGTCCTCACAGTCGATCCAGGTATCCTTGTCGTACTCACAGCCCGTTACGACTTGTAGGAGACCGATCAATGCTGCGAGCCCGGTGAGCAGGGCAATGCGCTTCATTCTCGGGCTGATTGGGGCCTCGGGCTCAACATTCGACGGGGCCTTGCCTCGTCGGCCCGCCACGCCTGGATCATGAAACCGGTTCTAGTCCAGGAAGTTCTGGAACTGGACGGGGATGCCGAGCGGCGCGGCGCGGATGCGCTGCATGCCCTCCTGCAGGTCGTCCCGCTTCTTGCCGGAGACCCGGACCTTCTCCCCCTGGATGGAGGCCTGGAGCTTGAGCCCCGACTCCTTGAGGAGGGCGACGATCTTCTTCGCGTCCTCCACCTTGAGCCCCTGCTTGAGCTTCACCAGTTGCTTCACGTGGCCGCCGGCGGCCGGCTCCACCTTCTGCGGGTCGAGCCCGGTGAGGGCGACGCCCCGCTTGGCCATCTTCTCCATCATCACGGTGAGCGCCGCCTCGGCGCGCCCCTCGCTGCCCGCCTTCACCAGGATGGCGCCGTCGGCGAGCCGCTCCAGGTCGGTGGAGGTCCCCTTGAAGTCGTAGCGCTGCTGGATCTCCTTGCGGGCCTGCTGGAAGGCGTTCTCCACCTCCATCATGTTCAGCTCGGAGACCACGTCGAAGCTCGGCATCCCGTCCCTCCCGTCGTCCTACAGCTCCAGCACCACCGGCAGCACCGAGGGGCGGCGCAGCCCCTCCCGCCGGAACCAGCGGCGCACCGCGGCGCGGAGCGCCTCCTCCACCTCGGCGGGGTCGCCGCGCGACGGGCCGGTCATCGCCGCCAGGGCGGCCAGCGCCTCGGCCTGCACCCCCGCCGCCGCCCCCTCGAAGCCCGCCACCCCCACCGCGAACAGCTCGGGACCGCGTACCACCGCCCCGGTGCCCCTGTCCACGGCCAGCACGCAGAGCACCAGCCCGGCCTCGGCGAGCAGCCGGCGGTCGCGCACCACCACCTCGGCGATGCCCTGGCCCAGCGAGTCCCGGTCGGCGTAGACCCGCCCCACCGGCACCGCCCCGCGCAGGATCCGCGCGAGGCCGCCGTCGCCCAGCTCCACGGCGTCGCCGTCCACCGCCACCAGCCGCGCCTCCACCCCCTCGGCGGCGGCGTGGGCGGCGTGGCGCGCCAGGTGCCGGTACTCGCCGTGGATGGGGAGGAAGGCGGCCGGCCGCGCCAGCCGGATGAGCCGCCGCTGCTCCTCCTCCTGTGCGTGGCCCGAGGCGTGGAGCGGCGGCTCCCGGTCGTGGAGCAGCTCGGCGCCGGCCCGCGCCAGGTCGTTCATCACCTGGTGGAGCGCCCGCTCGTTGCCGGGGATGAGCCGCGCCGAGAAGACCACCCGGTCGCCGGGGGCGACGGCGAGCTCCGGGTGCTCCCCGCGGGCCAGCCGCGCCAGGGCGCTGCGCGGCTCTCCCTGCGTGCCCGAGACCAGCACGCAGCTCTCCGCCGGGGGCGCGGCGCGCACCTCGGCGAGCGAGCAGAGCTGCCAGGGCGGGAAGGAGAGGTAGCCGAGCGCCAGCGAGAGCCGGACGTTCTCCTCCATGGACCGCCCCAGCAGCGCCACCCGCCGCCCGAAGCCCCGGGCGGCGTCGGCGATCTGCTGCAGCCGGTGGACGTTGGAGGCGAAGCAGGCGACGAAGACCCGGCCCCGCGCCCCCTCGAAGGCGGCCTCCAGCCCGGCCGCCACCGCCGACTCGGAGAGGGAGCGGCCCGCCTTGTCGGCGTTGGTGGAGTCGGAGAGCAGGAGCCGGACGCCCTGGCGCCCCAGCGCCTCGACGCGGGCCAGGTCCATGGGCCGGCCGTCCACCGGCGCCTCGTCGATCTTGAAGTCGCCGCTGTGGAGCAGGATCCCCTGGGGCGTCCCGAGGGCCAGGCCGCAGGCGTCGGGGATGGAGTGGGTCACCGCCAGGAACTCGGCGGAGAGCGGGGAGTCCTCGCCGGCGCGGCGGACGTCGCCGGGCCGGACCTCGCGGAGGTCGGCCTCGATCCCGGCCTCGCCGAGGCGGCGGCGCACCAGCTCCAGGGCGAAGCGGGGGGCGTAGACCGGCGCCTTCAGGTCGCGCAGCAGCAGCGGCAGCGCCCCGATGTGGTCCTCGTGGCCGTGGGTGAGGAAGACCGCGCCCACCCGGGAGGCCCGCTCCCGCAGCCAGGCGAGGTCGGGCACCACCACGTCGGCGCCGATGGGCTCGTCGGGGAAGAGCAGGCCGCAGTCCACCACCGCGATGCGCCCGTCGCACTCGACGGCCATGCAGTTCATCCCGATCTCGCCGAGGCCGCCGAGCGCGGCGACGCGGACCGGTGGGGCCATGCGGCCGAGTCTACGCCCATCCGCCGCCGGCCCGCCGCCGGCACTTCGGCTATGGTGGGGCCCGCCCGTGGACCCCATCCTCGACCCCCTGAACGACGCGCAGCGCGCGGCGGTGCTCCACGGCGACGGGCCGCTGCTGGTGCTGGCCGGCGCCGGCTCGGGCAAGACCCGGGTCATCGTCCACCGCGTCGCCCACCTGGTCCGGGTGCGGGGGATCGCCCCCTGGCACGTCCTCTGCGTCACCTTCACCAACAAGGCGGCCGGGGAGATGAAGGAGCGGCTCGTCGAGCTGCTCGGCCCCGAGGCGGAGCAGGCCTGGGTCTCCACCTTCCACGCCTTCGGCGCCCGCTTCCTGCGCCGCGAGGCCCAGGCGGCCGGCCTCTCGCCCTCCTTCCCCATCTACGACGACGGCGACCAGCTGGGCCTGGTGAAGCGGCTGCTGGCCGAGGCCCACGTGGACGCGCTGACGCCGCGCGAGGTGCTCTCCCGCATCGACCGGTGGAAGAACGCCGGGCTCTCGCCGGGCGAGGTCCGGGCCGGCGATCGGGACCCGTCCGGCCAGGCCGCCCTGGAGCTCTGGCGCCGCTACGAGCGGGCCCTGGGGCGCGCCGGGGCGGTGGACTTCGGCGACCTCCTGATGCGTCCGCTGAAGCTCCTGGAGCTGGACGAGGCGGTGCGGGCCCGCTGGAGCGGCCGGTTCCGCCACGTGCTGGTGGACGAGTTCCAGGACACCAGCCCCGCCCAGTACCGGCTGGTCCGGCACCTGGCGGGCGGGCGCGGCAACGTCTGCGTGGTGGGGGACGACGACCAGGCCATCTACCGCTGGCGCGGCGCCGACGTCGCCAACATCCTCGACTTCGACCGGGACTTCCCCGGCACCACGGTGGTGAAGCTGGAGCAGAACTACCGCTCCTCGCGCCAGATCCTCGACGCCGCCCACGCCGTCATCGAGAAGGCGGCCCGCCGGCGCGAGAAGCGGCTCTGGACCGCGCGCGAGGGGGGCGCGCCGCTCCAGCTGCTGGTCTCGGAGGACGAGCACCAGGAGGGGGAGCGGATCGCCCGGGCGGTGCAGGCGGCCCACCGGGGCGGCGTCGCCTGGGAGGAGATCGCCGTCCTCTACCGGGTGAACGCCCAGAGCCGGGCGCTGGAGGCGGCGCTGCGCGCGGCCCGCGTGCCCTACGTCATCGTCCGCGGGCAGAGCTTCTACGAGCGGGCCGAGGTGAAGGACGCCGCCGCCTACCTGCGCCTGGCGCTGGAGCCGCGGAGCGACCTCGACCTGCTGCGGGTGGTGAATCGCCCCTCGCGGAAGATCGGGGAGCGGACGGTGGCGCTCCTCCAGGAGCGGGCGGCGGCCGCGGGGCTCTCGCTCTTCGAGTCGCTCGCCGGCCTGGAGTCGGCGGCGGAGCTGAAGCCGCAGGCGCGCAAGGCCCTCGCCGGCTTCCGCGACCTGGTGGCCGGCCTGCACGCCCGGGTGGGCGCGCTCGCCGCCGGCGAGGCGGTCCGGGCGGTGCTGGACGGCACCGGCCTCATCGACAAGCTGCGCCTCGAGGGCACCGACGAGTCGGTGGAGCGGGCCGAGAACCTGCTGGAGCTGCTGGCCGCGGCGCGCGAGTTCGACGAGGCCCAGGGCCGGGCGCCGCCGGCCGCCGACCCGGAGGAGCCGGTGCCGCCGCCGATCTCCCGCTTCCTCGAGCAGATCGCCCTGCTCGGCGAGGCCGACGGCCCCACCCCCGAGGGGCGGGTGGCGCTGATGACCCTCCACGCCGCCAAGGGGCTGGAGTTCGACGCGGTGATCCTGGCGGGGATGGAGGAGGGGACGCTGCCCCACCAGCGTCCCTGGCACGACGACGCGCCGGCGGAGCGGGCCGCCGCCCTCGACGAGGAGCGGCGCCTCTGCTACGTGGGCATGACCCGCGCCCGCCACCAGCTCTCCCTGTCGCTCGCCCGGCGGCGCATGAGCTACGGCGAGGGCGGCCCCACCTTCCGCTCCACCGAGCCCTCCCGGTTCCTCGGCGACCTGCCGCAGGAGCTCTTCGGGCTTCCGCCGCGGGGGGCGCCGCCGGCCCCGCGCGGGCCGGTGATCCGGCGCCCGCCCGGCGCCCTGCCCGGCGATCCGCACGTCGAGCTGGACGACGCGCCGCCGGAGGAGGCCGGGCCGGCGGAGCGCTCCATCGACTGGAGCTTCGACCAGACCGAGGGGGGCGGCGCCTTCGCCCGCGGCGCGCGGGTGCGCCACGCCCAGTTCGGCGAGGGGCTGGTGCGCGGCTCCGACGGGCCGGGCGGCGACGCCAAGGTGACGGTGGCCTTCTTCTCGGTGGGGGAGAAGCGGGTGCTGGCGCGCTTCCTCCGGCCGGCGTGAGCTTCGACCCGCGCGGCGGGGGCGCAGCCCCCGTCACAGCGTCTCGAGCCCGAACACCAGGCTCACCAGGAAGGTGAGGACGGTCAGGGCCAGCGCCAGGAGCAGCGAGCGCAGGAAGCCGATCCCGTAGGCCATCATCACCGTCGCCACCCAGACGGCGGCGTAGAGCAGCCAGGGGAAGAGCAGGAACCAGAGGTAGCGGGCCATGGTCACGAACCAGGCCAGCGAGAGCAGCAGGGAGACGAGCGCGGCGCGGGCGAAGGTGTTCCGGGGGTTCCCGGGATCGACCCAGCCCACCGCCAGCATCAGCACCGCGGCCGAGGCCACCAGCCGCAGCAGGAAGGCGCCGAGGTGCCGGAGCATGGGGGAAGGAGTGTACACTCCCCCGGGTGACCGCGCTGGCCCACTTCCGGAGCCCGGTCGGGCGCCTCACCATCGAGGCCACCGACGAGGGGCTGTGCAGCATCCGCTTCGGCGCCGGCGCCCCGGCGCGGCCCCCGGTGAGCGCCCTCTCCCAGCAGCACGTCACCGCGGCGCGGGCGGCGCTGGAGGACTACTTCGCCGGCCGGACGCCGCGCCTCCCGCCGCTGGTGCTGCGCGGCACCCCCTTCGAGCTGGCGGTCTGGCGGGCGCTGCTCGCCATCCCCTTCGGCGAGACCCGCAGCTACGGCGAGCTGGCCGCGACCCTGAAGCGGCCCGGCGCCGCCCGGGCGGTGGGCCAGGCGAACCACGCCAACCCCATCCCCATCCTGGTGCCCTGCCACCGGGTGGTGCAGGCGGGCGGCGGGCTGGGGGGCTACGGCGGCGGCGTCGAGGTGAAGCGCTGGCTGCTGGCCCACGAGGCGGCGCACGTGCCGCTGCTGCGGCCGAGCTAGCGCCGCTCGGCGACGATCGCCATGTTGTCGCCCAGGCTCACCGGGATCGGGAGCCGGGAGGGGACCAGCGGCCGCAGCCCGCGCGCCAGCCAGCGCAGGGCCGGGAAGCTCGCCTCCAGCTTCCGCAGCAGGTAGCCGGCGGAGACGGTGTGGGCGTAGTCGCGCCGCGCCAGCACCCGGAAGCCCGCCGACTCGAGCAGCGCCGGGAGGTTGCGCCGGTCGAAGTAGAAGAGGTGCATGTCCATGAGCCAGGGCCAGCGCGGCCCGAGCCAGCGGGCCACCCGGCTGCCGGCGTCGACGGTGGAGAGGACCAGCAGCCCCCCCGGCCGCAGCAGCCGCGCCGCCAGCTCCAGATCGCGCCGCGGGTCGGCGAGGTGCTCCACCACGTCCCACATCGTCACCACGTCGTAGCGCGCCCCGCGCGCGGCCCGCTCGGCGATGGTCTCGTTGTGCACCGCGAGGCCGCGGGCCCGGGCCTGGCCGGCGGCCCAGCGCGACAGCTCGATCCCCTCGGCGTCGAACCCGCGCTCGCGGGCCACCTCCACGAAGAACCCGCAGTAGGCCCCGACGTCGAGGAGCCGGCGCCCCGCCGCCTCGCCCAGCAGCCGCGCCGCCCGCCGGAAGGTGAGCAGGCGGTTCTCCTTCTCCGCGAGGTAGATCGGATCCTCGACGTCGCCGTAGGCGGCGAGCAGCTGCGCCTCGGAGGGGCGCGGCTCCTGGAAGAGCAGGCCGCAGGCCTGGCAGCGCCAGATGGGCGGGTGGCGCCGGTGGCCGAAGCTGGTGCAGGCGTAGGCGCGGGCCTCCACCACGTTCCCGCCGCGGGCCGGGAAGCGCAGCGCCGTCCGCCCGGAGGCGCAGAGCGGGCAGCGCTCGGGGGCGGACGCGGGAGCGGGGAGGGCCGGGGGCGCGGGCGCGAGGCGGGTCCCCGGGGCGGCGGAGCGGGTCACGGCGAGCGCGCTTGTACCACCGCGGCCCGGATCGGGAAAGGGCGTCGCACCGGGCCGGCCTTCCTTGCCCGTCGCCGGGTCGGGCCGTAACATCGAGGCCGCGAGGGGGTCCGGCATGGCCAAGCTGCTGGCGATGATCCTGGCGGGCGGCGAGGGCCGGCGGCTCGATCCGCTGACCCGCGATCGCGCCAAGCCGGCGGTGCCCTTCGGAGGGCGCTACCGCATCCTCGACTTCGTCCTCTCCAACTTCGCCAACAGCGGCGTCCTGAAGATGAAGGTGCTGGTCCAGTACAAGTCGGAGTCGATGAACACCCACATCCAGCGGGCCTGGCGCCTCTCGCAGATCCTCGACCAGTACGTGGAGATCGTGCCTGCGCAGATGCGGGTGGGGCGCAAGTGGTTCGAGGGCTCGGCCGACGCCGTCTACCAGAACCTGAACATCATCACCGACGAGGAGCCCGACTACACCTTCGTCTTCGGCGCCGACCACATCTACCGGATGGACGTGCGGCAGATGCTCGACTTCCACCAGGACCGGAAGGCCGACCTCACCGTGGCCGCCATCCCCGTCCCGGCGGCGGAGGCCTCCGACTTCGGCATCATCGAGGTGGACGCCGAGGGGCGGATGATCGGCTTCGTGGAGAAGCCCAAGGGGCCGCCCCGGACCATGCCGGGCGACCCGACCCGCTGCCTGGCCTCGATGGGCAACTACCTCTTCACCACCGACGCCCTGGTGCAGGAGATCGTCCGCGACGCCGGCGACGCCCAGAGCGCCCACGACTTCGGCAAGTCGATCATCACCGGGATGTTCCCGCGGCGCCGGGTCTTCGTCTACGACTTCACCCGGAACGACGTCCCCGGCCAGACCGAGCGGGAGCGCGGCTACTGGCGCGACGTCGGGAACCTCGACGCCTACTACCAGTGCAACATGGACCTGGTGGACGTGGACCCGGTCTTCTCCCTCTACAACGACCGCTGGCCCATCTTCACCATCCAGCACAACTACCCGCCCGCCAAGTTCGTCTTCAACAACGAGCGGGAGAACCGGGTGGGCCGCGCCGTGGACTCGCTGGTGAGCGAGGGCTGCATCATCTCCGGCGGCTCGGTGACCAGCTGCATCCTCGGCCCCAAGGTGCGGGTGAACAGCTACGCCTCGGTGGAGGGCTCGATCCTCTTCGAGAACGTGAACATCGGCCGCCACTCCCGCATCCGCCACTGCATCATCGACAAGCACGTGGACATCCCGCCCGGCACCTCCATCGGCTTCGACGTGGACGAGGACAAGCGGCGCTTCCACGTCACCCAGAGCGGGATCGTGGTCATCCCCAAGGGGATGCGGCTGGAGCACGAGGTGGAGCCCATCGAGTAGCGCGGCCCGGCTGTCGCACCGCCGCGGTAGGCTCGGGACCGGGCTCCCTCCATGGCAGAGCTGACCAACGACTTCACCTGGTCCAAGTCCCGGCACGAGAAGTTCAAGGAGTGCCGGCGGGCCTACTGGTACGCCTACTACGGCAGCTGGGGCGGCTGGGAGGCGCCGTCGGGATCGCCGGTGCGCGAGCTCTACGTCCTGAAGAAGCTCTCCTCGCGCTGGCAGTGGGCCGGGTCGCTGGTCCACGAGGCCATCCGGCAGCTGCTGCTGCGCGCCCGGCGCGGCGGCGGGCTCCGGCCCCTGGAGGAGGTGCTGGCGCGCACCCGGGAGCGGGCCCGCGGCCAGTGGTCCGGCTCGCGCGACAAGAGCTACTGGCGCGAGTCCGCGCCGGCCTACGGCCTGGTCGAGCACGAGTACGCCGAGCCGGTGCCGGACGAGGAGTGGAAGCGGATCTGGGACGAGGTGGTGGAGGGCTCGCTGCGCGCCTTCTACGGCAGCGAGGTCCTCGACCGCATCCGGCGCGTGCCCGTGGCGCGCTGGCTCACCGTGGACGAGCTGGACCACTGGATCTTCGAGGGCACCAAGATCTGGGTGGCCGTCGACTTCGCCTACGTGGAGTCGGACGGGCGGGTGACCCTGCTCGACTGGAAGACCGGCAAGGAGCGGGGCGTGGATCACACCCAGCTCGCCATCTACGCCCTCTACGCCCGGGAGAAGTGGAACGTCGGGCCGGAGCAGGTGGTGGGGGGGCTGGTCTACCTCGGCGCCGCGGGGGCGCCGCGGGTGGACGTGGCCGCCGGGGCCGACGCCCTGGACGCCTGCCGCGCCGTGATGCGCGCCTCGATCGGCGGCATGAAGGAGCTGCTCGACGACCCGGCGGCGAACCGGGGGAGCATCGGCCGCTTCCCGCAGCTGGAGGACCCGGCCGCCTGCCGCCGCTGTCCCTTCCGCCGTCCCTGCGGCCGGCTCTAGGGATCGGCGGAGCGCCGGCGGACGCCGCCGAGGAGCAGGTCGAGGTTCGCCGCCTCCCAGGCGCGGGCCCGGGCCCAGTCGGGGTGGGCCCGCTCGCGGCGCCGGAACTCCGCCGGGTGCACCACCCGCCGCCCGCGCCGCTCCACCACCGGGACCACCTGGTGGAGCATCTCGTGGAAGACCACCGCGCGCACGTAGAACCCGGGCACCTCCGGCCGGTCCAGCGCCGGGTGGATGCGGATGACCCGCTGGTCGTGGAGGTAGACGCCGGTCTTGATGGAGCGGCGCCGTCCGGCGCCGCGCAGCGAGCCCCAGCCGATGCGGGCGCTCACCACGCCGCCGAACCAGGCCTCGTTCTCCTCGCGGAAGAGGGCGGCGAGGTCGTGGAAGCGCCCCCGCGGCTCGAGCCGCGCCGGGCGCCCCTCGCCGATGCGCGTCCGGTGGCGCCGCACCCAGGCGTCGATGCGGCGGCCGGCGGAGCGGCGCCGCGGCGCCGGGCCGGGCCGGCCGAATCCGGCCAGCGCTTCCACCACCTCGCCGGGCGCGTCGAGGAACATGTGGTGGACGCGGTAGTGGAGCCGCCCCTCCACCCGCCGCCAGGAGACCATGGTGGAGCGGTTGTCGTGGACCACCAGCCGGACCGGCTCGGTGAGCAGCGCGGAGAGGGCGTCGGCGAGCCGCGTCGCCTCGGCCACCCGCCTCTCGCGGCTCCAGCGCCGCGCGTCGAAGAGCTCCAGCTGTCCCGCCGCCACGCGCCGATTCTAGCCGGACCGGCGCCGCCGCGCCCGGTGCCCTCCGCCCGGGACCGCGCCCGGGGCGCCGCTCAGGACGCCTCCTCCTCCGAGGCCAGCAGCCGCTCGGTGCGCCCGGGCTCGACCCGGAGCAGCAGCGTCCGCTCCTGGCTGTAGGTGACGGCGCCCGGCGCCGAGCCCCTCGCCTTGCGCACGTGCCGGGCCCGGGTCCAGGCCACGTCGGCGGCGGGCTCGCCGCGCGCCTCCGAGAACCAGGCGGCCAGGTGCGCGGCGTCGAGCAGCGTCTCCTGGTCGGGCCCCTTGCCCTTGTCGAGCCGCACCACCACGTGGGCGCCGCCGGCGCCGCGGGCGTGGAGCCAGAGGTCGTTGCCGCGGGCCACCCGCACGGTGAGGGCGTCGTTGTCCTCCGGCCCGCGCCCCACCAGGATGGCGGCGCCGGAGAGGGAGCGGAAGGCGCGGTAGGGGAGCCGCTCCGGCTCCCGCCGCCGCGCGGGGCGGGCGGCCGACGCCGGGCGCGGGGCCGCGGCCAGCCGGCGGGCCTCCCGCTCGATCCGCGGCAGCTCCGCCTCTCCGGCCCCGGCCAGCGCCGCCAGCAGCGCCTCGAGGCGGTCGAGCCGCTCCCGCACCTCGGCGGCCCGCGCCGCGACCCGCGCCGCGCTCTCGACGATGCGCCGGTAGCGCCGGTAGTAGCGCTCCATGTTCTCGCGGGGCGCGAGCGCCGGGTCGAGCGCCACCGGCACCTGCCGCGGCCCCTCGGCGGTCCACTCGGTGAGCAGGGCGCGCCGCTCGCCGCGCCGCAGGGCGTGGAGGTTCTGCTTGAGGAGGTCGGCGGTGCGCCGGTCCTCCTCGGCCGCCGGCACCCGGGCCGCCTCCTCGGCCAGCTTCTCCAGGGCGCGGCCGGCGCGGGCCGCGGCGGCGCGCAGCGGCTCCCGCAGCCGGCGCCGGCCCTCCGCCAGGCGCGCCTCCGCCTCGAGCCGGAGGTAGCGCTCCTCGACGGCGGCGGAGAGCGGCCAGGGCCCGCCGGCCGCCGGCCGCAGGCGCGGCCCCTCCTCCCCGGCCGCCTCCGGCCGCGGCGCCGGCCCCTCCCAGGTGGCGCCGGGGCGCAGGGCGCGGCGGGGGGAGGAGCTCGGGCTGGCGGCGGCGCGGATGACGCCGGCCCCG
>JAKAEO010000283.1 GCA_021818285.1 Myxococcales bacterium
ACGGTGGCCGGCGCCGCCGCCGGCGCCGCGGTCTCCGCCCTGACGGCGGGCCCGGTGACCGAGCCGAAGGCGGAGAAGCACGAGGCGTAGCCCGGAGGACGGGCGACGAAGATCGGGCGGTCCGGGCGGGTCCCGGGCCGCCTGATGCATTTCTGGACGCCAGGGGGCCCCGCGATGGGATCGCCTCGCTGACCGTCGCCCGGTTCCGGCCGTGCACCTCGGGACTCGGCCCCCGCGGTGGCCCTCGCCCCGGTTCCGGCCGGGGAGAGGGCAGCCGAGTTCACTGGCAGCACGTGTGGGTGAGGGGCGCGTTTCGCTGAAGCCTCCCCCTTACCCCCGAGCCCTTCCGCGGAACGCACGCACCCTCTCCCCCGCGGGAGCGGGGGAGAGGGCCAGCGCGGTGCGCGCGTCACCATGTCGCCGAGCGGGCCCTTGCCCCGCGCCTGCGCCTACACCTCGGCGCCGAGGATCGCCGCCAGCGTCTCGCGCAGGTAGCCGGCGGCGGTGGCGAGGGTCCGCGCCGTGCCGGCCGGCGAGCGGCCCAGCGCCGGCGCGACCTCGACGAGGTCGGCGCCGGCGAAGGGCATCCCGGGCAGCTCCCGCCCGGCCCGGCGGATCAGCTCCCGCACCCACTCCGGCTCGAGCCCGTGCGGTTCGGGCGTCCCGGTGGCCTCGGCGTACCGCTCGTCGGTGCCGTCGATGTCGTTCGAGAGGTAGAGGGCCGAGGCGCCGCTGGCGCGCAGCGCCGCCAGGACCTGCTCCAGCGCCCGCTCCGGCTCGCGCTGGACGTCGACGGCCCAGAACTGCCGCACCCCGGTGCTCTCCTCCCACGCGCCGCGGTCGCGGCGCGTCGCCCGGATGCCCACCTGGACCACCCGCCCCGGGCCGAGCAGCCGGGCGGCGTGGAAGGCCCAGGTGGCGAAGCAGTAGCGGACGCCGAGCCGCTCGGCGAGCAGGTCGGTGTGGGCGTCGAGGTGGAGGACCGCGAGCCCGGGGCGCGCCGCGGCGAGGGCCTTCACCGCCGGCCAGGCCACCGAGTGGTCGCCGCCCAGCACCACCGGCACCGCCCGCGGGGCCAGCGAGAGCAGGAGCGAGAGGGCCCGCTCGGCCATCGAGAGGGCCGCGACCGGGAGCCCGGCCGCCTCGGCCGCCGGCAGCCCCGGGTAGAGGGCCTGGCGCGAGGCCTGGAGCTGCCCCGCCGAGAGCATCTCGTCGTGCAGCAGCTGCGGCACCACGAAGATGTCCCCCACGTCCACCACGCCGGCGGCCCCGGCCCGGCGGTAGAACGCCGGGTCCTCCTCGACCAGCCGGGCGCGGATCGCCTGCGGCCCCTCGTTGGCGCCGCGCCGGATGCCGGCGCCGACGTCGGAGGGGACGCCGAGGAGCAGCACCCGGGCCTCCCGGGCCCGCGCCAGCGCCTCGCGCCAGCGGAAGGCGATCTCGTTCTCGCTCTCCGCGCCGTAGATCCTGCGCTGGACGGCGAGCTGCTCCTCGCGCCCGGTGGAGACCACGTACAGCCCTCCGGCGGCGGGGCGGAGCAGCAGCGCGAGCTCGGCGACCGGGTCCACGGGGGGAATCTACCGCGGCCGCCGCCGTCCCGCGCGCGGGAGTATCCTGGCGCCCTCGCAGGTCGCGGCCCGGCGCCGCGCCGGGAGGCCCCATGCCGAGCGTCCGCGTCGAGAAGCAGGGAGCGGTGACCACCGTCGTCCTCTCCCGCCCCGAGGTCAGGAACGCCGTGGACGGCCCCACCGCGGCGGCGCTGGTCGCCGCCTTCCGCGACTTCGAGCGCGACACGGAGGCGCGGGTGGCGGTGCTCTTCGGCGAGGGCGGGACCTTCTGCGCCGGCGCCGACCTCAAGGCCGTCGCCGCCGGGAAGCCCTTCGAGCTGGACGAGGATGGGAACGGGCCGATGGGGCCGAGCCGCATCCCGCTCGCCAAGCCGGTGATCGCCGCGGTGGCGGGTCACGCCGTGGCCGGCGGCCTGGAGCTGGCGCTCTGGTGCGATCTCCGGGTGGTGGAGGAGGGGGCGGTGCTGGGCGTCTTCTGCCGCCGCTGGGGCGTCCCGCTCATCGACGGGGGCACGGTGCGGCTCCCGCGCGTCGTCGGCGTGGGGCGGGCGCTCGACCTCGTCCTCACCGGCCGCCCGGTGGGCGCCGCCGAGGCGCTGCAGATGGGGCTCGCGAACCGCGTGGTGCCGGCCGGCCGGGCCCGGCCCGAGGCCGAGGCGCTGGCCCGGGAGATCGCCGCCTTCCCGCAGGCCTGCATGCGGGCCGACCGGGCCTCGGCCTACCGGTCGCTGGACCTCGACCTGGCCGAGGCGCTCCGCGCCGAGCACCGGAGCGGCGCCCCCATCCTGCTCGCCGAGTCGCTGGCCGGGGCCGCCGCCTTCGCCGCCGGACAGGGGCGGCACGGCGCCGCCCGGAAGCCGGAGGGGTGAGGCGCTCAGGCCGGCTGCCAGCCCCGCACCAGCTCCACCAGCGTGCGCAGCGGCACCCCGGTCCCGCCCTTCGACCAGTAGCCGCGCTCCTTGGTGGTGTGGGACGGCCCGGCGACGTCGAGGTGGGCCCAGGGGACGCCGCCGGTGAACTCCTGGAGGAAGAGGCCGGCGGTGAGCGCCCCGCCCCAGCGCTCGCCGGTGTTCTTGAGGTCGGCGACGTCGGACTTCAAGTTCTCGCGGAGCGCCTCGGGGAGCGGCAGCCGCCAGAAGTCCTCCCCGGAGCGGCGCGCCGCCTCCAGGACCGCCTCCACGACCGGGCCGTCGGGCCCCAGGACCCCGGCCACGGTGGGGCCGAGCGCCACCACGCAGGCCCCGGTGAGCGTGGCCACGTCCACCAGCGCCGCCGGCCTCAGCGTCTTCGCCGCCCAGGCCAGCACGTCCCCGAGCACCAGCCGCCCCTCTGCGTCGGTGTTGGTCACCTGGACCGTCTTCCCGTTGCAGGCGCGCAGCACGTCGCTCGGCTTGTAGGCCCGGCCGCCGGGCATGTTCTCGCAGGCGCCGAAGAGGGCGTGGACCGGGAAGGGCGGCGCCAGCTCCGCCACCACCCGCATGGCGCCGGCCACCGCCGCGGCGCCGGCCATGTCGGAGTTCATCGTCACCATGCTCTCGGTGGGCTTCAGCGAGAGCCCGCCCGAGTCGAAGGTGATGGCCTTGCCCACCAGCACCAGGGGCGGCCGCTTCCCCGCCGTCCCCTTCGGGATCCAGCTCAGCTTCACCAGGCGCGGCTCCTCGGAGGAGCCCCGGGTCACGCCCAGGAACATCCCCATCCCCAGGGCGGCGATCTCCCGACGGCCGCGCACCTCGACGCGCAGCCCCGCGGCGCGCCC
>JAKAEO010000284.1 GCA_021818285.1 Myxococcales bacterium
CCGGAGGCGCGCTCGCCGCGACGCTGCTCGCCCTCGCCGCCGGCGGCCGGCCCCTCGCCGCCGCCTACGCCCGGCTCGCCGGCCTGGGCCCGCCGCCGCCGGTGGTCCAGCCCGACCCCATCACCGGCGACGTGGAGCTGACCTTCCTCTACCCGGCCCACACCGGCCGCCCCTCCCGGACCATCTCCGGCACCGGCGGCGAGATCACCGCGCCGCGCGGCACCGAGGTGCGCATCCGCGCCCGCTCCGACCGGCCGGTGGAGCAGGCCGACCTGCTGGTCGAGGGCGCCGGCCCGGACGCGGGGACGCCGCCCTCCGGCCCCGCCGCGACCGGCGCGCCGGCCCCGGGCGCCGCCGGCCCGCTCGCCGTCGCGCTCGAGGTGAAGGACGGCCGCGCCCTCTCGGGCCGCCTCACCGTGGACCGGCCCGGCGACTACCGCTTCCGCTTCCGCAAGGGGCGCAAGGTGATCGCCGTCGGCCCGCCCATCCCCATCGCCGTCGAGCCCGACGCCTTCCCCGAGGTCCGCATCACCGCCCCGGCCCCGGAGCTGGAGGTGGACGCCCGCGCCCGGGTGCGGGTGGACTGGACCGCGAGCGACGACTACGGCCTCACCGAGCTGGCGCTGGTCACCAAGGCCCCGGGCGGCGCCGAGGAGCGCAAGGTGCTGCGCGGGCTCGACGGGGCGCGGCGCGACTCCGGCTCCTTCGAGCTGGACCCGTCCGCCTTCGGCCTCGGGGAGGGGGAGAAGCTCCTCTACTGGCTGGAGGTGCGCGACAACGACGCCGTCTCCGGTCCGAAGCGCGGCGTCTCGGCGACGCAGGCGGTGAAGATCTACAGCGAGGCGGAGCACCGCCGGAAGCTGCTCGAGGAGGCGCAGGCGCTCTGGGAGCGGATGGTGGGGCTGCTCGCCGACCGCCTGGAGCTGCGCGACGGCCTCGCCCTGTGGACCCCGCCGCTGCTCGCCCGCGGCCAGGCGCTCGACCTGCGCACCCGCGCGCTGCACCAGGCGCTGCGCGACGCCGCCCTCTCCATGCGCCGCCGCAAGGGGACGCCGCGCGCCGTCCCCGACGCCCTGGGCAACGCCGCCGCCGGCCTGCGCGCCGCCGAGCAGCCGCTCACCTCGACCCGCGCCACCGCGGTGCGGCTGCTGGGCTCGCTGGCGGCGGGCGACGCCTTCTGGCGCCGGCTCGCCGGCGAGGACGCCACCCTGGACCGCGAGCTGGAGAAGGACGTCCTCTACCTGGAGGCGCTCTTCGACAAGGAGCGGGCCCAGGAGCTGGTGGCGATGGCGAAGGAGCTGCAGGCGCGCCGCCGCGAGCTGGCCTCGCTGCTCGAGAAGTACCGCGAGGCGCCCGGCGACGAGGCGCGGCGGCGAATCCTCGCCGAGATCGGCCGCATGAAGCGGCGCATGAACGAGATGGCGCGGCGGATGGCGGAGCTGGCCAAGGGCATCCAGGACGAGCACATGAACGCCGAGGCGCTGGCCGAGGCCCGGCGCGGCCAGGACGCCATGGGCGGGCTCGACGCGGTGGAGGAGGCGCTGCGCAAGGGGGACGTGGAGGCGGCGCTCAAGGCCCTCGACGCCCTGGGGAGCCGGATGCAGCAGATGATGGCCGGGCTGGAGCGCACCGCCGGCCGCCCCGACGCCCGCACCCGCGAGCTGATGAAGGAGATGCGGGAGTTCCAGCAGCGGCTCGCCGAGGTCCAGGGCCGGCAGGAGCGGCTCGCCGCCGAGACCGGCAAGGTGCGCGAGGAGTACCGGCGCCGGATCGCCGGGAAGCTGGAGAAGATGAGGGAGCAGGCCGGCCGGATGAAGCGGGAGGCTCGCCAGGCGCGCCAGGAGCTGGAGGCGGCGCGCGACGAGCTGTCGCCGCGGGCCGAGGAGGAGTGGAACCGCTCGCACGACGCCCTCCAAGATCTGGAAAAGGGGCTCGACTCGGGGGACTTCGACGCCGCGCTGGAGTCGGTGAAGCGGGCCATGCCCTCGCTGCAGCGCCTCTCGGTGGGGCTGGAGGACGACGCGCAGGTGGCCGAGCGCTGGCCGCAGCCCCAGGGCCAGCGGGGGCCGATGGTGCTGCGCGACGGCGAGCGCCACGTCCAGCAGGCGATGGCGCCGTCGCGGAAGGTCCGCGACGAGCTGGAGAAGCTCTTCCCCGATCCGCGGGAGGTGCTCTCGAAGGGGGATCGCCGGCGCCTGGAGGAGATGGCGAAGCGGCAGGGGGAGCTGGAGCGCGAGGCGGGGAGGCTGCGCCAGCGGCTCGACCAGCTCGCCCAGCAGGCGCCGATCTTCCCGCCCCGGTCGCAGGCGACGCTGGGCGAGGCGCAGGGGGCGATGGGCCAGGCGACCGGAGATCTGAGGGAGGGGAACCCGCAGCGCGGCCACGGCCGCCAGAAGCAGGCGATGGACGCCCTGGAGCGCTTCCAGAAGGGGATGGAGGAGATGGCGCGGAAGGGGGGCGGGAAGGGCGGCGGCGAGGGCTTCCCCTTCCCGATGGCGCTCGGCGGCGGGGAGGGGAGCGAGGGCGACGAGGGCGACCTGTCCCACGAGAAGGTCGAGATCCCCGGCGCCGACGCCTACAAGGTGCCGGAGGAGTTCCGCAAGGACATCCTCGAGGCGATGAAGCAGCGGGCGCCGGAGCCCTACAAGCCGGAGCTGCAGCGCTACTACCAGGAGCTGGTGAAGTGAGCGCGGCGCGCGTCGTCGCGGCGGTGGCGCTGCTCCTGCTCGGCCAGGTGGCCCGCGCGGAGGGCCAGGGTGAGGGGGGCCCGGACGAGGGTACCGCCCTCCGCGCCGCCGTCGAGGCCCTCTCCGACGAGGACGTCGCCACCGCCCGCGGCCTCCTCGAGCCGCTCCTCGCCAGCCACCCCGGCGACCGCGCCGTGCTCGGCGCCGCCGGGGTGCTGCGCTTCCAGGAGCAGCGCTACGCCGAGGCGGTGGAGCTGCTCCAGCGCGCCGGCGGCGTCACCACCGGCGGGCTCGACTGGCTGAAGCTGGCCCGGGCGGCGCGGGACGTCACCCGCGACTACGTGCAGGCCGAGAGCGAGCACTTCCGCGTCTCGACGCCGAAGGGAAAGGAGGAGGTGCTCGTCCCCTACCTCCTCGAGACGCTGGAGGCCCAGCGCGCCGCGCTGCGCGAGGACCTGGGCTGGGTGCCGCCGGGCAAGGTGACGGTGGAGGTGCTGCAGTCGACGCGCGACCTGGCCCGGCTCTCCACGCTCACCGTCGAGGAGATCCGCACCAGCGGCACCATCGCCCTGTGCAAGTTCGACAAGCTGATGATCGTCTCGCCCAAGGCGCTCTGGAAGGGC
>JAKAEO010000285.1 GCA_021818285.1 Myxococcales bacterium
GGGCGCGCCGGCCGCCGCGGGTGCCGCCGCCGGGGCCGCCCCGGCCGCGGGGGCCAAGCCCGCTCCCGGTGCCGCTCCGGCCAAGGGAGCGGCTCCGGCCAAGGGCGAGAAGGGGAAGAAGTAGGGTCGCCGCTTGAGGCTCGTCGTCGGCCTGGGCAACCCCGGTACCGAGTACGCGCGGACCCGCCACAACGTCGGCTTCCTGGTGGCCGAGGCCCTGGCCGCCGCCTGGGGGGCCGCCTTCACGGTCCGCAAGTTCGGGGCGGAGATCGCCGAGGCGGCGGCGGGCGCGGAGAAGGTCTGGATCATGAAGCCCCAGACCTTCATGAACCACTCCGGCGAGGCGGTCGGCCCGGCGGCGCGGTTCCTCAAGCTCCCCGCCGGCGAGCTGGTGGTGGTGCACGACGACCTGGAGCTCCCCCCGTTCCGCGTCCAGGTGAAGGTGGGCGGCGGGCACGGGGGGCACAACGGGCTGAAGAGCCTGAACGCCCACCTGGGCACCCCGGACTACGTGCGGGTGCGGGTGGGGGTGGGGCGGCCGCCGCCGGAGATGGACCCGGCCGACTTCGTGCTGGGGCGGTGGCCGAAGGGCGAGGAGGCGGCGCTGTCGGAGGCGGTGGCCTGGGCCACCGCGGCGGCGCGGGCGGCGGCGGAGCAGGGGGCCGTGAAGGCCATGAACGAGTTCAACCGGCGGAAGTGACGCCGGAGCGCAGCGCCGGGAAGGCATGGTGCCCCCCGGAAGACGACGACTCCTCGCGGCGGGCGAACCGCCGCTGTGAACCCGAGGGGAGCGAAGCATGGCGGAAGCCCAGAAGCGACTCGTGCGCGAGTACGAGACCATCTACCTGCTCAAGGCGGACACGCCCGACGACCAGGTGGAGGAGATCAAGGAGCGGCTCCGCGCGATGGTGTCGCGCGAGAGCGGCAAGGTCATCCGGTTCACCAACCAGGGGAAGCGCAAGACCGCCTTCCCCGTGGCCAAGAACCAGAAGGCGCTCTTCATGCACTGCCTGTACGTGGGCAGCCCGGGGCTGGTGACCGAGTTCGAGCGCAACCTGAAGATGATCGACCAGGTGACCAAGTTCCAGTCGGTGAAGCTCGCCGACGGCGTCGACTTCGAGGCCCGCGCCGTCGAGCAGGACGTCAAGGTCCAGCCGGCCGAGGAGGAGGCGCGCCCGCACGCGGAGCGCCCCGAGTTCGGCGAGCGGCCCGAGGAGCCCTTCGAGGCTCCCGTCGAAGGGGAGGAGTAGGCCATGGCGCGTCCTGATTTCGGTGGGTTCGGCGGCAAGGGGCCGGGCGGCGGCCGCTTCGGCGGCGGCGGCGGCGGCGGGCGCGGCGGCGACGACCGCGGCCGCGACGAGCGCGGCGGGCGCGGCGGCGACGACCGCGGCGGCGACGAGGGCGGGCGGCGCGGCTTCGGCCGGCGCAAGGTCTGCCGCTTCTGCGCCGACAAGGCGGCCAAGGTCGACTACAAGGACCAGGGCCAGATGAAGTACTTCCTCACCGAGCGCGGCAAGATCATCCCGCGCCGGATCAGCGGAAACTGCGCCAAGCACCAGCGCGAGGTGGCCACCGCGGTGAAGCGCGCCCGGATGCTCGCCATCCTGCCCTACACGGTGCAGGCGGGCTAGGGAGAGGCCATGAAGCTCATCCTGCGAGAGGACGTGGAGAACCTGGGGAAGGGCGGCGAGCTGGTCGAGGTGCGCCCCGGCTACGGCCGCAACTTCCTCATCCCGCGCGGCCTGGCGGTGGTGGCCAACGCCCGGAACGTGCGGGAGCTGGAGCACCAGCGGAAGGTGGCCGAGGCCAAGGCCGCCAAGCTGAAGCAGAGCGCCGAGGCGGTGGCGAAGCGCCTGGCCGAGACCCCGGTGACGCTGGTGCGCAAGGTCGGCGAGCAGGACAAGCTCTACGGCTCGGTCACCGCCCTCGACATCGCCGAGGCCCTGGCCGCCCGCGGCCTGCAGATCGACCGCCGGGCGATCGACCTCGCCGAGCCCATCAAGACGGTGGGCGACCACGAGGTGCCGGTGAAGCTGCACCGCGAGGTGGTCGGCAAGGCCCGGGTGAAGGTCCAGGCCGACGTCGAGGCGCCCAAGGCGTAGCGCCCCCCGGCCTCCGCGGCCCCCCGCCGGCCGGCGACCCCGGTCCCGGCCGCGGCGGGGGCGCTCGCGTTCCGGGGCCGCCGCGGGGTGGGGGTGGTTCCCGCCGCCCGCCCGTCAGGCCAGCGCCGGCACCGCCGCCGGCAGCGACCGCACCGGCGCCAGCACGCTGCGCACGAAGGCGGCGGTGGAGAACTCTCCGCCGGAGCGCTCCGCGAAGGGGCCCTCCGGGCCGTAGAGCGCGCGGGCCAGGACCGAGGGCTCGACCGTCCCCAGCCGGTCGGCCGCGGCGCGCACCCGGTCGGCCTCGCGCTCGACCAGGTCGGCGACGGCGGCGAAGGCCGCGCCCCCGTCCTCCAGCGCCGCGCCGTGGGTGGGGAGCGCCCGCAGCCCGGGGCGGGCCGCCAGGAGCCGGAGCGAGCGCACCATGTCGTCGGCCGCCGACTCGTACCAGGCGGTGAGCGGCCGGTCGGTGACGTAGAGGTCGCCGGTGAGCGCCCAGGTCTCGCCGCCCACCGTGGCGAGGAGCGCCATGTGTCCCGGGGTGTGGCCCGGCGTCTCGACCGCCTCCAGGACGGCGCCGCCGGCCGGGAAGCGGGCCCCGGCGTGGTAGCCGCGGGCGTCGGGGATGGGCTCGGGGTGGCCCCAGGCGGTGGCGCGGTAGTCGGGCACGCGGTCGAAGCCGCGGAGCAGCTCGACGTGCGCCGCCGGCGCGTGCACCGGCAGCTCCCCGAAGGCGCGCCGCAGCGCCATGGCGCCGCCGGCGTGGTCCTCGTGCTGGTGGGTGCAGACGATGCGGCGCGGCGGGTCGTCGCGGAGCGCCGCGACCAGCGCCGCGGAGACGCGGGTCCCGCCGGTGTCCACCAGCAGGTCGCCCACCCGGTAGACCGCGAGCTGCGACTTCCGCCCCTCGGTGGCGGCGAGCACGATGCGCTCGAACGGGCCGTGCCGGGTGCGGGTGACCTCGATGGCGTCCACGCGTGGAGTCTAGCGCGGGGGGTGGGCGGCCGCCGCGCCCTTCCTCAGCGCCGGCCGGGCTCCTCCGCCAGGGCCTCGAAGGCCCCGGCGTAGCGCACCTTCCCGCCCACCACCTCGAAGACGGGCGCGCCCAGCGCGCGGGCGGCGGCGTCGAAGGCGCCGAGCCCGTCGGGCGCGAGCGACGGCGCCGCCTGCCCGGCGACGCGCCCGGCCACGGCCAGCACCTCGGCG
>JAKAEO010000063.1 GCA_021818285.1 Myxococcales bacterium
GGTGAGCTGTCCTACGCGACCAGCCACGGCGACTCGGCGCTCTTCACCGTCGCCCTCGTCATCCTCCTCGCCCGGCCGATGGAGCGCCCCGACCGGCGGCGCCTGCTGGACGCGGCCGTCCTCGGGCCGCTCCTCCTCCTGGGCGTGGTCGAGAACGGCCGCCGCCTGGCATGGGTCGTCCTGGCGACGTCCTTCCTGGCCATCTACCTCCTGAGCCCGTGGAGGCCCTGGAAGCGCCTGATCACCAGGGGCGTGGTGATCCTCCTGCCCATCGCGGCGCTCTACGTCGGCGTGGGCTGGAACCGCGACTCCTCGTTCTTCGGGCCCATCCGGCTGCTGCGATCGGTGAGCGGCAGCAGCGCCGACGCCTCGACCCGGTGGCGGGACATCGAGAACTGGAACATCGCCATGTCGATCCGCGAGCACCCGGTCCTCGGGGCGGGGCTGGGGGCCCAGTACACCATCTACAAGCACAACGCCGACATCTCGATGTTCTACCCGGACTACCGCGGCTGGCCGCACAACAGCGTGCTGGGCCTGCTCCTCCTGGCGGGGCTCGTCGCCTTCGCGGCGATGTGGTGCTTCAACGCCGGCATCGTCTACCTGGCGGTGCGCTCCTACCGGCTCGCCCGCGATCCGGAGGACCGCGTGGCCGCGCTCGCCTGCATCGCGGCGGTGATCGCCTGCATGGGGCTGGCGTACGGCGACACCGGAGCCAACCTGGTGCAGTACCGGATCCTCCTGGGCCTGGCGATGGCGGTGGCGGCCAAGCTCGCGGTCGCGACGGGCGCGTGGCCGGCGAAGGCCGGCGCCGGGCGGACCGCGCGGTAGGCGTCCCCTCGCGCCGGCCTCCCGGGCCCCGGGGGGCGCGTCACCCCGCGGGGTGCGCGGCCGCCGCCCCGGCGCCGTCCCGGACGCGCTCGGCGCGGGGGAGGCGGCGCGTCCGGACGGCGATGGAGACGAACGCGGGGTCCCGCACCAGGTAGCGGCGGGCCAGCCGGCGCGGGTCGTGCGCCAGGCGGTGGATCCACTCCAGGCCGGTCCGCTGCATCCAGCCGGGCGCGCGCCGCGCCCGCCCGACGTAGAAGTCCATGCTGGCCCCCAGCTGCAGGGCCACCGCGCCGCCCAGGTGGTCCCGCGCCCGGTCGATCCACCGCTCTCCCTTGGGAGCGCCCAGGCACACGACCGCGAGGTCCGGACGCGCCGCCGCCACCTGGAGGGCGACCGCCTCTTCCCGGGGGCCGAAGGGCGTGGCGATGCGCGGGCAGGCCGTCCCCACCACCCGGACGCCGAGCTCGCCGGTGAGCCGGGCGCCGGCCTCCTCCGCCACCCCGGGGTCGCCTCCGAGGAGGAACACGCGGAAGCCGCGCCGCGCCGCCAGCGACATGAGGGGCAGGAAGAGGTCGGACCCCGAGATCTTCTCGGGCAGCCGGAGCCCGAGCCACCCGGAGAGCCAGCGCAGGGGCTGGCCGTCGCACAGGCTCAGGTCGGCGCGCGCGTAGGCCGCGCGCAGGTCCGGGTCGCGCTCGGCCAGGACCACGTGGTCGACGTTCGGGGTGAACACCGCGCCGCCGGCTCCGCGCTCCACCAGCCGCTCGACGGCGCCGAGGGCCTCCCCGGCGGTGAGGGCGTCGACCCAGATCGCGCCGAAGCGGACGCGCCCCCGGGCGTGGAGCGGGGCGGGCGGTGCCCCGGGCGGGTCCCGGCTCACAGCGTGCCCCGCGCGCGCCAGCGCACCTCGATCGAGACGCCCCACTGCCAGGTGTCGCCCGCCTGCGCCTCGCCCTGCTGGAAGCCGCTGCGCACCGCCAGGCCGATCTCGGTGTCGGTGTACCGGGACCAGGCGGTGACGTCGGCGGCGACCGCGCTGGGCCCGACGCTGCCGCCGCCGACCACGGAGGCGCCGGACAGCGCGGCGGTGATGCGGAGGCGCTGGAGCACCGGCCAGTCGAGGCCGAGCTGCGCCGAGGCGCGCTGGCGGACCCTCACCGCGTACGGATCGAGGTACGGGGCGAGGCCCAGCCTGGCCGACGCGCCGAGCCCGGGCCGATCGAGCGGCGCCGCCTTGCTCAGGCCCAGCTCCCCCTCGGGAGCCACGCGGCCGAGCGGCGAGGGGAGGGCCGGGGTGGTGGTGTCGTGCCCTCGCACCGACACGCCGGCGGCAACGTAGGCGCTGGTGTCGGCGGCGACCTGGCGGGCCCAGCGCGAGGTGAGGTCGACGATGGTCACCGTCGCCTGGCTGGCGAGCCGGGTCTGGGCGAGGCCCGCGTGCAGGCCCAGGGTGTCGAGGGCGTCCAGCCTCGCCGCCATGGACGCGGCGATGGACGGGCCCCGCACGTCGGGGAAGATGGCGCGGGAGGCCTCGTCCACGCCGCCGCTCTGGTGGTAGGCGCCCGTCCCCGTGAAGGTCAGGGTGGAAGAGGCCTTCCAGTCGACCGTTCCCCGCGTGCTCCACGAGGAGTGCGGACCGCTCCGGATCCCCGGGGCCGGCTCCAGCGGCGCGGGGGCCGGGGCCGGCTGGCCCGGCAGGGCCTCCGGCGCGGTGGTCGTCAGCTGCGCCAGGGGCGACAGCTCCATCGTGCCCCGCGAGGCCGAACCCGCGACGACCACGCGGAAGCGGTCGTCGGGGTGCAGCGTGACCGAGCCCGTTCCGGCGTCGTAGCGGCCCACCGACCGGACGGCGTACCCTCCCTCGGGACCCGCGAAGAGGAAGAAGCGCGGGCCGTAGGCCAGCCCGAGGTCGACGTCGTCGCTGGCGAAGTCGAAGGCGACGCCGGGATCGAGCTCGAAGGGAGCAGGCTCGACGAGGCGCACGCCCGGGGCGCCGCCGCCGATCCCGCGCACCTCCGAGCGGAGCGCCAGGTGGAACGCGTCGGTGGCGCCGAGGGCCGAGGCGAGGAGCGCGGCGGCCGCGACGGTGGTCAAGGCTCACTCCACGACGATGGAATCGCCGTTCTTCAGGGCGAAGGCGGCCGCCCGGCCCTCCAGCCGCGTCAGCGCGTCGTAGCGGAACCGGATGCGGACGGGCGTCGGGTCCGGCCGGACGACGAAGATCCGGTCCCGGACGGCGAAGGGCGACAGCCCGCCGGCCGCCGCGATCGCCTGCAGCACGCTCCCGCCGCCTTCCAGCACGTAGCGCCCGGGCCTCGTCACCTCGCCGACCACGAAGACCTCGAAGGGCCTCGCCTCCTCCAGCGAGACGGTGACCACCGGGTTGACCACGAAGGCCTTGAGCCCCTTCTGGATCTCCGCCGCCAGCGCGACGGTCGTCATCCCGGCGGCAGGGACGTCGTTCAGGAACGGCAGGGAGATCTTCCCGTCGGCCCGCACGCGCTGCCGGGCGCTCATCCCGTCCTGGTTGTAGACGCGCACGCTGATCTGGTCGCCCACGCCGATGACGTACTCGTGATGCGGCGCGCGCGGCGGCGCCGTGTAGCTGTCCACCCAGATGTAGCCACCGGAGGAGTGCGCGCAGGCGGCGAGCGCCAGGACGCCGACGACTGCAACATGGACGGGCCTTGCCATGTCGAGACTCCCCCCGGAGATACGGCGCCGCGAGCCTCGCGGCGAGGGCCGGCGCACGGGCCAGCGCAGGCTAGCGCGTCGCCCGCCACCCCGGCTGTACCATGAATGCCCCAGCGGCGGCGTCACCGCAACGTCGCCAGGACGTGCGCGTGCAGCAGCCCGTTCGACGCCACGCACCGCCCCCCGGCGACCGTCGCCCGCCCCTCGAAGTCGGTGAACCGCCCGCCCGCCTCCTCGACCAGGATCTGGAGCGGCGCGAGGTCCCAGACCTGCACGCCCGCCTCGATCCAGGCCTCGGCCCGGCCGGTGAGCACCATCGCCGCGCCCGCGAGGTCGCCGTAGCACCGCGCCGAGGCGGCGCCGCGGGCGAGCCCGACGATCCGGTCGCCGAGGGGTGGGGCGAGGACGAAGCGCATCTCCCCCAGCGACAGCGTGGCCTCTGACCAGTCGGAGACGCCCGAGACGCGCAGCCGCACCGGCTCCGCGGCCCCGGTGCGCTGCCAGCAGCCGAGCCCCCGCGCCGCCCAGTAGGTCTCGCCGAGGGCGGGGAGGGCCATGGCGCCGGCCACGACGGAGCCGCCCTGCTCCAGCGCCACCAGCGGCCCCCAGAAGCTCCCGCCCCGCGTGAAGCCCCGCGTCCCGTCGATGGGGTCGACGATCCAGCGCGCCGCCGCGTCGCCGGCGTGCGCGCCGCTCTCCTCCCCGAGGACGGCGTGGTCGGGGAAGGCGGCGCGGATCACCGCAAGCGCCGCGGCCTCCGCCTCCCGGTCCGCGGCGGTCACCGGGGTCCGGTCGGGCTTCACCTCGACGCGGACGCCGGTGCGGAAGTGCCGGAGGGCCGCGGCGGCGGCCGCCTCGGCGGCCCGGCGCGCCGTCTCCATCGCGGCGGGGAGGTCGGGATCGGCCATGGCCGCGAATCTACGCGAGGCGGGCGTGCGGAGCGAGCCCGCCGGCTCCCTGGTCGCATGGAGGGACGTCGTGCCGGAAAGGCCCGGTTCTCCCTCGGCCGGGTCAGCGACGGGTGCGACGTCCTGCCGCGGTGTTCGCGGCGCGTACCGCCCGTGTGAGTGTCGTTGACCCAAGGTAGTTGTACGCCCACATCGAATACGCAATGGTGCTGTCGCCGCGAAATGGTGCTGTCGCAGGAAGTGAAACGGGGGCGCGATGACACTCCGAGACTCGAGGCCGATCGTCCGGGCGCTGCTGCTGGCGCTCGTGCTGGTTCCGGTGGCGGCATGGGCGCAGCACCACCACCGCGAAGGGCGCGGGGACGACGGCCGCCGCGGGGTCCCGGAGTTCGACGCGGCGACCGCGGGCGTGGTGGCCGCGCTGGTCGCGGGCGGCGGGATCCTCATCGCCCGCCGCAAGCGCCGCTGAGCCGGGCCCCGACCCGCCGGCTGACCGCCACCTTCCGCTCCGAGGGATAGTCCCGGCGTGGCTCCGGTGCTGCGCTGGGCGCTCCCGATCTCCCTGCTCCTCGCCGAGGGGATGGGGATCTCGCTTCTCATCGACCTCCCCACCGCGGGCGAGGCGGCGCCGCTCGTCGCCGCCCTCCGGCTCGCCATTCCGGTGCTGATCGGCGGCGGCGCGGCCGGCTGGCTCATCGCCCGCCGGCCGGAGCCGGTGGCCCTGGCCGGCGCCCTGCCACCGCCCGGGCCCTGGAGGCCGGCGCCGCTCCTCGCCCTGAACCTCGCCGCCTACGCCGTCCTGGCCTGGCTCGCCTGGCGGCTCATGGGCGACGGCGCCCCGCCGCCCGGCCTCGCGGCGCTCTCCGGCTGGGTGGCGTGGGCCGCGGTCACCGTGCTCCTGGCGCTCGGCAGCGCCGCGCCGCTCGCCTGGAGCCTTCGCCTCCTGCGGGAGCGCTGGCGCCTGCCGCTGCTGGCGCTGGCGGCGGGGATGCTCGTCTGGCGCGCGGCGGCCGCCGCCGAGGGGCTGTGGGGCGTGCTGACCGGGAGCACGCTCCACGCGGTGGGCTGGATGGTGGGCGTCCTGCGGCACGACGCGATCCTGGACGCCGGCGAGGCGGTGGTCGGGGCCGGGCGGTTCGAGGTCGCCATCGCCCCCGTCTGCTCCGGCGTGAACGGGATCGGCCTGGTGGCCGTCTTCCAGTCGCTGTGGATCGCCCTGGCCCGTTCCCGGCTGCGCTTCCCCCGCGCCCTCCTCCTGCTCCCGGCGGGCGCGCTCCTCGCCTTCGCGGCCAACGTGGTGCGCATCACCCTGCTGGTGCTGCTCGGCGCCGCCGGGCTGGAGCGGGTCGCCTGGGCGAGCTTCCACTCCAAGCTCGGCTGGCTCCTCTTCATCGCCATCGCCCTCGGGAGCGTGGCGGCGGCCGAGCGCGTCGCCTGGCTGCGGCGCGAGCCCTCCGGGGAAGCCGGCGGGGCGGCGGAGCCGGCGGTGCCGGCGGCCGCGGCCGCCTACATCGCGCCGCTGCTGGCCGCCCTGGCGGCGGCGCTGCTCCTCGGCGCCTTCGGGAGCGGGCTGCCGGCGCGGTGGTACGGGCTCCCCGTGGCCGCCGCCGCGCTCGTCCTCCTCGCGATCCGCGGGCAGCTGCCCCGCCCGCGCCTGGGCTGGTCGCTGCCCGCCGTGGCCCTCGGGGCGGCCGTCGGCGTGCTCTGGGTGCTCCTGGCGCGGGGCGAGCCGGGAGCGGCCGGGGTGCCGGCGGGCCTCGGCCCGGGCGCGCGCGGGGCCTGGATCGCCGTCCGCGTCCTCGGCTCCTGCGCGGTGATCCCGGTCGTCGAGGAGCTGGCCTTCCGGGGCTTCCTGCTCCCCTGGCTGACCCGGCCCGACTTCGAGGCGCTCCCGGCGCGGGCCGTCGCCTGGCCGGCGGTGCTGCTCTCCTCGCTGGCCTTCGGCGCCCTGCACCAGCACTGGATCCTCGGCACCGCCGCCGGCCTGGCCTTCGCCCTGGCGCGCTGGCACCGCGGGCGGCTGGGCGACGCCATCCTCGCCCACGCGGCGGCCAACGCCGCCATCGCCCTCGCCGTCCTCCTCGGCGGGCGATGGGACCTGTGGAGCTGAGGGCCCCCGGGGACCCGGCGCCGCCTCAGCGGGGGCCGGGAGGCGGGCCCGCGGCAGGCCCGGAGAGCCGGTCCACCACGGTCCGGAAGGCCGGCGGGCCGGCGCGTCCCGGCGGCGCCCGCACCGCCTGCGCGTGCAGCAGGCCGGTGGAGAGCACGCCCACCAGCGCCATGTTGTCGGCGTTGGAGAGCGGCTCCCCCCCGGAGGCCTGGCACTTCTTCCGCAGCCGGTCGACGGCGGGCGCGTCGAAGACGCCCGCCTCCGCCAGCGCCCCGGCGGAGAGGATCTCCGCGACCCAGGCGGGCGCGTCCGGCCCGACGAAGGAGAGGGCGTCGGGCGCGCGGTAGGGCTGCTTGGGCCGCTCCAGCACCTCGGGCGGGACCAGCCCCCGGGCGGCGCGCTTCAGCACCTGCTTCTCGTCCAGCCCGTGGAGCTTGGCCGAGGCGGGGAGGGCGTTGGCAATCTCCACCAGGTCGGCGTCGAGGAAGGGGAAGCGTCCCTCCACCGAGTGGGCCATGAGCATGCGGTCTCCCTGGGAGGAGAGCAGGTAGCCCGAGAGCAGGGTCCGGACCTCGAGGTACTGGTCCTGGGCCAGGAAGGACCAGCGGCGAAAGGGGCCGGGCAGCGAACCCAGCAGCCGGGCGACGACGTCGGTCCGCGCCGCCTCGGCCCGGACCTCGGGCAGGAAGAGCCGCTGGAGCGCCGCCGCCGCGCGCCAGCGGGGCTGGTGGGCGAAGCCCGGCTCGGCCCAGCGCTCGCGGCCGCGGCCGAAGAACTCGCGCGCCAGCCCCTGCTGGGCGACCGGGGACCTGGCCAGCCAGGGGTAGAGCCGCTCCAGCAGGCGGGGCCGGCAGGCGGAGGCCGGCCGCCGCCCCCAGAAGCGGCGGACCTTCCCCTCGCGGAAGAGGTCGTAGCCGCCGAACATCTCGTCGGCCCCCTCGCCGGTCAGCACGACCTTGATCCCCGCGTCGCGGACCAGCCGGGAGAGCAGGAAGAGCGGCGCCGGGCGGCGCGCAGGAGCGGCCGCTCGGCGTCGGCCACCACCGCGGGGAAGGCCTCGGCGATGTCCCGCCGGCCGACGAGCAGCTCGCGGTGGTCGCTGCCGATGCGCCGGGCGACCGCGCGCTGGTACGGCGTCTCGTCGTACTCGGCGTCCTCGAAGCGCACCGAGAAGGTGCGGAAGCTCTCCCCCTTCACCCGCCGGCCCAGCGCCGCGGTCAGCGAGCTGTCGAGGCCGCCCGAGAGGTAGCAGCCCACCGGCACGTCGGCGCCCGGCCGGATCCCCGGCGATGAGGTCCCCATCGTCTTCACCGGGCTGCGGCCGGGCGAGAAGCTCTGCGAGGAGCTGCTCACCGGGGAGGAGGAGCGGAGCGCCCAGGTCCGCGACCGCATCAGCGTCGCCCGGACCCAGCCGCCGCCGGAGGACTTCGCCAGGAAGCTCCTGGCGCTGCGGGAGCTGGCCGAGGCGGGCGACCGCGAGCACCTCCTGGAGGCGATCGAGGAGCTGGTGCCCACCTACCGGCGGACGCCGAGCCGGCCGTTCCAGCCCGCCGGGGCGCCGCCCGTCGCGGCGGCGGCGATCGGGAAGTGGAGGCCGGGCGAGCGCCGGGCCGCCCCCGGGCCCGCGGCCGTCGGTCCGGCGCTCCCGGTCCCGATCCCCAACAAGTAGCGGCGGGGCCGCCCTCGCGGCCCCGGTCCCCCGCCGGAACGGAAGCGGCCGCCCGTCGCCGGGCGGCCGCGAGGTGCCTCGTGGGCCGGCGGGGACGGGCCCCGGGCCTACTTCTTCGGCCGCATGTCGCCGGTCTGCAGGTACCGGTTGTGGAACGAGAAGGCCTCCGTGAACATGTGCGGCGAGTGGAGGCCGGCGCTCGGGGCCTTCATGGCGCGCTTCACGTAGTCCCAGAGGATGGGCCGGTACTCCGGGGCCGCGCACTTCTCGATGATCTCCTTGGCCTTCTCCTTGGGGCTGCGGCCGCGGAGGTCGGCGAAGCCGTACTCGGTGACGATGCCGGAGACGTCGTGCTCGGTGTGGTCGATGTGCGAGGCGAAGGGCACGATGGCGGAGATCTTCCCGTCCTTGGCGGTCGCCGGGGACATGAAGATGGTGTAGGCCGAGTTGCGGGCGAAGTCGCCCGACCCGCCGATGCCGTTCTCGATGCCCTTGCCGGCGATGTGGGTCGAGTTCACGTGGCCGTAGATGTCGGCCTCGACGAACCCGTTCATGGCGATGCAGCCCAGCCGCCGGATGACCTCCGGGTTGTTCGAGATCTCCTGCGGCCGCAGGATGATCTGCTTCCGGTACTGGTCGATCTTCTTGTTGAAGCGGACCTGCCCCTCGGGCGAGACCGAGAAGGCGGTGGCGGAGGCGGCCACCAGCTTGCCCGAGTCGAGCATGTCGAGCATGCCGTCCTGGATCACCTCGGTGTAGCTCAGCATCCGGTCGAAGGGCCCCTCGTTGAGGCCGACCAGCACCGCGTTGGCGATGTTGCCCACGCCCGACTGCAGCGGCGTGAGGTGCTTGGAGACGCGGCCCGCCTTCACCTCACCCTGGAAGAAATCCATGATGTGGCCGGCGATCCGCTTGTGGATCTCCTCGGGGGCCTTGAAGGGCGCGTTGCGGTCCGGGTTGTCGGTCTCGACCACCGCCACGACCTTGGAGAGGTCGAACTTCCAGACCTTCGAGCCCTTGCGGTCGTCGGCGGCCATGATGGGGATGGGCTGCCGCTGCCCGTGCACGGCGTTCACCGAGATGATGTCGTGCATGCCCTCGAGCCGCTCGTCCTGCCAGCTGTTCACCTCGAGGATGATCTTGTCGGCGTGCTCGAAGTAGACGTTGTTGGCGCCGCAGGAGGAGGAGGGGATGGCGGTGCCGTCCTCGAGGATCTTCGTCACCTCGATGAGCGCGAAGTCGATGTTGTTCTTGCCCTTCCCGTAGTAGCCGTACCGGACCAGCGTGCCGGCGTGGGAGAGGTGCATGTCCTGGTACTCGATGAGCCCGGCGTTGATCTTCTCGCGGGTGGCGGCGTCTCCCTGGTAGGGGAAGCGGAAGCGCTGCGCCTCCACGATGCTCATCATCGTGTCCTGCTCCGGGCCGGTGGAGGCGCCGGTGAGGACGTCGAGCTTCAGCGACTTGCCCTTGAGGCGCTCGTCCAGCGCGCGCTTGGCGAGCGCGATGGGGACGGCCTTGGGGTAGCCGGCGCCGGTGAAGCCGGACATGCCGACCACGGCGCCGTTGGGGATCAACGCCGCGGCCGCCTCGGCGGGCATGATCTTGCTCTGGAGCTGCTTGTTCAGGACGCGGTTACCGGCCATGGAAGAGGTCTCCTCGGGCAGGGATACACTGCGAGTCGTCGTTTCGGAACGAAACCTGGAGATGCGCGGGGTTGGGAGAATACCCCGAACAGGGCTCGCGAGGAAAGCAAAGGCGGCCCGGAAAGACGCTCCAGGCCGGAGCGCCATGACGCGCCGCGACGCGCCTCAACACAGCAGGATGTCTAGGGACGCGAGGTGCTCGGTGAGCCGGCCGCCCCGCCATTCGGGGGAGAGGCAAACGGCCGCGCCCTGCTCGGCCAGCGCCCCTTGCTGGGCGAGCCACTCGAAGGCGTTCTCCAGCGTGGCCCGCGAGAGCGCCTCGAGGTGCTCGAGCCGGCTCGCCTGGAAGGCGGCGCGGCCCCGGTCCAGGGCCAGCCGGACCAGCGCCTTGCGCTCGCGCGGCTCGTCGCCCGGGAAGGCGGAGAGCAGGGCGTCCGCGGCGACGCGGTAGGCCTCGAGGTAGGCCCGGGTCAGGTGGGCCAGGAACTCGAGCCGGCCGCGCTCGGCGCCCACCGAGAGCCCCCCGCCCTCGCGCCGGGCCGCCCCCAGCCGCACCAGCGTGGCGACCTGCTCGTCGAAGATCCCGTCGAACCCGGCGCCGGCGCGGTAGACGAACTCCAGCTTGAGGAGGCGGGAGAGGAAGAGCGCCCGGTCCCGCACCTCCGGCTCCCGCGCCCAGGGGCCGCCGGCCCGCAGCGCCGCCGCGACCAGCGAGAGGGCGACGTAGCGGTGCAGCACCGCGTTGCGGTGGAAGTCGAGGAGCGTCCGGCGCTCCTCGGGCACCAGGTACACGGCCTCTCCGGCCGCGTCCTCGACCCGGACCAGCCCCTCGTCCACCAGCCGGGCCAGCGCGTCGGCCAGGGCGCCGGGCCGGCGCGGGTCGGCGGGGGACCCCGCCAGGCCGCGCCCGAGGCGGGCCCCGCCGTCCTCGGCGAGCCGGCGCAGCAGCTCGAGCCGCGCCGCCAGCTCGGCGGCGCCGGTGCCGCGGCGGCCGCTGGAGAGCAGCGCCGCCGCCAGCAGCCCCACCGCGGTGGTGGTGAGGGCCTCGCCGATGCCCCAGGCGACGCGGTTGGCGAGCGCCTGCACCAGCTCGCGCTTGGCGCCGGCGGCGCGCCCCTCTCGCGGCGCGGGCCCGAGCGGCGCCTCCGGCGAGGCCATCACCTCGTCGGGCGACAGCTCGCCGGCGCCGGCCCCGAGCCGCCGCCGCGCCAGCTCCCGCAGCGAGACCGGCTCGTGGAACTGCAGGTAGACCCGCCCGAACCTCCGCCCCAGGACCTCGCGGGCGCGCCACAGGCCGCGCAGGTCCTCCTTGCGCTTCTCCCCGCCGGCCAGCTCCCGGGCGTGGCTCCCCGCCTCCATCAGCGTCTCGTAGTCCACCGCCACCGGGACGAAGAGCACGTCCTCGGCGGCCCCCTCCAGCCAGGCGTCCACCTCCATGGAGAAGAGGCCGGTCTTCGGGGAGAGCAGCTTCCCGGTCCGGCTGCGGCTCCCCTCCGGGAAGAACTCCTGGGGGAAGCGGTCGCGCAGGAGCTGCTTCACGTAGGCCCGCAGCACCGCGGTGTAGACCCGGTCCCCCTTCACGGTCCGCCGGATGAAGAAGGCGCCGCCCCAGCGGGCGATCCGGCCGAAGGGCCAGAAGGAGAGGTTGATGCCGGCCGCGATGTGGGGCGGCGTGAGGCCGCTCTCGTAGAAGAGCCAGGAGATGGCCAGGTAGTCGACGTGGCTCTTGTGGCTGGGGCAGATCACCAGCGGCGCGGAGGCGGCGGCGCGCTTCACCCGCTCCAGGCCCGCCTCGTCCACCTCCACCGAGTCGTAGGTCCGCCGGAAGAACCAGGCGGCGAGGGGCCGCACCAGCTGGATGAAGCCCGGCGTGTAGCGGCTGGCCAGCTCCTCCAGGTCGGCCCGGGCCCGCGCCTCCACCGCCGCCGGCGCCGCGCCGGTCTCCCGCGCCTCGCGCGCCAGCGCCGCCCGCAGCCCCTTGTCGCGCATCACCTGGCTGCGCACCCGGGCGGCGCTCTTGATGGGCGGGCCCACCGCGGCGCGGAACTCCCGGGCCAGGTGCAGGTGCAGCGCCGAGCGCAGCTTCCGGCCCGCCACCGCGTCGGGGTCCCCGGGCCGGCCCTCGAGCAGCGCCCGCAGGTCGGTGGCGCGCCCCAGCCGGAGGAAGGCGCGGCGGCGGTTGAGCAGGAAGGCGACGGCGTTGGCCAGGCGGTTGGGGGCGTCGGGCGCGCCGAAGAGCAGCTCCCCCAGGCTCTGCTCGAGCTTCTGCGGGCGGCGGCTCCAGACCAGCAGGGCCGGCACCAGCTGGAGGGGCCGCCCCAGCCGGCGCTGCAGCGCCGGCAGCGCCGGGAAGGGGTCGCGCCCGGCGGCGCCGCGCAGGAAGATCGCCGCCGGCTCGCCGCGCGCCAGGGCCGCCTCCAGCGCCGCCGGCGAGTGGCGCACCCGGAAGAGCCAGGGGAACGGGCCCCGCAGCCCCAGCGCCACGCGCAGCGGCGGGAGGTCGAGCCGCCGCGACAGCCAGGCGAGGAAGAGGAAGCCGAGCAGCCCGGCCGACCGCATCACGAAGATCACCGGGCCGCGGGCGGCCGCCACGCCCAGCTCCGGCCCGGCCTCGCGCGGGACCTTGACGTCCCGGAACCAGCGGTCCATCCAGCTGCGGGGACCGGCGTCGGGCTGGGGGGAGACGGCCGGTTCGCTCACCGCGGCCGAGTCTAGTCCCGGCGAGGCGCGCGGCGTAGGGCCTTGCGGGACGGCCCATCGCGCAGCGCGTCAGCCGCGCCGCTTGACGCGCCCTTCCTTGTCGAGGAACCAGGGCTCGACGAGCAGCTCCTCCACCGACGGCCGGTGGCCCTTCACGTCGGCGGCGAGGAGGTGGAGGGCCTGGAGCACCTCGCCGCGCACCCGGGCGTTGTCCCGGTCGCGCAGCAGGAGCTGGATCAGCGCCTCGCGCCCGGCCTCGCCGGCGCCGAACCGCGACAGGGCGCGGGTCGCGGCGATGCGCACGTCGTCGGAGAAGTCCTCGAGCAGCGGGAGGATGGCCGCCTCCTCCGGGCGCTGGACGGCGTCTCGGCCGTCTCCCTCTCCCCGGTCCCGGCCGGGGAGCGGGTTGGGGCGAGGGGCGTCGTGCGGCACGGGCGGCGCGTGGTGCTCGGTGAGCCAGGCGAGCAGCACCAGCTTCTTCTCCGGGTCGCGGGAGTACTCCCCGCCGACGCGCGCCAGCAGGGCGGTGGCCGTGGCCATGACCTCCCCGGCCGGGCGCAGCTCGGTGAGGACCCGCAGCCCCCAGGAGATCCCCGACTCCTGCCGCTCCAGGAACTCCTTCACCGGGGCGACCGCCTTCTCGCCGGCCGCCACCAGCTGGCGGCGCACCGCGTCCTTCTCCTCGTCGTCGGTGATGCCGACGTCGGCGCGCACCGTGAAGCGCATGCACAGCGCCAGCAGCGCCGCCGGCGTGTCCATGGCGGCGAGCTGGTCGGCGGCCTTCTGCCGGTTCTCGGACGGGCCGAAGCGCTCGGTGAGCCTCTGCTGCAGCTTGCGGAGGGCGGTCCGCTCGCGCTCTTCCCTCGAGCCGAAGACGTCGAAGATTCCCACGGTTCCTCCGGCCCCCTTCTACAACGAGATCGCCGCGCGGGGGTCGCCTTTGTACAGCCCTTCGAGGGGCCGCACCGCCTCCCGCAGCCGCTCGTCCGGCTCCGGGAGGACCAGCTTCACCACGGCGTAGAGGTCGCCGCGCGCGCCGCCCTTCAGGTCCGGCAGCCCCTTGCCCTTGAGCCGCAGCCGGGTGCCGGCCTGGGCGCCGGCCGGGACCTTGAGCCGGACCGGCCCCTCGAAGGTCGGCAGGGTCACCTCGGCGCCGTTCACCGCCTCCGGGACGGTCACCGGGAGGTCGAGCGCCAGGTCGCGGCCGTCGCGCCGGACCAGCGGGTGCGGGCGCAGGCGGACCTCGAGGTAGAGGTCGCCGGCCGGGCCGCCGCCGCCGCCCGGGGCGCCCTGGCCGGCGAGGCGGATCTGCGATCCGTCGGCGACGCCGGGCGGGATCTTCACCCGCAGCGTCCGGCCGTCGACCCGCAGGTCGCGCTCGGCGCCGAGCACCGCGTCGGCGAGCTCCACCTCCACCGTGGCGCGGGCGTCCTGGCCGCGCGCCGGGCCCCGGCGCGCCCGGGCCGCGCCGCCGCCGAAGATCTGCTCGAAGATGGAGCCGAGGTCGAACGGGGCGCCGCCGTGCTCGAAGCCGCCGAAGCCTCCGAAGTCGACCGGCCCGCCGCCCCCCTGGCGCTGCCACTGCCGGTACTGCTCGGCCTTGGCCGGGTCGAAGCCGGAGCGGAGCGAGTCGGCGCCGAACTCGTCGTAGAGCTTGCGGCGCTTCGGGTCGCCGAGCACCTCGTGGGCGGCGGTGATCTCCTTGAAGCGCTCCTCGGCCTGCTGGTTGCCGGGGTTCTTGTCGGGGTGGTGCCGGTGCGCCAGGCGCCGGTAGGCCTTCTTGATCTCGTCGGCGGAGGCGGTGCGGGGGACGCCCAGGATCCCGTAGAGGTCGCGCGGTGCCACGGGGGCAAGGTAGCGCACGGGCGCGCCGCGTCAATCGTCCCCGCGCTTGCCCCGGAGGCGCGCGCGACCCAGAATGCCCGCCATGTCCCGGCCGCTCCTCGTCGCCCTGGCCTGCCTCGGGGCGGGGGCCGCCGCCGCCGGGGAGCCGGCCGCCGCCGGGGAGCCCGCCGCCGGCCGGGTCGTGGAGCAGGTGGTGGCGGTGGTCCGCGCCCCCGGCGCGACGCAGCCCCGGGTCATCACCCTGACCCGGCTCCAGGAGGAAACGCGCATCGCCCTGATCTCCCAGGGGGCGGTCGCCGCCGCCGGCGGCGAGCTGGACCGGGCCGCGCTCCGGGCCGGCCTGCAGTGGCTCATCGACCAGACCCTGCTGCTCGACGAGGTGGTCCGGCTCCAGGTCTTCGAGGTGGACCGGGCCGGGGCGCTGGAGGAGCTGCACCGCTTCCAGGCGCGCTTCCCGGCGCCTGCCGCCTACCGCGCCTTCCTGGCGCGCTGGGACGTGACCGAGGAGGAGCTGCTGGTGGTGCTGCGGCGCACCCTGCGGGTGCAGCGCTACCTGGACAGCCGCGTCTCGGGTGCGGCCCACGTCCCCGAGGCCGACGTCGACCGCTTCCTGCACGACCGCGGGAGCGAGCTGGCCGGCGACCGGGCGGCGCGGCGCGCCGCGGCCCGGGCCCGCCTCGCCGCGGAGCGCACCCGGCGCGAGGTGAAGGCGCTCGTCGCCGAGCTCCGCTCCCGGGCCACGGTGCGGGTGCTCGACCCCTTCGGCCCCAGGGGAGGGTGAGGCGTGCCCCCGCCATGCCGCCCGCGCTTCCGGGCCATGATCCCGGGCGACCTGGACCGGGTGGCGGAGATCAACCGCCAGTCCTACCGGCACCCGTGGTCGGCGGAGCTCATCCGCCGCGAGATGGACCACGCCTGGTCCACCGTGCTGCTCGGGGTGGAGGAGCTCCCCGCCGGCGAGGCGGTGCTGGGCTTCGTGATCTTCTGGCTGGTGCACGACGAGCTCCACGTGCTCAACGTCGCGGTGGCCGCGGAGCACCGCCGCCGCGGCGCCGCCCGCGCCCTGATGGAGGAGGCCGCCGCCCGGGGCCGGGCCCGCGGGGCGCGCCTCGCCACCCTGGAGGTGCGCCGCTCCAACGCCGGGGCCATCGCCCTGTACCGCGGCCTGGGCTACCGGGAGGTGGCGGTCCGGCCCCGCTACTACGCCGAGGAGGCGGAGGACGCGATCGTCATGGAGCTCGGGCTCTAGCGATCAGCCCGACCGCGACCGCGACCCCGACCCCGACCGCGACCCCGACCCCATGCCCATCGCCCTCGCCGCGCTCCTCCTCATGGCCCCGACCGCGACGCCGACCCCCGACGACT
>JAKAEO010000286.1 GCA_021818285.1 Myxococcales bacterium
AGACCATGCTGGAGGCCAGCACGTCCGACTTGCCGCCGAAGCCGCCGATGCGCTCCAGGCCGCGCACGAACCCGGAGAGGAAGTTGGTGCGGGCCCGCTGCAGCTCCGCCTCGGTGGGGCCGTGGGCCAGGAAGCGGGCCAGCTCCTCGTCCACCGCCTTCTCCACCGCCTTCAGGTCGCCGCCCGGCCGGGCGGTGGCGATGATCCAGAACTGGCTGCCGATCTCCCGGGTGGCCTCGAAGGCCGTCACGTCGGTGGCGATCTGGTCGTCGTAGACCAGCCGCTTGTAGAGGCGGGAGCTCTTCCCCGAGGCCAGCACCTGCGAGGCGAGGTCCAGGTCGGTGTCGGCGCGGGTGCCCCGCTGCGGCGTGTTCCAGACCAGGTAGAGCCGGGCCTGGGCCACCCGGTCCTGCATCACCGCGCGCTGCGTGCCGGCGCGCTTCGCCGGCCAGGCGTCGAAGCGGGTGAGCGGCGGGCCGGGCGGGATGTCGCCGAACCACCGCTCCACCTTGGCCTTCACCTCGCCGGCCTTCACGTCCCCGGCCACCACCAGCACCGCGTTGTTCGGGCCGTAGGAGGTCTTGAACCAGTCGCGCACGTCGTCGAGCGAGGCGGCGTCCAGGTCCTTCATCGAGCCGATGGTGGTCCAGGAGTAGGGGTGGCCGGCCGGGTAGGTGGCGTGGGCCACGAACCCGTTCACCTTGCCGTAGGGCTGGTTCTCCCCCTGCCGCTTCTCGTTCTGGACCACGCCGCGCTGCTGGTCGAGCTTGGCCTGGTCGATGGCGCCGAGCAGGTGGCCCATCCGGTCCGACTCCATGAAGAGGGCCGAGTCCAGCGCCGTCACCGGCACGTTCTCGAAGTAGTCGGTGCGGTCGGCGTTGGTGGTGCCGTTCCGGTCGGTGGCGCCGAGCTTGTCGAGGTCGGAGAGGTAGTCCTCGTGCCGGTTCTCCGACTTCCCGAACATCAGGTGCTCGAAGAGGTGGGCGAAGCCGGTCTTGCCCGGCCGCTCGTTCTTCGACCCGACGTGGTACCAGACGTTCACGGCGACGATGGGCGCCTTGTGGTCCTCGTGGACCACCAGGGTGAGGCCGTTGCCCAGCACGAAGGTCTTGAAGGGAATGTCCGGGATCGCCGGGGTGGCCGCGGGCGGGGCGGCGAGCGAGAGGGCCAGCGCGGCGGCGAGGGGGGACGTGATCATGCGTGCTCCTCCGGTCTTGGCGGCGCATCCTAACGGGAAATCGGCCGGACCGCCGCAATCCCGACCGGCGGGTGCGCCGTTCCGTCCCCCGCGCCGGCGCGCCGTCGTATACGCTGGGTCCCATGCTCCCGGAGCGCGTCGAGGTGCTGGTGGTCGGCGGCGGGATCGTCGGCCTGGCGGTGGCCCGCGAGCTCTCGGCGCGGGGGCGGGGCGTGCTGGTGATCGAGCGGGAGCCGGAGCTGGGGCGCCACGCCTCCGGGCGGAACAGCGGCGTCCTCCACGCCGGCATCTACTACGCCCCGGAGAGCGCCAAGGCCCGCACCTGCCTGGCCGGCAACCGGCTCATGAAGGCCTTCTGCCGGGAGCAGGGGCTCTCGCTGCGCGAGTCGGGCAAGGTGATCGTGGCCCGGGAGCCCTCCGAGCTGCCGGTGCTGGAGGAGCTGTTCCGGCGGGCGGCGCAGAACGGGGCCCGGGTGGAGTGGCTCGACGAGCGGCAGCTCGCCGACGTCGAGCCGCGGGCCCGCACCGTGGAGAAGGCCATCTTCTCCCGCGACACCGCGGTGGTGGACCCAAGGGAGGTCCTCGAGGCGCTGCGCCGGGAGCTCGCGGGGCGCGGCGTCCCGGTGGCGACCGGCTGCGCCTTCCTGGGGCGCGAGGGGCCGGGGGCGGTCCGGACCAGCGCCGGCACCGTGCGGTTCTCCCGGCTGGTGAACGCCGCCGGCGCCTGGTGCGACCGGGTGGCCCGGGCCTGGGGGCTGGCCGAGCACTACCGGCTCATCCCCTTCAAGGGCATCTACCGCAAGCTCCGGCCCGGCGCCGACTTCGACGTGCGCGGCAACGTCTACCCGGTCCCGGACATCCGCAACCCCTTCCTGGGCGTGCACTTCACCCGCAGCGCCCACGGCGACCTCTACGTGGGCCCCACCGCCATCCCGGCGCTGGGCCGCGCCAACTACGGCCTGCTGGCCGGCGCCGAGCGGGAGGCGGCGGGGCTGCTGCTCGCCGACGCCCGGCTCTTCCTCGCCAACGCGAAGTTCCGCGCCGTGGCCCTGAGCGAGCCCCGCAAGTACCTGGCCGCCTTCTTCCACCGCGACGCCGCCCGGCTGGTGAAGGGGTACGACCCGGCGCTCTTCCCGGCGGCCGACAAGGTGGGGATCCGGCCGCAGCTGGTGGACTGGCGCACCAAGGAGCTGGTGATGGACTTCCTGGTGGAGGCGCGGGACGAGACCGTCCACGTGCTGAACCCGGTGTCGCCGGCCTTCACCGCCTCGATGGAGCTGGCGCGGGTGCTGGCTGAGGATCACTTTCGCTGAAGGCGGCCGCCCGGCGTTGTAGAGTCCCCGCATGGCGAAGCGCTTTCGCGCCGCGGTGATCGGCGGCTCGGGCTACGGCGGCGCCGAGATGATCCGCCGGCTGCTGCTCCACCCCGAGGTGGAGCTGGTGCGCGTGTCGTCGGTGGACCACGTCGGCGAGCCGCTCTCCGCCGCCATCCCCAGCCTGGAGGGCGCCACCGACCTCCGCTTCGAGGAGCTGCCCCCGGCCCGGGCCGCCGAGGGCGTGGACGCCGTCCTCCTCGGCCTGCCCCACCGGGTGGCCGCCCACCAGGTGCCGGAGATCCTGGCCCTCCCCCGGCCGCCGCTGGTGGTGGACATGAGCGGCGACTTCCGCCTCGCCGACGCCGCCGCCTACCGGCGCCACTACGGCGCCGTCCACCCGCACCCGGAGCTGCTCGGCACCTTCGTCTACGGCCTGCCGGAGCTGAACCGGGAGCGCATCCGCAAGAGCCGCCGGGTGGCCTCGCCCGGCTGCTTCGCCACCTGCATCGAGCTGTCGCTCCTGCCGCTGGCGCGGGCCGGGCTGCTCGAAGGGCCCATCCACGTCCAGGGCATCACCGGCTCCTCCGGCGCCGGGGTGGCCCCCTCCGCCGGGACCCACCACCCGGTGCGGGCCGGGAACCTGCGCGCCTACAAGCCGCTCGAGCACCAGCACCTGCCGGAGATCGCCGAGGCGCTCGCCGCCGCCGGGGCCCGCGACCCGGCCCTGCGCTTCGTGCCGGTGTCGGCGCCGCTCGGCCGCGGGATCCTCGCCACCTCGT
>JAKAEO010000287.1 GCA_021818285.1 Myxococcales bacterium
GGCGGCGCCTGCCGGGCTCCCGGGGCCTCCCCGGCCCCCCGGGCCTCCGGAGGCGCCGGGACGGCGGCGGGCGCGGCGGCGCGGCCCAGCAGCACGTCCTCCCCGGGCGCCTGCCCCAGCGCCTCGGCCGGGAGGCTGACGCGCCAGAGCGTGCCCCGGTTGTCCCGGTGCAGGGGCCGCGCGAAGCGCTTCTCCACCAGCGCCGCCAGGACCCGCAGCAGCCGCCGCTCCGAGAGGCCGAGGCGCGCCATCAGCTCGCGCTTGGGGGCCCTGCAGAAGTTCCGCCCCTCGCCGTAGGAGAGGCGCAGCAGGTGGAACCAGGCGGCCTGCTCCTCGGCGCGCAGCAGCGGCGCGGCGCGGTCGAAGGCGTCGAGCGGGACGGGCGCGAAGCGGGTGCGGATCCGGGCCGCGCCCAGCAGGTCGCCGCCCACCGCCACGCGGAGCATCTCGCCCGGCGCCAGCGCCTCGGCGCGCGAGACCGGCGAGGGCGCGTCCACGGGCGCGGTGGCCAGCGCCCGGCTGCCCCTCACGCCCCGGTAGTAGGACTGCGCGCCCCTGGCCAACGCCGCCTCCCGCCCCTGGCCCACCTTCAGGACCACGAGCGTAAGCGAGCGATATCGGAGGTCAAGAAACCGTCCCGCCACCAGCGGGCGCCGACGGCGGGGCGGGGGCGCGGCCCCCGTCCGATCAGATCAGCCCGCGGGAGCGGCGGAGCAGCTCGAGCGTCTTCTGGTACTCGATGTCCCAGGCCGTCGAGCCTTCCTGCAGGTGCTTCAGGCGGGCGCGGGCCTCGCGGTCGATCTCGTCGTCCACGTCCAGGTACTTCTTGAAGATGGTGCTGATCTTCTTCCGGATCGAGGTGTCCTCGGCGTAGACCTCCTCGACGTTCCGCGAGATGAGGAGGTACTCGATCATCTGGCCGATGACGTACTCGATGCCCTCGTCCCCCATCTTGAAGCCGCGGACGTCGGCCATCTCCCGCTTCACCGCCGCGAACCGGGACTGGTCGTACCCCCGCCGCTCCAGCGCCTCGCGCGTGGCGGCGTTCACCCGCTCCTCGGCCGCCAGGTACTCCTTCATCGTCGCCGTCATGTCCATCTCGGCGTCGGCGATCCGCAGGGTCTCCACCTCGATGTCGCCATCCTGCATGAGGGTCTGGATGACCTCGCGTGCGATGGTGGGGATGACCTTCGAGTAGAGGCGCATGGTCGATGTTCTTTCGGGGTCGCGCTGACGGCCTCGGCCGCATGCAGCGCGCGGGAGGGCCGCGATTCGTAAAGGCAAATCGGTATAGCCCCCGCCCGGCGGCGTGGGCAAGGAAAAAGCGCCGCGCCGCCGGCCCGGGACCGCTCCCGGATGGGCGCGCGCGCGGCGGCCGCACCGCGGGGTGCGGCCGCCTCGTTTCACCCGGCGTCCGTAACGCTAGGACGCGTAGATCTTCATCACCTCGTCGAGCAGCTTCAGCGCCTCGGCCTTGGGGCGCTGGAAGGCGTTCCGGCCCATGATGGAGCCGAAGCCCCCGCCCTCCTTGATGCCGCGGATCTCGGCCAGCACCTCGTCGGTGCCCTTGGCCTCGCCGCCCGAGAAGATGACGATGCGCCGCCCGTTGAAGGCGCTCTGCACCACGTGCCGCACCCGCTCCGGCAGCGTCTTGATGGGGATCTGGTACTTCTCGTAGACCTTCTTGGCCTCGGGGTGCTCCACCAGCTCCTTGGGCGGCTTCACCTTGATGACGTGCGCCCCCAGCTGCGCGGCGATCTGGGCGGCGTAGGCCGAGATGTCCACCGCCGTCTCGCCCTCCTTGGAGACGCCGGAGCCGCGCGGGTAGCTCCACACCACCACCGCCAGCCCGTGGGCCTTGGCCTCCTCGGCGATCTCGCGGAGGTCCTGGAACTGGGTGTTGCGGGCGTCGGAGGCCGGGTAGATGGTGTAGCCGACCGCGGCGCACCCCAGCCGCACCGCGTCCCGCACCGAGGCGGTGACCGCGGAGCAGGGAGCGCCGCCCAGCTTGGAGAGCGAGTCGGAGTTGTTGAGCTTGAGGATGAGCGGGATCTGGCCGGCGAACTCGGCCGCCCCGGCCTCCAGGAAGCCGAGCGGCGCGGCGTAGGCGTTGCACCCCGCGTCCAGCGCCAGCTGGAAGTGGTAGCGCGGGTCGTATCCGTCCGGGTTCGGCGCGAAGGACCGGGCCGGGCCGTGCTCGAAGCCCTGGTCCACCGGGAGGATCACCAGCTTCCCGGTGCCCGCCAGGCGCCCGCTCATCAGCAGCCGGTAGAGGTTGCCCAGGGTACCGGCGTTGTCCGACTGGTACCACGAGAGGATCTGCTTCACGCGCTCCGTGATTCGCATGGGATCTCCGCGGGAGGGATGTGGAGGCGGGCGGCGGACCGCGCGCCCGGGCGGAATCTACCCCCTCCGGCCGCGGCCCTCAACGAGGGATTCGCGCCGGCGCCGGGTGGCACCGGTACAGGTAGCCGCAGCCGTCGGCCTCGCAGCGCTCGCGGGTGCGCCCCAGCGTCGCGGCCGGGCGCGGCCCGCCGCCGGCGTGGAGCCCTGCGGCGAGCCGCGGCGCCTCGCGGGCGAGCGCCTCCAGCTCGGCGGCGGACGGCGTGAGATCGACCCGGTCGCAGCGGCCCCGCAGGAACTGCAGCGCGGCCCGCACCGGGCGACCGGGGTAGGCCCGCGAGGCGGCCAGGGTGTAGGCGGCGAGCTGCAGCCGGTAGCGCGCGGCGGAGGCGGGGCGCGGGTGGGCGTACTTGAAGTCCAGCAGGACCACGCCGTCGCGCTCCTCGGCCAGCGCGTCGACGGCGCCGACGAGGTAGCAGGCGGGCGCGCCGGGGAGCCGCAGCAGGAAGGGGACCTCGCGCCGCAGCGTCCCGTCGGCGGCCCGCTCCCCGAGCCAGCGCCCCCCGGCCGACCCCAGGAAGCGGACCACGTCGGCGAGGACGCGCCGCGCCGCGGGCGCGCCGGGGTCGTGCCCGAGGCGCGCGGCGCAGGCGGCGAGCTGGGCGCGCAGGGCCAGCGGCGGGGCCAGCAGGTCGGCCTGCGCGAGCATGGCGTGGGCCAGCGTGCCGAGGTCGGTGGCCCGGTCGGCGTCGTCGCCGGGCGCGGCCGGGGCGGCCTCCCGCTCCGGGAGCCGCAGCCGCCGCGAGAGGAAGTGGCGGGTCGGGCAGCGCGCGTACTCGGCCAGGTCGGTGACCGCGACCCGCACCGCGGCGAGCGGCGGGGGCGTGGCGAGGCGGGGCGGCGCGGCGGGCGGCGGCGGGACCGGCTCCGGCGCGGG
>JAKAEO010000288.1 GCA_021818285.1 Myxococcales bacterium
GGACGGGTTCGGCCGCGGGTACGGGTGCGGCGGGCGTGACGGGGGTCTCTTCGGTCTGCATGGTCTTCTCCGGTTGGTGTCCGCCACTCTCCAGGCTGCCGGCACCTTCGCCCACCGGGATGCGGCGCTCCGAGGACCGTCCTCGTTCGCCGTCCCAGGGGCACCGGGGTGCCACTGGAAAAGTGTGTGAATTTGACGACCTGGGCCGCTTCGCCCAGCCCCTTCGCCGGCGGTGAGGCCGTTCGAGGGTGGCGGGATCTAGCACGGGACGCCCCGTTTCGCAAGGGCCCGAAAGATCCAAGGTCGCGGAATCACGGGCGGACTATGCTCGCCGCGCCGCGCCGCGGCAGGAGGGAAGCCATGGCACTCGAGGTGGGAGGGAAGGCGCCCGACTTCGCGCTCCCCGACGAGGAGGGGAGGACGGTGAAGCTGTCCGACTTCCAGGGCAAGCGGCTGGTGGTCTTCTTCTACCCCAAGGCCGCCACCAGCGGCTGAACGCAGGAGGCCTGCGACTTCCGGGACGAAGTCGCCGCGTTCACGAGGAAGAAGGTGGCGGTGGTGGGCATCTCCAGGGACCCGCCGGCCGCCCAGAAGAAGTGGAAGGAGAAGCACGACCTCCCCTTCCCGCTCCTCTCCGACGCCGACCACCGGGTGCAGGAGGCCTGGGGCGTCTGGCAGGAGAAGAACATGTACGGCAAGAAGGTGATGGGGACGGTGCGGACCACCGTGCTCGTCGGGCCCGACGGGAAGGTCGAGCGCGTCTTCCCCAAGGTGAAGGTGGCGGGGCACGTCGCCGGCGTCCTGGAAGTGCTATGAGGAGGCGTGCCGAAGCGGACGCCTCCCACCGCGCAGGGCGCGCGCCCCGGGCGCCGCGGGCCGCGGCGTGCCCCGGGGCGGAAGGTCTCCCGGCCGCCGAGCCGTGGCGGCCCGCCGCTGAAGGCCGGGCGCGCCGGCAGCGCCGAGCGGCCGCTGCGCGACGACCTGGTGGACGCCGCCGTGCTCGAGGCCTACGGCCTCGCCCAGGAGCAGGGCTGGCTCGCCGACCGGGCGCTGGAGCGGGTGACGCGGCGGGAGCGGTCGCTCTGGGCCGCCGAGCGCCGGGCGGCCGCCGAGGCGGTCTACGGCATGGTGCGCTGGCGCGGCCAGCTCGGCTGGCTGGCCGGCCGCGACGGGGCCCTGGAGCCGGGCGGCGGCGGGCCGGCCGCGCGGCTCGACCCGTCGCTGCTCTACGCGCTCTGGCTCGCCCGCTTCGGCGGCCTCCCGCCGGCCGCGGCGGCGCGCCGGCTGGGGCTCGCGCCCCGGGCCCTGGCGGCGGTGGAGGGGGCCGAGGCCCGGCTCGCCGCCGTCGCCGATCCCGTCCTCCGGCTGGCGGCCGCGGAGTCGCTGCCCCGCTGGATCGCCGCGCGCCTCGTCGAGGAGCTGGGCCCCGCCGAGGCCGCCGCCCTGGCGCGGGCCATGAACGCGCGGGCGCCCCTGACGGTGCGCGCCAACCTGCTCCGCGGCGGCCGCGAGGAGCTCGCCGCCCGGCTCGCCGTCGAGGGGGTCGCCGCCACGCCCACGCCCTTCTCGCCCTGGGGGCTCGTCCTCGACGGGCACCAGAACGCCTTCTCGCTCCAGGCCTTCCGCGACGGCTGGTTCGAGATCCAGGACGAGGGGAGCCAGCTGCTCGCGCTCGCCGTCGGGGCCCGGCCGGGCAAGACCGTGGTGGACGCCTGCGCCGGCGCCGGCGGCAAGTCGCTGGCGCTGGCGATGGAGATGCACAACCGCGGCGAGCTCTTCGCCCTCGACTCCGACGAGGGGCGGCTCGACGAGGCGCGGCGCCGGGCGCGGCGCGCCGGCGTCCACAACCTGCGCTTCCGGGCCATCCCGGCCGGCGCCGGCGCCGCGGAGGCGATCGCCGACCTCGCCGGCAAGGCCGACCGGGTGCTGGTGGACGCGCCCTGCAGCGGCCTGGGGGCGCTGCGGCGCAAGCCGGACGCCCGCTGGCGGCTCCAGCCCGGCGACCCGGAGCGGTTCTCCGCCGTCCAGCGGGAGCTGGCCGCGCGCTTCGCCCGGCTGCTCAAGCCCGGCGGGCGGCTCCTCTACGCCACCTGCGCCGTGGGGCGGATCGAGAACGAGGAGGTGGCGGCCACCCTCGCGGAGCTGCCCGGGATGCGCCCGGTGCCCGTCGCCGCGGCGCTGGGCGAGGAGCGGGCCCGGGCGCTCGGCGCCTCCGGCCACACCCTCACGCTGCTCCCGCACCGCCACGGCACCGACGGCTTCTTCGCGGCGGCCTTCGAGAGGGCCTGAGGTGCCCGAGCTCCCCGAGGTCGAGCACGCCGCCCGCTGCCTGAGGGCCTGGACCGGCTCGCGGCGGATCCTCGCGGTGGAGACCGACCCGCGCGCCGAGCGGATCTTCCGGCCCGGCTCGGGCGCGGCGCTGGCCCGGGCGCTGGCCGGGCGCCACGTCGAGTCGGTCGGTCGCGCCGGCAAGCACCTGCTCCTCGGCCTCGGCGGCGGCGAGCCGCTCGGCCTCCTCTCCCACCTGGGCATGACCGGCAAGTGGGTGCGCCGGGCGCCGGGCGAGCCGCCGCCCTCCCACGTCCGCCTGAGCCTCGCCCTCGAGGACGGCTCGGTGCTCCACTACCGGGACCCGCGCCTCTTCGGCCGGCTCCGCCTCGTCCCCGGGGCCCGCTTCGACCTCCTGGCCGAGCTGGCGGCGCTGGGGCCGGACCCCATCGCCGCCGGGATCGACCCCCGCCGGCTGGCGGCGCTCCTCCGGCGCACCCGGCGGGCCGTCAAGGTGGCGCTCCTCGACCAGCGCATCCTCCCGGGCGTCGGCAACATCCACGCCTCGGAGGCCTGCTTCCGCGCGCGGATCGACCCGCGGCGGCGGGCCGACCGGCTGTCGCCGGGGGAGGTGGCGCGGCTGGCGCGCGGCGTGCGCGCCACCTTCGCCCGCGCCCTCGCGGCGCTCGGCGCCGGCGAGGAGATCGCCTACGTCGAGGAGGGCGGCGAGAACCCCTTCCTGGTCTACGCGCGCGCCGGGGAGCGCTGCCCGCGCTGCCGGCGGGCCGCCGTCCGGCGCGTCGTCCAGGCGCAGCGGTCGACCTACTTCTGCCCCGCCTGCGTGGCCGGAGCGGCGCGCCCGGCCGCCTCCGCCTCGGCGAGCCGCTCGCGTGCCGCGGCGTCCCGCGGGTCGAGCCGGACGGCGCGCGCCAGCTCCTCCCGCGCCTCGGTGAGCCGGCCGGCCCGGAGCAGCACCGTGCCCAGCTCGCGGCGCACCGCCCCG
>JAKAEO010000289.1 GCA_021818285.1 Myxococcales bacterium
CCCCGCCCCGCCCCGCCGCCCCGCGCCCGCCGCGCCGCCCGCACCGTCCTCGACGACGTGGACCTCTCGAGGCGCGTCTCCCCGGGCAAGGCCGAGGTCCGGCTCCGCCGGCTCCAGGAGCGGCTGCGGGACCTGGCCTACGCCTGCTGGGAGCGCGAGGTGCCGGTGGTGGTGCTCTACGAGGGCTGGGACGCGGCGGGGAAGGGCGGCAACATCCGCCGCCTCATCGGCTCGCTCGACCCGCGCGGCTACACCGTGTTCCCCATCGGCGCGCCGAAGGGGGACGACGCCACCCACCACTACCTCTGGCGCTTCTGGAACCGCGTGCCGCGCGCCGGCCGCATCGCCATCTTCGACCGCTCCTGGTACGGCCGGGTGCTGGTGGAGCGGGTGGAGGGCTTCTGCGGCGAGGCCGAGTGGCGGCGGGCCTACGCCGAGATCAACGAGTTCGAGCGCAGCCTGCACCACGCCGGCGCCGCCGTCGTGAAGTTCTGGCTCCACGTCTCGAAGGCGGAGCAGCTGCGCCGCTTCCGGGAGCGGGAGCGGGTGGCGGTGAAGCGCTACAAGATCACCGAGGAGGACTGGCGCAACCGCGCGAAGTGGGAGCCGTACCGGCTCGCCGTCCACGACATGATCACCCAGACCTCCACCACCTGGGCCCCCTGGACCATCGTCGAGGCCGAGGACAAGGAGTGGGCGCGGCTGCGGGCGCTGCGCGCGGTGATCGCGGCGGTCGAGGAGCGGCTCGCCTGATCCTCCGCCCCGCCCCGGCCACGGTGTGAGGCGCAGGCACGGGGCCGCGCCGGGCGGTCGCAGGCCAACCGGCCGGAATCACTGGGCAAGGAGGAGATGCGGACTGGCCTCCGGCGTGCAATGCTCACCGGGGCCGCGCCACGACACCGTGGGCCGTGCGGCCTGCCCGCGGAGACCCGCCATGCGCACTCGCCTCCTCGCCTCGCTCCTCGTCCCGGCCGTCCTCGCCGGCGGCTGCGTGACCGAGACCACCTCGACGCGCACCTGGGGCGATCCCTACGCGCGGCAGGAGCCGGCCGGCCAGGACTGGGTGCGCGCCGGCCGGGTCCAGTCGATCCGCGAGGTGCGGCGCCAGACCCACGGCGACCCGGGCGCGGGGGCGGTGGCCGGCGCCTTCCTGGGCGGCCTCTTCGGCAGCATCCTCGGCGGCCCGAACGGCGGCGGCGCCTCCACCTTCTTCGGCGCCGTCACCGGCGCGGCGGTGGGCGCGGCCGCCAGCCAGGGCTCGGCGGAGCAGGTCTGGTACGAGGTGCTGGTCCGCTTCGAGGACGGCGGCTACCGGACCTTCAGCTTCTGGCCGCCGGTCCCCTTCCGCGTCGGCGACTACGTCCAGCTCACTCCGCAGGGGCTCACCCGGCCCGGCCCGGGCCCGGGGCAGGCGCCTCCCCCGCCGCCGGAGCAGCTCCCCCCGCCGCCCCCGGGCCGCTAGCGGCCGGGCCCCTCGCCCCGCCGGCCCGCCTAGTACCGGTAGTGGTCGGCCTTGTAGGGCCCCTCCACCGGGATGCCCAGGTAGCCGGCCTGCTTCTTCGTCAGGCTGGTGAGCCGTGCGCCGATCTGCTCGAGGTGCAGCCGCGCCACCTTCTCGTCGAGGTGCTTGGGGAGCACGTACACCTTCTTCCGGTAGGCGGCGCGGTTCACCGCCAGCTCGATCTGCGCCAGCGTCTGGTTGGTGAAGCTGCTCGACATCACGAAGCTGGGGTGGCCGGTGGCGCAGCCGAGGTTCAGGAGCCGGCCCTCGGCGAGGATCAGCACCCGGTGGCCGTCGGGGAAGACGAAGGCGTCGTACTGGGGCTTGACGTTCACGCGCTTCAGCCCCGGCACCTTCCGCAGGCCGGCCATGTCGATCTCGTTGTCGAAGTGGCCGATGTTGCCGACGATGGCGCAGTCCTTCATCCGCTTCATGTGGGCCACGGTGACGACGTCGAGGTTGCCGGTGGCGGTGACGAAGACGTCGGCGGTCGCCACCACGTCCTCGAGCCGCACCACCGCGTAGCCCTCCATCGACGCCTGCAGCGCGTTGATGGGGTCGATCTCGGTGACCACCACCCGCGCCCCCTGGCCGCGCAGCGCCTGGGCGCAGCCCTTGCCCACGTCGCCGTAGCCGCAGACCACGCAGAGCTTCCCGGCCAGCATCACGTCGGTGGCGCGGTTCAGCCCGTCCACCAGCGAGTGGCGGCAGCCGTAGAGGTTGTCGAACTTGGACTTGGTGACCGAGTCGTTCACGTTGATGGCGGGGAAGAGCAGCGTCCCGGCCTTCTGCATCTCGTAGAGCCGGTGGACGCCGGTGGTGGTCTCCTCGGTGACCCCCTTGCAGGCGGCCGCCACCCGGGTCCAGCGCCGCGGGTCGCGGGCCCGCTCCCGGGCCAGCAGCCGGAGGACCACCGCGTACTCCTCGGAGTCGGCGGCGCGCGGCGCCGGGACCTTCCCGGCCCGCTCGAACTCGACGCCCTTGTGGAGCAGCAGGGTGGCGTCGCCGCCGTCGTCGACGATCTGGGTGGGCCCCTTGCCGCCCCCGAAGTCGAGGGCCCGCTCGGTCATGTCCCAGTACTCCTCGAGGGACTCGCCCTTCCAGGCGAAGACCGGCACGCCGCGCGGCGCGCCGGCGGTGCCGCGCCCCACCACCACCGCCGCCGCGGCGTGGTCCTGGGTGGAGAAGATGTTGCAGCTGGCCCAGCGGACCTCGGCCCCCAGCTCCGCCAGGGTCTCGATCAGCACCGCGGTCTGCACCGTCATGTGCAGCGACCCGGTGATGCGCTGGCCGCGCAGCGGGCGGGTGGGGCCGTACTCCCGGCGCAGGGCCATGAGGCCCGGCATCTCCTTCTCGGCGAGGTCGATCTCCTTGCGGCCCCAGTCGGCGAGCTGGAGGTCGCGGACGCGGAACTCCAGGGCGGGGGCGGTGCTCCTCTTCGCGCTGCGGGCGGGTGCGGCCATGGCGGCTCTCCTCGGGGTGGGGGGAAGGGGACGGGGTTCTAGGCGGGGCGCTCGGCGGCGGCCACCAGCAGCGCCGGGCCGCTGGCGCCGGGGTCGGGCGGGAGCCGGGTGACGGCCGGGGCGGCGAGGCCGGCGGCGCCGAGCAGGGCGGCCAGCGCGCCGGCCGCGAAGCCGTCGCGGGCCTGCCCCATGCGGCGCCGGAACTCCTCGTCGGCGTGGGCGGTGAGGTCGGCCACCACCAGCCGGCCCCCGGGCCGGAGGATGCGGGCCGCCTCGCGGAGCA
>JAKAEO010000064.1 GCA_021818285.1 Myxococcales bacterium
TTCCGATCTGGGCCGCCCGCCGCCCGACGGCGCGGCGGGGGAGCCTCACGGCCCGGCGGCCGGCCGGCAGGCGCCCTTCGGCGCGGGCGCGCCCGGGTCGAGCTTCCGGGCCGCCGCCAGCTCCGCGGCCGACTCCGGGCAGCGGCCGGAGGCGGCCAGCGCCTCGGCGAGCACCGCGTGGGCCTCGGCCGAGCCCGGCGCCTCCTGGATCGCGGCCCGGGCGCTCTCGGCCGCCTTGTCGGCGTGCCCCCGCGCCAGCAGCATGCGTGCCAGCACCAGCCGGCGGTGGGCCGCCGCCGACGCCGGATCGACGTTGGCCGCGGCCGGCGGGTTCAGGATCGAGGCCAGGGCCGAGGGCGGGATCTCCCCCAGCGCCACGCGGACCCGGCCCCGCACCGCGTCCAGCATGTTGATCTTCAGGAAGTGCTGGTACCCGGAGAGCCGGTGGTCGGCGCCGGTGATGCCCACCACCGGGTGCAGCGCCACGCCCAGCTCGCCGTAGAGCGCGTCCCCCACGTCGATGAGCACCGGCATGCGGATCCCGGTCGCCTGCACCAGCGCCCGCACCTCGGCGCGGTCGTAGCCGTCGGAGGTGACGGCCACGAAGCGGACCGGCCGGCCGGCCAGCTCCTTCTCGAGCTGGGCCAGCTGGGCGAGCACCTGCTGCGAGTGGTCCTGGTTCGGCCGGAAGAAGACGAAGACGCTGGCCCGGGCGTGGCCGAGCAGCGGGGCGCGGCCGCCGTCCAGCGTGGGCATCTCCCGGTCGGCGATGAGGTCGCCCTCGGCGACGTGCGAGAAGGCGGCGCCCAGGGCGGGGGAGAGGAGCGCGAGAAGGGCCGCGACCGGCAGGGCCGGAGATCGTGGGGTGCGGCGCATTGTCACACCGTACCAGCAGGCCGCGAGCGGTCCAAGCCCGTCCTCGTCCCACACAAACAGTTGGTGTGTGCCGGGGCGGCCGGCGCTAGGATTCGCCGCGTTCCAGGGGCGGAGGAAGAGCCATGGCGCAGGGCGGCACGGAGCCGGGGGCGGCGCGGGGGGAGCGGGTCGAGGTGGTCCGGCGGCTGCTCTTCGACGCCCGCTTCGGCGTCCTCTCCACCATCTCCACCAAGCCCGAGGGCTATCCGCTGGGCTCGGTCGTGCCCTTCGCGCAGGCGGCCCGCGGCCAGCCGCTGCTCCTGCTCGCCGCCCTGGCCCAGCACACCCGGAACCTCCGGGCCGACCCCCGGGCCTGCCTGCTGGTGGCCTCGCCCGGGGCGGAGGATCCGCAGCAGGCCCCGCGCGCCGCGCTCATCGGCAAGCTCGTCGAGATCGGCGGGCCCGAGGCGGAGGACGGCCGGGCCCGCTTCCTCCAGCGCCACCCCAAGGCCGGCGCCTGGCTGGCGCTCGACTTCGGCCTGTGGCGGCTGGACGTCGCCGAGGTGCGCTTCGTGGGCGGCTTCGCCCAGGCCTCCTGGGTCTCCGGCGCGGAGCTGTTCGGGCCCTGACGGCCGCGCGGGGTCACTCGTAGAGCGGGTCGGCCGCCTCGGCCCAGAGCCGGGAGATGGCCGCCGAGCCGGCGTCGTCGGTGTGCAGGTGGTCGACGAGGTGCTCGGGGTGGGCGTGGGTCCAGGCGTAGAGGTCCGGGCCCGGCAGGAGCCCCAGCTCCCGGGTGAGCCGGTCCACCACCACGTTCAGCCGGGCCTGGAAGTCCTGCGGGCCGGAGTCGGAGCGCCAGGGGATCCGGGCCACCATGGCGATCTTCCCGGCGGCGCGAACCTTGCGGAGGATGGCGCCGAGGTCGCGCTCGTAGGCCACCGGATCCCAGTCGTTGGAGCCGATGCCGATGGCCACCACCCGGGCGTCGGGGTTGAGCGCCAGCACCCGGTCGGTGAAGGCCACCGCCTCGGCGGTGTGCATCGCCCCCTTGCCGGCCTCGATCATCGCCGGGAAGTAGGCCGGGTGGCGGCGGGCCACGTCCATCGCGAAGCTCGGGTTGCGCGGCGCGGCGCGGTCGAAGACGGCGGCGGTGATGCTGTCGCCGAGGAACACCCAGACGTCGTCTCCGCCGCCGGAGAGATCGTGGACGTCGATCTGGTCGAGGTGCAGCCCCCACTCGTTCACCTTGGCGGGGAGACGGGTGACGACCATCCGCACCCAGCGCTGGCCGGCGAAGTCGACGGCGTGGGCGCGGGTGCGGACCGGGTTGTGGGCGACGGAGACCGCCACGCGCCAGCTGCCGTCGGCGCCGTCGGTGCTGTCGGCGGAGGTCTCGATCCGGTAGTCGGCCGGGGCGCCGTAGAAGCGCTCGTCCCAGTCGTGGTTGTGCGAGGAGGTCCAGCTCACCAGGATGCGGGTCGGGCCGCGCCCCAGGTCGATGGCCGCCCAGGCCGGCCTGGCGGGCGTCGGGAAGCCGCCGTCCCAGGTGCCGTCGCGGTAGACGCCGTCGGTGAGCGACTTGCCGCTCCAGGCCGGCACCGGGGGCGAGGTGAAGACCGGCCGGCCGCGAGAGATGAGGGGGGCGGGGAGGAGCGGGCCGCCCCAGGGGTCGGGCGGCCCGCGCGGCGCCGGGCGCCGGACCATCCGCGCCCCGGCGGCGGGCCCGGCCGCGTACCAGATGGCTCCCGTCCCGAGGAGGAGCGCCGCCGCCCCGGCGAGGGCGCGCCGGCCGCCGCTCACGTCGTCCGCTCCGGCCTCATAGGAGACGGGTCGTACCATCGCCGCGCGGGGCGCGCCAGCCGGCGCGGCGTGGACGGTCCCCCTCTCCCGTGCTCTCCTGTGGCGCGCATGGAGCCGCTGCGCGAGCCCTTCCCGGTCCACGCCTCCGACGCCGACGCCTTCGGCCTGCTCACCGCGCCGGCGCTGGCCGGCTACCTCCAGGAGATCGCCGGCCACCACGCCGAGGCCCTGGGCGTGGGCATCGAGGCGCTGCGCACGCGGGGGCTGGCCTGGGTGCTCGGCCGCCAGCGGCTGGAGCTGGCCGCGCCGGTCCGCTCCGGCGACCGGCTGGAGCTCGAGACCTGGCCCTCCGGCGCCGACGGCGTGGCGGCCCTGCGCGACTTCGTGGCCTGGCGCGCCGGCGAGGAGGTGGCCCGGGCCTCGACCGTCTGGTTCGTGATGGACCTGGCGCGCCGCCGCCCGGTGCGGCTCGACCGGGTGCTGGACGAGCGCTTCCGCGCCCGCCCGCCGCGCTCGGTGGCGCCGCCCGCCGATCGGCTGGAGCCGGCCGGCGAGGGCGGGCGGGAGCGCCGCTTCACCATCCGCTACCTGGACATCGACGCCAACCAGCACGTCACCAACGCCAGCTACCTGGCCTGGGCGCTGGAGGCGGTGCCGGAGGAGATCTGGCGCACCTGCCGGCTGGCGGCGCTGGAGACCCACTACCTCGCCGAGTGCCGGTACGGCAGCGCCATCGTCTCTCGCGCCGTCCCCGCCGGGGAGCGCGACTTCCGCCACGCCGTGGTGCGCGAGGAGGACGGGAAGGAGCTGGCGCGGCTCTGGACCCGCTGGGTCCCGCGCTGAAGGGGACCCGTGCGACGGGCCCGGCCCCGGGGGCGCGTTGCCCCGGGGGCCCGGCTCCGGCCATCATGGCCGCGCCGACGGAGGGACGACGATGCGGCTCGACACCGGGACGCTGGACCGGACGCCGGGGGAGGGGGCGCGGGTGGTGGCGCTGGCGCTCTGCGCCATCGCCGAGGAGGCCACCCGGCGCGTCGGGAAGAAGGGCGACGAGGAGGCGCTGCACGACCTGCGGGTGGCGCTGCGCCGGCTGCGCTCGGCGCTGCGCGCCTGGGGGCCGGCGCTGGCCGGGGTGGTCCGCGACGAGGACCGCCGCCGCCTGGGCCGGCTCTCCCGCGCCACCGGCCCGGCCCGCGACGCCGAGGTGCTGCTGCGGTGGCTCGAGGGGCTGCGCGACGGCGTCCCCGCGGCCTGGCGGGGCGCCCTGGAGTGGCTGGCCTCCCGCGTGGAGGCGGCGCGCCAGGACGGCTACGCGGCGGTGGAGCAGGAGGTGGCGCCGCGCTTCGCGGAGCTGGCCCCGGCGCTGGCGCGGCAGCTGGCCGCCGGCGGCGAGCCGGCGCCGGCGCCGGGCGGGGCCGGGAGCTTCGGCGCGGCCCTGGCCGGGCTGGCCCGGGCCCAGGCCCGGACGCTGAAGGAGGCGCTGGCGGCGGTGACGGTGCCGGCCGACGTCGCCGAGGCCCACCGCGCGCGGATCGAGGCCAAGCGGCTGCGCTACCTGGTCGAGCCGCTGCGCGGCAACGCCCGGGCCGACGCCGGGCCGGCGGTGAAGTCGCTGAAGGCGCTGCAGGACCTGCTCGGCGCGATGCACGACGCCCACCGGGCCGAGGCCGAGGTGGGGGCGGCGCTGGTGGTGGCGGCGGCGGAGCGGGCCCTGGCGCGGCGCGGCGAGGCGGAGGAGGCCGCGGAGCTGCGGCCGGGGCTGCTCGGCGTCCAGGGGCTGGCGCGGGAGCGCGCCGCGGCGCTGTTCCGCGAGCTGGAGGAGCGCTGGCGCGGCCCGGGGCTGGCGGGGGCGCTGGACCAGGTCTTCGAGGTGGTGGCGGCGCTGGAGTGGCGCGACGCCGAGGAGGCGGAGCCGGAGCGGCGGCTGCTGCTCGGAGCGCTGCCGCCGGAGGCCGAGGGGCGGGACGGCGAGCGGGAGGAGTCGGAGCAGGGTTGGCTCGCCGACGGCCGGGAGAGCTACGGCGTGGTGCGCGGCCCCGGCGACGGGGAGCGCTGGTTCCGGTCCACGGTCCAGGGGCGGGGGGCGCGGCGCTTCGAGGTGGTCGAGGAGATCTCCCGGGGCGAATTCGAGGCCTACTGGCCGCTCACCGAGGGCCGGCGCCTGCGCAAGCGGCGCCACCGCCCGGCGGGGGAGGCGGGCTGGTGCTTCGACGAGTTCCCGGAGCGCAAGGTGGTGCTGGCGGTCTCGGTGGAGGGAGGCGGCGCGGTGCCGCCGCCGTGGCTCGAGCCGCACCTGGTGCGCGACGTCACCGGCGAGCGCGGGTACGCCGACGAGGCGCTGGCGCGCCGCACGGTGAAGGGGAGGGGCTGACCGGGCGCGGGGCGGAGCCGCCGGGTGCCGGGACCCCGGGGCCACGGCGGCGGGAGCCGCGCCCGGCCGTTCAGGCGCTCCGGAACCTCGCCCCGTCCGGCCCGTTCCCCTCCTGGCGGGCCGCGCCGTTGGCGGCGAGGTGCTCGAGCAGCAGCCAGACCGCCTCGACGTCCGGCTCGGGGAGGGCCGAGGCGAGCTCCGCCGCGGTCCGCGGCGCCGGGCCGAGGGCGGCCCGCACCTTCCGCTGCAGCGCGAGCAGGGAGGCGGCCGCCGTCTTCCCGGCCTCGACGCCCGGCTGGTGGTAGGCGTTCACGCCGACCAGCGAGGCGTAGAGCCCGACCGCCCGCTCGAAGAGGGCGACGAGCGCCCCGACCGTGCGGGCGTCGACGCGCGGCACGGTGAGGGTCACCGAGCCGCGGCCGTGCTCGGAGAGCGCGGCCCGGGTGCCGAGCAGGAAGCCGTGCAGGTAGTCGCCGGCGCCGACGCCCGGCTCCACCTCGCCGGGCGCTCCCCCCGCCTCCAGGACGCGGACGAAGAGGGCGGTGAAGTCGTGGAGCCCGTCGCGGAGCTGCTGCACGTAGGCGTGCTGGTCGGTGGAGCCCTTGTTCCCGTAGACGGTGAGCCCCTGGTCGGCCCGCCGCCCCTGCAGGTCCAGCCGCTTGCCGAGCGACTCCATCACCAGCTGCTGCAGGTAGCGGGAGAAGAGCAGCAGCCGGTCCTTGTAGGGCAGCACCACCAGCGCCTTGTCTCCCTGGCCCATCGCCTCGCGGAACCAGGAGAGCGCGAGCAGCGCGGCCGGGTTGGCGACGGGGTCGCGGCCCCGGGTGGCCTCGTCGCAGGCGGCGGCGCCGGCGAGCAGCGCGTCCACGTCGATGCCCTGGAGCGCCGCCGGGAGCAGCCCCACCGCGCTGGTCTCGCTGGTGCGGCCGCCGACCCAGTCCCACATCGGGAAGCGCGCCAGCCACCCCTCGGCGGCGGCCTGCCGGTCGAGGGCCGAGCCGGCCTGGGTGATGGCCACCGCCTGCGCCGGGAGGTCGAGCCCCGCCTCGCGCAGCGCCGCCCGCGCCGCCAGCATGCCGTTGCGGGTCTCGGGGGTGCCGCCGCTCTTGCTCGTCACCACCACCAGGGTCTCGGGGAGCCGGCCGGCGAGGCGCGCGAAGGTCCGCGCGAAGCCGTCGGGATCGGTGTTGTCGAGGAAGGCGGGCTCGAGCCGGTCGCGGCCCGGGTCGCCGAGGGCGTCGGCGACGAACATGGGGCCGAGCGCCGAGCCGCCGATGCCGGCGCAGAGCAGGCGCGTGAAGGCCGGCGCCCGCGGCGGGCGCACCCGGCCGGCGTGGACCGAGGCGGCGAAGCGCTTCACCGCGGCGGCCGTCTCCTCGATCTCCCGGGCGATCCCCTGCGTGGGAGCGAGGCGCGGCGCCCGCAGCCAGTAGTGGCCCACCATCCGCCCCTCGTCGGGGTTGGCGACGGCGCCGCGCTCCAGCGACGCCATGGCGTCGAAGGCCCGCGCCAGCGCCTGCTCCATGTGCCGGAGGAAGGGCTCGTCGAGCCCGGTGCGGCTCGCGTCCACCGAGAGGCCCAGGCCGGGCACCTCGCAGCGGAAGCGGCGGTAGCGGTCCCAGCGCTCGGCGTCGGTCACGGGGCGGCCTCCTCGGCCCAGCAGGGTAGCAGCCCGCCGGAAAAGCGAAACGCTCCCCCCGGGCGCCGGAGGGAGCGTCGCGATCGCGCGGGACGGCGCGCTACATCATCCCGGGCTTGCCCGCCTGCCAGCGCTTCAGCTCGGTGGTGAGCAGGGCGACGTGCTCCTGCTCCTCCGCCGCCAGCTCCTTGTAGAGCTGGTGCTCGACGGAGCCGGCCTTCACCTGGCCGACGCGGTCGCCGAAGAACTTCACGGCCCGCTGCTCGAAGGCGATGGCGATGCGGAACAGGTTGGCCGGGTCCTCGGGCCGGTTGGGGATGCCGGCGTAGACGGCGGCGCGGTCCACCTTGAACTCCTCGGAGGGCTTCGGCACCTCGGCGTGGTAGCGGCGCGACAGCGTCGCCATGTGCTCCTCCTCCATGCCGACGAACTTCTGGAAGAGCGCCTTGAGCTCCGGGTCCTTCGACTCGGCCGCGGCCCGCTTGTAGAAGGCCTGGCCGCCCAGCTCGATCTCGAAGGCGACGCGGATGGCGTCGAACGCCGCGGCCTCCTGGATCTGGAGTGGGTCGCGCACCTCCAGCTTGCCGCCGCAGGCGGGGCACATCCCGTAGGGGAAGGCGAAGCCCTCGCTCACCTTGCCGCAGTCCTTGCAGTGCCACTGCAGGGAGGCGGTGGCGCAGCAGATGTACTCCTCGTCCCCGTCGATGGGCTGGTGGCACTTCGGGCAGACGCGGCCGCTGGCGGCCTCGGTCTGGAGGCCGGTGGCGACGGCGACGGCGCCCTCGGCGGAGGGCGTGGGGGGCTGGAAGGCCAGGACGTCCTCCTTGGTGACCGGCCAGCGCTTGCCGTTCTGCAGGTAGGTGGCGATGCCCTTGGCGGCGCGGCGGCCCGCGCCCATGGCGAGGATCACGGTGGCGCCGCCGGTGACGATGTCGCCGCCGGCGAAGACGCCGGGGATGCTGGTGGCCTGGGTGTCGTCGCTGGCGACGATGTTGCCCCACTTGTTCAGCGAGAGGCCGGGGGTGGACTGGGTGATGATGGGGTTGGCCTTGGTGCCGAGGGCGTACACCACGGTGTCGCACTCCAGCTCCTTGTGGCGGCCGGTGGCCACCGGCTTGCGGCGACCCTTCTCGTCGGGCTCGCCGAGCTGCATCTCCTCGACCTTCATCCCGCGGACGTTGCCCTCGGCGTCGGTGTAGATCTCCACCGGGGTGTGCAGGAAGAAGAAGTCGATGCCCTCCTCCTTGGCGTGGCGCAGCTCCTCGATGCGGGCCGGCGCCTCGGCCTCGGAGCGGCGGTAGACGCAGCGGACCGTCTCCACGCCCAGGCGCTTCGAGACCCGGAGGCAGTCCATGGCGGTGTTGCCGGCGCCGATGACCACGGCGCTCTTGCCGATGTTCACCGGGGTGTCCTGGTAGGGGAAGCGGTCGCCGCCCATCAGGTTCACGCGGGTGAGGAACTCGTTGGCCGAGTAGACCTGGCCGGCGAACTCGCCGGGGATGCCGAGGAAGGCCGGGGCGCCGGCGCCGACGCCCAGGAAGACGGCGTCGTAGCCCTTGTCGCCGAGCAGCTGCGGCACGGTGAAGGTCTTGCCGATGACCTTGTTGGTCTCGAACTTCACGCCCAGGTCGCGCAGGTACTGGACCTCGCGCTCGATGATCTCGCGGGGAAGGCGGAAGCTGGGGATGCCGTAGCGGAGCACGCCGCCGACGACGTGGAGCGCCTCGTAGACGGTGACCTCGGCGCCGTAGCGGACCAGGTCCGCGGCGGTGGCGAGGCCGGCGGGGCCGGAGCCGACCACCGCCACCTTGCCGAGCTTCCGGTCGAACCGGACCGGCTTCGCCGCGGGCGGAGTGGCGTTGTCGCCGACGAAGCGCTCGAGCCGGCCGATGCCCACCGACTCCACCTTCTTGGCGATGATGCACTGCGCCTCGCACTGCGACTCCTGCGGGCAGACGCGGCCGCAGATGGACGGGAAGATGTTCGACTCGTGGATGGCGGCGAGCGCGCCGTCGAAGTCGCGCACCACCAGGTGGCGGATGAAGCGCGGGATGTCGATGGAGACGGGGCACCCGGAGATGCAGGTGGGCTTGGCGCACTGGATGCAGCGCTCGGCCTCGCCCAGGGCGTCCTGGAGCGAGTAGCCCAGGTTCACCTCCTTGAAGTTGTGCGAGCGCTCGACGTGGTCGCGCTCCGGCATCTTCGTCTGCTTCGGGGCGAGCTCCTTGATCTTCTTGTAGTTGCGCTTCCCCTCCTCGAAGAGCTGCTTCTCGAGGTTGCAGACGTGCGCGTAGTCCTCGTTGGCGACCGTCTCCTCCTTCTTGAAGCGCTTCTGCCGGGCGATGAGCTCCTTGAAGTCGACCTTGTGGCCGTCGAAGTCCGGCCCCTCGACGCAGGCGAACCGCACCTGGCCGTCGACGGTGACGCGGCAGGAGCCGCACATGCCGGTGCCGTCCACCATGATGGCGTTGAGCGAGACCATGGTCTTCACGCCGTAGGGGCGGGTGGTCTCGACGCAGGCGTTCATCATCGGCAGCGGGCCGATGGCGACGACCAGGTCCGGCTTGTCCTTCTCGCAGATCTCCTTGAGCGCCTGGGTGACGAAGCCGGGCTTGCCGTAGCTGCCGTCGTCGGTGCAGACCACCGTCTCGTCGCAGTACTTGCGGAACTTGTCCTCCCAGAACACCAGGTTCTTGGAGCGGAAGCCGATGATGCCGGTGGTGCGGTTGCCGGCCTCCTTGAAGGCGCGCAGCTGGGGGTAGACCGGGGCGACGCCCAGGCCGCCGCCGACCAGCACCACGTGGCCCACCTTCCCGACGTGCTGGGGGAGGCCGAGCGGCCCGACGAAGTCGGCGAAGGTGTCGCCGGCCTTGTAATCGCTCATCATCTCCTTGGTGGTCTTGCCCAGGGCCTGCACCACCATGGTGATGGTGCCCTTCTTCCGGTCGAAGTCGGCCACGGTGAGCGGCACCCGCTCGGCGCCGTCGCGGAGGCGGACCATCACGAAGTGGCCGGGCTGGGCGGCGGCCGCGACGTCCGGAGCCTCGACGTCCCAGAGGAAGGTCACATCGGAAAAGGCTTCGCGGCGCAGGATCTTGTACATAGGCGTGGCAGGACCCGATAAAGGGGGAGGGATCGGCTGAAACGAGGTAGCGTCACTACACAGTTCGACCCGACCCGTCAAGGGGTTGCGCCGGGATTTCCTGAGGCCGGGCGCGGGGTCGGACGGAGTCCAGGTTCGGCCTTGAGTCGCCTCACCGCCCGCATGGCCACGGTCGCCCTCCTCCTGGCCGGCTACCCCGGTGCCGGGCACGGGCTTGCCGGTGCCGGGCAGGCTGCCGACGGTGCCGCCGAGGGTGCCGGGCACGCTGCCGGTGCCGGTGCCGGTGCCGGTGCCGGGCACGCGGTTCCCGGTGCCCCGGCGGGCGAGACGGTCGCGCCCTCGGACGCCCCGCCCGGGACGACCCCCGCGAGTCCTTCGGACGAAGGCGACACCTGGATAGACGAGTCGCACCGCTACCTCGAGCGTCAGGTGCTCGGCGGGCTGGTCTGGGACGTCGACAGCTACTTCGGCGAGGAGCGGCCCAAGGACGAGCCGGCGGGGTCGGTGGTCCGGTGGAGGACCGAGTGGAGGGCCGACGATCGCAGGCACACCGGGTTCCGCACCTCCGCCCTGGCGGACGTCCGGCTCCCCCAGGCGCAGCGGTGGATCTCCCAGACGCGCCTGGTGTTCGAGGGCGAGAGCGCGGCCGACCCGCAGCGGCCCTACAACGAGAGCCTGGGCAATCCCGGCTTCTCCCCGTCGCTCCGGGCCGAACAGGCCCACCTCGAGCTCCGCCAGGTGCTGGTGAAGAGCCCGCGGACGTCGTTCGACGTCGGCGCCGGAATCCAGCTCCGGATCCTGCCCGATCCGTTCGTCCAGGCCCGCTTCCGCCAGCACCTCGACCTCGGGGCCCGCTTCGAGGCGCGCTTCGGCCAGACGCTGTTCTGGAGGCCGAGGGACGGCGCCGGGGAGGCGACGGTCCTCGACTTCGCGCGCCCGCTCGCCTCCCACACCGTGGCGCGCTGGGACAACGGCGCCACGCTCTCGCAGATCACCTCGGGCCTGGAGTGGTACTCGGACCTGGGCGTGGCGCAGGAGGTCCCGTCGCTGCGCGCTGCCGTGTGGGTGGCCGGCGCGATGAGCGGGCACACCCGCCCGCAGGGCGAGGTCACCGGCTACCGGCTCTACACCCGGCTGCGGCGCGACCTCTGGCGGCGCTGGCTCTTCGTGGAGCTGGAGCCGGAGCTGGCCTGGCCGCTCGACCCGGTGCTGGGGCGCCTGCGGGTCTTCGCCGCGACCATCCGGACCGAGGTGCTGTTCGACGGGCGAACCCCGCCGGCCGACCTGGCGCCTTGACGGGGTAGACTGCGCCATGGCCCTGCACCCTCTGGCCGGGAAGCCCGCGCCGCCGGAAGCCCTGGTGGACGTGGCGTGCCTGCTCGCCGCGTACGAGGGGGAGGCGCCCGACCCGTCCGACCCGGCGCAGGCCGTGGCCTTCGGCACCTCGGGCCACCGCGGCAGCTCGCTGCGGCGGAGCTTCAACGAGGGCCACATCCTGGCGGTGACGCAGGCGATCTGCGAGTGGCGATCCCGGTCCGGGATCACCGGGCCGCTCTTCCTGGGCAAGGACACTCACGCCCTCTCGGCGCCGGCGGAGCGGACCGCCCTCGAGGTGCTGGCCGGCAACGGCGTCGAGACCTTCGTGGCGGGCGGCGACGGCTTCACGCCCACGCCGGTCGTCTCCCACGCCATCCTCGCCTGGAACCGCGGGCACGCCGGCCGCGTGGGGGACGGCATCGTCGTCACGCCCAGCCACAACCCGCCCGAGGACGGCGGCATCAAGTACAACCCGCCCCACGGCGGCCCGGCCGACGCCGACGTCACGGGCTGGATCGAGGCGCGCGCCAACGAGCTCCTGCGCGGAGGGCTGCACGAGGTGCGGCGCGTGCGCGCGGCCGGCCCCGGCCGGTCGCCGACCGCCAAGATCCGCGACTACGTCGGCCCCTACGTCGCCGACCTGGGGAACGCCGTGGACCTCGACGCGGTGCGCGCCGCCGGGGTCCGTCTCGGCGCCGACCCGCTCGGCGGCAGCAGCGTCGGCTACTGGGAGCCCATCGCCGCCCGCTACGGGATCGACGTCACCGTGGTGAACCCCGCCGTCGACCCCACCTTCGGCTTCATGCCCCTCGACCACGACGGGCGGATCCGGATGGACTGCTCGTCGCCCTGGGCCATGGCCAACCTGGTCCGGCTCAAGGACCGGTTCGACCTCGCCTTCGGGAACGACGCCGACGCCGACCGGCACGGCATCGTCACCCGGAGCCAGGGGCTCCTCGCCCCGAACCACTACCTCGCGGTGGCCATCGACTACCTCTTCCGCAACCGCCCCGGCTGGCCCGCCGGGGCCGGCGTCGGCAAGACGCTGGTGTCGTCGGCGCTCGTGGACCGCGTGGCGGCACGGCTCGGCCGGCGGCTCGTCGAGGTCCCGGTGGGCTTCAAGTGGTTCGTGGCCGGCCTGTCGGAGGGCAGCCTGGGGTTCGGCGGAGAGGAGAGCGCCGGCGCGGCGTTCCTCCGGCGCGACGGGACGGCCTGGTCCACCGACAAGGACGGCATCCTGCTCGACCTGCTCGCCGCCGAGATGCGCGCCCGCACCGGCCGCGATCCCGGTGAGCTGTACCTGGCGCTCTCCGGGGAACTGGGCCGCCCCGTCTACCGGCGGGTGGACGCGCCGGCGACGGCGCGCCAGCGGGCCATCCTCAAGGCCCTCGCGCCGGAGGCGGTCCGGGCCACCGTCCTCGCCGGGGAGCCCATCCGCGCGCGGCTGACCCGCGCCCCGGGCAACGGCGCCGCCATCGGCGGCCTCAAGGTGGTGGCCGAGAGCGGTTGGTTCGCGGCGCGGCCGTCGGGCACCGAGGACGCCTACAAGATCTACGCGGAGAGTTTCCGCGACGAGGCTCATCTGGAGGCGATCCTCGACGAGGCCCGCGCCATCGTCGACGAGGCCTTCCGGGACGGGTGAACCATGGAGCCGGACAGCTTCACGAATCGTCACGTTGCGGCGCTGGGCAAGCGGATCTTCCGGCTGGGCCTCTCGGCCAGCTACGGCCTGGACGAGCGGGCGGCGCGCGAGGCGCTCGACGGCCCCTTCCAGTACGTCCTCTGGACCCCGACGGCGAAGGCGCTCACCGGTCCCCTGCGAGACGCCTGCCGACGCGACCGCGAGCGGTACACCGTCGCGTCGGGGCCCACCCTGGGCTTCTTCTCGGGGTCGGTGCGGCGGTCGGTCGAGCGCAGCCTGCGGCTGCTCGCCACCGACTACCTGGACGTCCTGCAGGTCTTCTGGGTGGGGAAGATGTCGGCCCTGACGGCGGGAGTCCTGGAGGAGATGGCGCGGCTGCGGGAGTCGGGCAAGGTGCGCGCCCTCGGCGTCTCCATCCACGACCGGCCCCGCGCCGGCCGGCTGGCGGCGTCCTCGCCGCTCGACCTGCTCATGGTCCGCTACAACGCCGCCCACCCCGGGGCCGAGCGCGAGATCTTCCCGCACCTCGCGGCGCGGCGGCCAGCCGTCGTGGCCTACACGGCGACGTCGTGGCGGAAGCTCCTGCGACGTCCGCGCGGGTGGGAGGGTTCGGTGATGACCGCCGGCGACTGCTACCGGTTCTGCCTGACGAGCCCGCACGTCGACGTCGTGCTCACCGCGCCCGGGAACACCGGGCGGATGAGGGAGAACCTGGCGGCGCTGGGGAAGGGGCCGCTCGCCCCCGACGAGGAGCGCTGGATGCGCGACTTCGGCCGCGCGGTCCACGGGTAGGCGGTGCACGTCCTCGTCGCCGGTTGCGGCTGGCTGGGAACGGCGCTGGCCCGGTCGCTCGTCGCCCGCGGCGACCGGGTCACCGGGGTCCGCTCCGACCCGGGCCGGGCGGCTGCGCTGGCGGCATCGGGCATCGAGCCGCTGGCGCTTGATCTCGCGAATCCATCGGTGCCGGGCACCGAGGAATGGCTGCCAGACGGCGTCGAGGCTGTCGTCGCCTGCCAGTCGGCGCGTGGTGACGACCCTGCGGCGTATCGCCGGGCCTACGTGGATGCCATGGCCACGCTCATCGCGGCTGCCCGTCGCCGAGGCGTACGCTGCCTCGTCTACACCGGATCGACTGGGGTTTTTGGCCAGCGAGACGGCAGCGACGTGGACGAGCGCACTCCTCCAGCGCCGGCTTCTCCCTCCGCGGAGGTGCTGGTGGAGGCCGAGCGGCGGGTGCTGGCCGCGGCAAAGGCCGGGATGCCGGCGCGGGTGGTGCGCCTCTCCGGCCTCTATGGTCCCGGTCGCGCGTGGATGATCGACAGGGTGCGCAACGGCCAGTTGGCCCTGGGACCGGGGGACGGGGCCTGGATGAACTCATGCCACGTGGACGATGCGGTGAGCGCCGTGATGGCCGTCCTGGAGCGAGGGCGGGATGGCGCGGTCTATCACGCGACCGACGATGACCCGATGCGCCTGCGTGAGGTGGTGGCGCTCGTCGCCGGGCGCATCGGCATTTCGCCGCGACTGGCGGAGCGGGCGCCGCCGCCGGGCCCAAACCGGCGGATCCATGCCGAACGCAGTCGCGCCGAGCTGGGTCTGCACTTGCGCTGGCCCAGCCTCAGGCAGGGACTCGAGCCGCTCCTCGCAGGACCGGCCGCAGCCCGCTGACGGCACTCCCCGTCGCCCCGTCAGGCAGCCGGGCGGGTGTCCTGCGGCAACATCCTTCGTCCGGCGAGCCCGATGGTGAGAGCGCCGGTCGGACAGGCACCCACGCAGGCGAGGCAGCGGGAGCAGGTGTAGTCGGTGGAGGCGTTCACCCGGCCGGCCACGTGGAGGCTGCGGCCCGTCGCGAGCTGGGCGACGTAGCAGGCCTCATCGCAGCGGTTGCAGTCGGTACACCGGTCCGATCGCAGGCGGACGCGCAGGAGGCTGAGTCGATTGAGCAATCCGCCCGCCCAGGCGATCGGGCAACCCAGCTTGAAGTACATGTAGAGATTGCGCTTGCGGTCGCTGCCGCCCGCGCCGGTCATCAGCTCCATGACCGCGCCCATCGGGCACATCCACCGGCAGAAGAACTTGCCGAGGACGATCCCCGCTGCCGAACCACCCAGGACGACCCACGAGAGCGGCAGGCCACCTGGCCCGATGGCCCAGTAGAGCACCGCACCGACGCTCGCCTGGACCAGGCGCCGTCGCGTGATGAGCGGGCGTAACCGGCTTCGCCGTCGGATATGCGTCGGCGATCCGGTTCTCGACCCGCCGGTCGCGGCACGGATGTCGCTCTCGGCCGGCTGCTTGGCCGGCGCTACAGGCGGGGCGACCGACTGACCGGAACGGCGCTTCCTGCGCGTCATCTTCACTCGCCCTCCGAAGCGGGCCCCCTTTCGGGGAGAGCCATGGGCCCCGCGCAGGGTTCGAGGGGACCCGAGGCAACCTCGGACCTCGTGCCGGACCTCGCGGGACCTCGTGCCGGGCACGCGGCCCGCACGGCCCGCCAGGCCCCGTGTCTTGGCGCGTGGATTGCTGGGGGAAGGTGCATCGTGGGAAGGGTTCCCCGGACGCTGCTGGTCGGAGCGGGCTCGACCAATCACTGCACGTGGCGCAGCCACGGGCACGCGTTGGTGTTCG
>JAKAEO010000065.1 GCA_021818285.1 Myxococcales bacterium
GGCTCCTCGAGGTCACCGGGGTCTCGAAGCGCTTCGGCGGCGTGCAGGCCGTGAACCGGGTCAGCTTCGGCGTCGACGAGGGGATGATCAAGGCGGTCATCGGCCCGAACGGCGCCGGGAAGACCACGCTCTTCAACCTGGTCACCGGGATGTTCACGCCCGACGACGGGACCATCTCCTTCGCCGGCGAGCCCATCCAGGGGCTGCCGCCGCACCGGGTGGCGGCGCGCGGCGTCTCCCGCACCTTCCAGAACATCCGGCTCTTCGACCGGATGACGGCGCTGGAGAACGTGATGGTGGGGCGCCACCTGCGCGGGCGGGCCGGCTTCGTCGCCTCCATGCTGCGGCTCGGCTGGGCCCGGCGGGAGGAGGAGGCGGTGCGCGAGAAGGCCCGGGAGCTGATGGACTTCCTGGGCATCGGCGCGCTGGCCGACCGCGAGGCCACCAGCCTGGCCTACGGGCAGCAGCGGGCGGTGGAGCTGGCCCGGGCGCTGGCCTCCGACCCGCGGATGGTGCTGCTGGACGAGCCGGCGGCCGGCCTGAACATGCGCGAGACCGGCGACCTGGCCCGGCTCATCGGGCGCATCCGGGAGCGCGGCGTCACCGTGCTGCTGGTGGAGCACGACATGTCGCTGGTGATGCAGATCAGCGACGAGGTGGCGGTGCTCTCCTACGGCGAGAAGATCGCCGACGCGGTGCCGGCCGCGGTCCAGAAGGACCCGCAGGTGGTGCGGGTGTACCTCGGGGACGAGGAATGCTGAGGATCCGCAACCTCGACGTGGCCTACGGGCCGGTCACGGTGCTGCGGCGCATCTCGCTGCACGTGAACCCCGGCGAGGTGGTGGCCATCGTCGGAGCCAACGGCGCCGGCAAGACCACGCTGCTCCGGGCGGTGAGCGGGCTGGTGCGGCCGCGGGCCGGGGAGATCGCCCTGCAGGGCCGGGAGGTGTCTCGGGAGGGCCCGGAGCGCATCGTGGCGCTGGGCTGCTCCCACGTCCCGGAGGGGCGGCAGGTCTTCGCCTCGATGTCGGTGCACGAGAACCTGCTCATGGGCGCCCACGTCCAGGTCCGGCGCGGGCGCAAGGCCGAGGTGAAGGCCGACCTGGAGCGGGTCTACCGGCTCTTCCCGGTGCTGGAGAAGCGCCAGCGGCAATTCGCCGGTACGCTGTCGGGCGGGGAGCAGCAGATGCTGGCCATGGGGCGCGCCCTGATGGCGCGCCCCGCGCTGCTCATGCTCGACGAGCCGTCGATGGGGCTGGCCCCGCTGGTGATGAAGGACATCTTCGCCACCGTCTCCCGCATCAGCGCCGAGGGGAGCACCGTGCTGCTGGTGGAGCAGAACGCCCGCGCCGCGCTGCGCATCGCCCACCGCGGCTACGTGCTGGAGACCGGGCGCATCGTGCTCTCGGGCACGGCGGAGGAGCTGCTCGCCAACCGCGACGTGCAGCGGGCCTACCTGGGCCGCGAGGCCGCGGCCGAACCGGAGAGGGGGAGACCATGACGACGGCCCCGACGGCCTACTGGCAGCCCGAGAGCGAATGCATGGACCGGGAGGAGCTGGAGCAGCTCCAGCTGGAGCGGCTCGAGGCCACGCTCTCCCGCGTCTACCGCAGCGTGCCCTTCTACCGGAAGCACTTCGACGAGCTGCGCTTCGACCCCGACGAGGTGCGATCGGCCCGGGACCTGCGGCGGCTGCCCTTCACCACCAAGCGCGACGTGATGGACGCCTACCCCTACGGCCTGTTCGCGGTGCCGCTGCGGGAGGTGGTGCGGCTCCACGCCACCGGCGGCACCGGCGGCGCCGCCATCGTCATGGGCTACACCCGCAACGACATCAAGACCTGGTCCAACCTCATGGCCCGCAACTACGTGGCCGCCGGGGTCTCGGCCGACGACGTGGTGCAGATCACCTTCGACTACGGCCTGTTCACCGGCGCCTTCGGCGTCCACTACGGGGCCGAGCGGCTCGGGGCCTCGGTGATCCCCATCTCCAGCGGCAACTCCAAGCGGCAGATCAAGATCATGCAGGACTACCGGAGCACGGTGCTGGTCGGCACGCCCGGCTACCTGCTCCACCTCGTCGAGGTGATGGGGGAGCTGGGGGTGGTGCCGAACCAGCTCTCGGTGAAGCGGGTGCTGCTGGGCGGCGAGCCCTGGTCCGAGCGCCGGCGCAAGGAGCTGGAGGAGGCGCTGCACGTCACCGCCACCGCCCACTACGCCCTCTCCGAGGTGCTGGGGCCGGGCATCGCCGGCGAGTGCCTGGAGCGGGACGGCCTGCACGTGAACGAGGACCACTTCCTGGTGGAGGTGCTGGACCCGCTCACCATGGAGCCGGTGAAGGACGGCGACAAGGGGGAGCTGGTGATCACCACCCTCACCAAGGAGGCCTTCCCGCTGGTGCGCTACCGCACCGGCGATCTCACCTCGCTGGTGGAGGGACCCTGCAGGTGCGGCCGGACCTCGGTGCGCATCCGGCCCATCGAGGTGCGCTGCGACGACCTGCTGGTGGTGAAGGGCGTGAACGTCTTCCCCTCCCAGGTGGAGGAGGTGCTGCGCAGCGTGCAGGGCACCGAGCCCAACTACGAGATCGTCATCGAGCGGCCCCACGCGCTGGACGAGGCCACGGTGCTGGTCGAGGTCAGCGAGTCGGTCTTCTTCGACGAGATGCGCAAGCAGGCCGAGTTCCGCGAGCGGCTGATGCGGAAGCTGGCCTCGGAGCTGGGCGTCCACATGGACGTGAAGCTGGTCGGGAAGAAGACCCTGGAGCGCCCCGAGGGGAAGGGGCCGGGGAACGTGCGGGACCTGCGGAAGCGGTAGGCCGGCTACGCCCCCTCGGCCTTGCGCCGCTCCTCGGAGCGCAGCTCGCGGCGCAGGAGCTTCCCCACCTTGGACTTGGGGAGCATGTCGCGGAACTCGACGTAGGAGGGGACCTCGTAGGGGGCGAGCCGCTCGCGGCACCAGCGGATCAGCTCCTCGGCGTTCACGCCCTTCACGTCGGTCCTCGTCACCACGAAGGACTTGATGCGCTCCCCCACCGCCGGGTCGGGGACGCCGATGGTGCAGGAGGCCACCACCGCGTGGTGCTCCTGGAGGGCGTTGTCCACCTTGGAGGCGGCCACCCGGTAGCCCTTGTGCTTGATGACGTCCACCGAGCGGTCCTGGAAGAACATCCAGCCGGCGGCGTCGATGCGCACCACGTCGCCGGTCCGGTACCAGCGCCGCCCCTCGGCCTCGACGAAGCAGCGCGCGGTCTCCTCCGGCTTCTGCCAGTAGGCCGCCACCATGTGGTCGCTCGACACCAGCAGCTCGCCCGGCTGGCCGGGCGCCACCGGCTCGAGGGTGTCGCCGTCCACCACCCGGACCCGCTGGTGGGCGCAGACCCGGCCGGCCGCGCCCTCGGGCACCTCGGCGCCGCCCGGCGACAGGGCCACGCCGCCGCAGGTCTCGGTGGCGCCGTAGCCCTGGTGGAGCGGGTGGCCGGTGAGCCGGCGCCAGCGCGCCGCGGTCTCCGGCGGCAGGGCGTCGCCGCCGCTGAAGGCGAAGCGCAGGCTGCCGAGCCGGTACTGGTCCACCCGGTCGTGCTCCAGCATCATCCGGTAGAGGGTGGGCGTGCCCAGGATGGTGGTGGCCCGGTAGCGCTCCACGTGGTCGAAGACCGCGTCCAGCAGGTTCTTGGGCAGCAGGAGCACCGTCTCGCCGGCCAGCAGCCCGCCCAGCCCGACCACCTGGCCGAGGATGTGGTAGAGCGGCGCGCCCTGGAGGATGACCTCCTCGCCGGCCGGCACCACCGGCAGGCTGGCGCGGCGCTGCTCGGCGCAGGACTCGAGGAAGAGGGCGTGGTTGATGGGCACGCCCTTGGGGAAGCCGGTGGTCCCGCCGGTGTAGAGCAGCTCGGCCAGGGCGTCGCCGGCCACCGCCCGCTCCGGCGCGGCCCGCCGCTCGCGGAGCAGGTCGCGGAGGTCGAGGACGTCGGCCCCCTTCCGGACACGGCCGGAGGGGATGCGGTCGAGGAGGTGGCCCACGCCGCGCTTCCAGGCCGGGAGCAGGTCGGCGATCCCGGTGACCACCACCTGCCGGATGGGGGTCTCGGCCCGCACCTTGTCGAGGTGGCCGAAGTTGGTGTCGGTGCAGATGGCCGTCTCCGCGCCGCTGTCGCGGGCGATGTAGCGCAGGTCGGCCGGGCCGTAGAAGTGGGTCACCGGCACGGCGACGGCCCCGAGCTTCTGGAGGGCGAGCCAGGAGATCACCCACTGCGGGCAATGGGGCGCGTAGAGCACGACCCGGTCGCCGGTTTCGACGCCGCGCGCCGCCAGGGCGCCGGCCAGGGCGTCGGAGAGGGCGTCGAGCCGCTGGTAGCTGGTCCGCTCGCCCAGGTAGACCAGGGCCGGGTGGGAGGGGCGGCGGGCGGCGGCGGCGCGGAAGGCGTCGGCGATGGAGGTCGGAGCGGTCATGGGGCTAGACGCCGAAGTAGGCCGACTTCACCTCGGGGTTGTCGAGCAGCTCCGCGCCGGTCCCGCTCACCACCAGCGCGCCGTTCTCGATGACGTAGCCGCGGTCGATGATCGGCAGGATTGGCCGGGCGTACTGCTCGGAGATGAGGATGGTGACGCCGCGCCGGGCGATGGCCCGGGCGCCGCGGACCACCTCGGCCTGCATCAGCGGAGAGAGGCCGAGCAGCGGCTCGTCCATGAGGAGCAGCCGCGGCCTGGCCATCAGCGCCGTGCCGATGGCCACCATCTCCTTCTCGCCGCCGGAGAGCATCCCCGCCTTGCGCTTGCGCAGCGCCACCAGCGGCGGGAACAGCTCGTAGACCGACTCGAGGCCCCGCTTCAGCTCGCCGGAGGGGCGCAGGTAGGCCCCCAGGGTGAGGTTCTCCTCCACGGTGTTGTCGCGGAAGACCGGGTGGCGCTCCCGGCACAGCACCACGCCGCGCTCCACCCGGGCCCGCGGCGAGAGGCCGCCGATCTCCTCGCCGTCGAGCCGGATCGCCCCGCCCAGGGTGATGCGCATCCCGCCCTTGCGCCGCTCCCGCTGCTGGAGGTGCAGGGTGAGGCCGGCGACGGTGTTGAGCAGCGTGGTCTTGCCGGCGCTGTTGGAGCCGAAGACCCCCACCACCTCGCCCTGGCGGACCTCCAGGGAGAGGTCGTTCACCGCCAGGGCGTTCTCGTAGAACACCATGAGGTCCCTGACCTCAAGCATCGACCTTCACCTCCGCGCCCAGGTAGGCCTCGGCCACCTCGGGCATGGCCATCACCTCCTGCGGGGTCCCGGCGGCGACCTTGCGGCCGAACTGGAGCATGAGCACCGAGTCCACCACCCGGAACAGCTCCCGCAGCCGGTGCTCCACCATCAGCAGGGTCTTGCCCGCGGCCCGGAGCTTCTCCAGCAGCGGCAGGATCCCGGCGATCTCCGACATGCTCATCCCCGAGAACAGCTCGTCGAGGATGATGAGGTCCGGGTCGAGCGCCAGGCAGCGGGCCAGCTCCAGCCGCTTGAGGTAGCCGTGCGGCAGCTCGCCGGCCTTCTTGTACGGCACCGGCGAGTCGCGCTCGAAGCCGACGTCCTCCAGCAGGTGGACCGCGGCCTCGTCCCGGTCGCCGAACTCGGCCCCCATGTGCTTGCGGGAGCGGGGCGAGTAGACCGGGATGACCACGTTCTTGTAGACGGGCAGGTTGTAGAAGGGGCGCGCCATCTGGAAGCTGCGGGCGATGCCCAGCCCCACCGCCCGGTGGGGGGCGATGCCGGTGATGTCCTTCCCCTTGAACTCCACCGTCCCGGCGGTGGGCTTCACGAAGCCGGTGACGAGGTTGATGAGGGTGCTCTTGCCCGAGCCGTTCGGGCCGATCACCCCGAGGGCGTCGCCCGGGCGCAGGTCGAAGGAGACGTCGTTCACCGCCAGCACCTTGCCGAAGGCCTTCTCCAGCCCGCGGACGCGCAGCAGCGGCTCGCCCTCAGCGGCCATCCGGCGCCTCCTCGATGGCCACGCGCCGCTCGAACTGGCCGTACTTGCGGGCCACGAAGCGGAAGATGCCCTCCGGCAGCCCCACGGTGAAGACCAGCAGCATCAGCGAGTAGAGCACCACCCGCAGCGAGCCGAACTCGCGCATCGCCTCGGAGAGCGGCACCAGGATGAAGCTCCCCACCACCGGGCCCAGGAAGCTGCCGGGCCCGCCCACCACCGCGGCGGTGAGCGGCAGGGTGGAGTACTCCATGGCGAAGGCCGTCATCCCCACGAACTGGTAGCGGTGGGTGACGAAGGCCCCGGCGAAGGCGGCCGGGAGCGCCGCCAGGAAGACCGCCTGGGCCTTGACCCGCTGGACGTCGAAGCCGGCCGCCATCACCGAGCGCTCGTTGTCGCGCACCGCGTGGAAGACCAGCCCGTAGTCGGTGGCGATGAGCCGCCGGAAGGCGAACGCGGTGAGGAGCGCCGCCGCGGTGACCAGGTAGATCTCGACGGTGCGGTTGGGGAGCGGGGTCAGGCCGGAGACCCCCTCGGTGCCGCCCAGGGCCCCGGTGGTCTCGATGAGCCGCATGAAGAGCAGGGGCAGGGCGAAGGTGATGAGGCCGAAGTAGACGCCCCGCAGGCGCAGCAGCGGGTAGAGCACCAGGGTGGCGAGCGCCGCGCCCAGCAGGGTCGCCAGGGGGATGGACCAGAGCGGCCCGAGCCCGGCGAAGGAGTCGAGGGCGCCGGCGACGTAGCCGCCCAGGCCGAAGAAGAGCGACTGGCCCAGCGAGATGAGCCCCACCGACGCCAGCAGGTCCCAGGAGAGGGCCAGCAGGGCGATGACCATGGTGTTGATCATCACCGTCTGCCAGTAGGGGCCCACCCGGGCGCCCAGGAGCGGGAAGAGCAGCAGGGCCGCCACCGCCAGGGCGCGGGGCAGCAGCACCCAGGCCAGGTCGCGGGCCGAGGCGAGGACGAAGATCTCGTCGGACCGGACCTTGATGCCGCGGTCGATCCGCTCGCGCCGGGTGGCGCGGCCGGGGCTAGACACGGTCTTCGAGCTCCTTGGACTTGCCGAGCAGCCCGGAGGGCTTCACCGCGAGCACGATCACGATGGCGGCCAGGTACACCACCTCGCTCCAGCGCGGGCCCACGTAGTTGCCGGTGATCACCATGGCGAAGCCCACGATCAGGCTCCCGAGGATGAGCCCGGTGGTGCTCTCCAGCCCGCCCAGCACCGTGACCGCCAGGGCGATGAGCAGGACGTCGTAGCCGATGTTGATGGAGATGATGCCCAGCGGCAGCAGGGCGATGCCGGCGACCGCCGCCAGCGCCGAGCCCAGCCCCAGGCTCAGCGTGGCGGCCCAGTCCGACTCGATGCCGACGCTCAGGGCGGTGTACTCGTCCTGGCTCATGCCCCGCAGCGCCAGGCCCACCATGGTGCGGTGGGTGAAGAGCCAGAGCAGCCCGGTGAGGGCCAGGCCCAGGGCCACGATCAGCAGCCGCTGCCAGTCGACGGTGACGCCGAGGATGTCCACGCTCCCGTCCACCAGGGCGGGCAGCGTGAAGTCGTAGGTGGTGAAGCCCTTCCAGCGGAAGAACTCGACGATGGCCACCCCCACCGCGAAGGTGCTGATGACCTCCGAGAGCACGATGCCCCGGACCGACATCAGCACCGTCCGGTAGATGGCCGCCCCCAGCAGGCCCACGAGCAGGACGGTGGCGGCGGCGGCCAGCGGGAAGGGGAGCCCGACCCGGTGCATCAGCAGCCAGCAGAGGAAGCCGGAGAGCAGGTAGAGCCCGCCGTGGGCGAAGTTCGCCACGCCCGACAGCCCGAAGGTCAGGCTGAAGCCCAGCGAGGTCAGCAGCAGCACCACGCTGTTGACCAGGCCGTAGACCAGGGTGCTGGCGAGGAGGCCTCCCACCGGCGGGCTCCTCCCCGGCTAGCGGGGGGCCTCGATGTGGGACTGGGCCACCGACTCCGGGTAGACCACCACCCGCTTGCCGTCCCGCCACTGGAAGGCGAGGGTCACCGCCTCCTTCTTCGGGTCGTCGCCGAAGGGCACCTGGTGGTTCTTGTTGAAGGTGATGTGGCCGATGGCGCCGTCCATGTCGGTCTTCTCGAGCTGCGCCACCACGGCGTCGGGCGCCAGCGAGTTGGCCCGGCGGATGGCCGCGGCCAGGACGTAGACCGAGTCGTAGGAGGGGCCAGGGCCGTGGCCCGACATCTTGCGGAGCGTCTCCTCGCCGTAGGCCTTGCCGTACGCCTGGTAGAAGTGCTCGGAGCGCGGGGTCTTCAGCGGGATGGAGCCGGGCTCGAAGAGGAAGTTCACCAGGCCGCCGATCTCGCCGTTGAAGGTGGCCCACGAGGTGGCCGGCGCGGCCGGGCTGATGAAGCCGGCGATCAGGGCCGGCACCTTCATCGAGCGGGCCTGCTTCACCAGCACGCCCGACTCGGGCATGTCGAAGATCGGGACGATGACCTGGGCGCCGGCCGCCTTGGCCTTGGTGAGGCTGGAGGAGAAGTCGCGGGAGCCGGTGGGGTAGGCGTCGTTGCCGAGCACCTTCCAGCCGGCCGCGGCCGAGAGCTTGGCGACGCCGCCGGCGGTGCCGGTGGCCCAGGCCACGTCCTGGTGGACGAAGTACATCTTGTCCCAGCCCAGCTTCTGGTGGATGAAGCCCATGGTCTTGGCGATGTTGCCGACCAGGTAGGGCGCCGAGAGGCCGAGCCGGAAGTTGTACTTGTACTTGGCGTAGTCGCCGGCGATCTTCGGCTCGAAGCCCGGCGCCATCCCGATGGTGCAGAGGTAGGGGATCTTGTACTTCGCGATGACGTCCATCGCCGGGATGAGCACCTCGGAGCGGAAGGAGCCGACCACGATGGCGGCCGGCTTCTTCTCGTCGATGAGCTTCTCCATGGCGGCCAGGGCGTCGAGGACCGGGACGCCGGCCTCGGCCTCGCGGGTGTCGATGGAGGCGATCTCCAGCTTGCGCTTCACGCCCCCGACCTCGACGCCGCCCGCGGCGTTGATCTCCTCCACCGCCAGCTTGGCGGCCCGCAGCGAGTCCTGCCCCTCGATGGTTCCGAGGGCGGTGGGGACGCCGAGGACGATGGGGCCGGTGTCGGCGGCCCGGGCCGGCGAGGCCCCGAGCGCCAGGGCGGCGAGTGCGAGGGATGCTGCGGTCCGCAGGGTCTGGATCACGTGGGTTCCTCCTCCGGGACCTCGAGGTCCCGGGCGGTCATTGCGGTGGCCCGCGCGCCGGGAGGCCGGGGAGGCGCGCGAGGCTCGAACGGATTCGGCAACGGTAGCGGGTCCGCCCGAACAAGGCAAACCGGTACCGGTTTCCCTGTTTGGGTGGGCGGGGCCCGCGCGCGGCCGTGAGGACGCATCGCGTCATCGCGAGGTGCCGGTCCCCTTCGCCATGCGCTCGCGCAGCACCCGGTGGAGGATCTTCCCGGTCGCGGTCCGCGGCATCTCCTCGTCGCGGATGAAGGTCACCTGGCGGGGGCACTTGTAGCCGGCCAGCCGCTGGCGGGCGTGCTCCAGCAGGGTGGCGGCCGCCGGGGCGGCCCCGTCGCGGGGCACCACCACCGCGGTCACCGCCTCGCCCCACTTGGCGTCGGGCAGGCCGATCACCGCCACGTCGCGGACGTCGGGGTGGGCGCCCAGCGCCTGCTCCACCTCCGACGGGTAGACCTTCTCGCCGCCGGTGATGATCATGTTGCTCTTGCGATCGACCAGCGTGTAGAAGCCGTCGGCGTCGCGGCGGGCCATGTCGCCGGCGGTGCAGTACCCGCCGCGGAAGGCCCGGGCCGAGGCCTCGGGCTGGTTCCAGTAGCCGTCGAAGGCGGTGGGGGTGCGGGTGAAGAGCTCGCCCACCTCGCCGTCCGGCACCTCGGCGCCGTCCGGCCCCAGCAGCCGGAGCCGGTCGATGCCGACGATCTCGCGGCCGATGGAGCCGAGCTTCTCCAGCTGCTGCTCCGGGCGCAGCAGCGTCACCAGCCCGGCCTCGGTCGAGCCGTAGGCCTCGAAGAGCCGCGAGTTCGGGAAGGCCTCCATGATCTGCAGCTTGGTCTCGCGCCGCGCCGGCGCCGAGGAGACCAGCAGCTTCTCCACCGCCCGCAGGTCGTTCCGGGCGCGCACCGCGGGGGGGAGCCCCAGCATCATGATGTAGTGGGTGGGCACCAGCGAGGTGAAGGTGATGCGCTGGTCCGCGAGCACCGAGAGCAGGTGCTCCGGGTCGAAGCTGCGCCGGTCGTAGACGCAGACCGAGCCGCCCAGGTAGGTGAAGACGAAGGCGTAGAAGACCGAGTTCACGTGGCACATGGGCATCACCGAGAGGCCCACGTCGGAGCGGCCGAAGCCGAACTCCACCGCGTTCATCAGGTAGAAGAGGGCGTAGCTCTGGTGGCTGCGGATCGCCCCCTTGGGCCGGCCGGTGGTGCCCGAGGTGTACATCAGCGTCCAGGTGTCGGTCGGGGCCACCGCCACGCCGGGCGGGTGGGGCGCCCCCGCCGCCAGCAGCTCCTCGTAGCCGCGGAAGCCGGGCAGCAGCCGCTCGCCGCCGATCTGCACCCAGGCCCCGGCGGCGACCGGCAGGGCGCCGCGCAGCGGAGCCAGCGCCTCGCAGAGGTCGGCCTCGGCCAGCACCGCCCGGGCGCCGCTGTCCTCGAGGATGAACCTCACCTCGGGCGCGGCCAGGCGGAAGTTCACCGGCACCGCCACCACCCCGCTCTTGGCGCAGGCGGCGTAGATCTCCATCCACTCCAGCCGGTTGTAGGCGTAGACCGCCACCCGGTCGCCCTTGGCGAGGCCGAGGCCGGCGAAGGCGTGGGCCAGCCGGTTGGCCCGCTCCTCGTACCGGGCGTAGGTGAGGGAGCGCGTGAGGTCGCGGGCCGCCGGCCGGTCGGGCGTGAGCCGCGCGTGGACGGAGAGGACCTCGCCGACGTTCAGGATCTGGCCCACGGTCCCTCCGTGCGTCATCCGGTGCCCGCCGCCCCCGCGGCCTCCGCCTCCGCCTGCGACGCGGCGCGGGCCGCCAGCGCCACCCCCAGCGCCCCCATCTCCTGGGCGTGCTCGGGGAGGGTGACCGGCGCCCCCACCGCCTGCTCCAGCAGCGTCACCACCATGGGGTGGAAGGCCACGACGCCGCCGGTGGCCACCACCCGCCCCTCGATCCGCTCCATCTCCAGCACCCGCTTCACCACCGAGCGGTAGGCGGCCCGGGCCAGGTCGGCCGGCCGCTTCCCCTGGCGGATGAGCCCCAGCACCTCGGTGCCGGTGAAGACGGTGCAGAAGCTCCCCAGCTCCACCTCCTCGGTGGAGGCGGCCGCCAGCCCCGGCAGGTCGCCGATCTTCACGTCGAGCCGCAGCGCCATCTCCTCCAGGAAGCTGCCGGTCCCGGCGGCGCACTTCCGGTTCATCTTGTGGGAGACCCGGCGGCCGGCCTCGTCGATGAGGATGATCTTGGCGTCCTGCCCGCCGATGTCGACGACGGTGAGCGGCCCCGAAACGAAGTGGAGCGCGCCGCGGGCGTGGGCGTCCAGCTCGGTGCGGGAGCCGTCGGCGAAGGTGATGGCGTGGCGGCCGAAGCCGGTGGACCAGACCGCGGCCACCTCGGCGCGGGCGACGCCGGCCCGCTCCAGCAGCTCCGCCAGCACCCGCCCGGCCGCGCCCAGCACGTCGGCGCCGGTGCGCGAGACCGCGGTGGCGACCAGCCGCCCGCCGGCGTCCACCAGCGCGGCCTTGGTGTTCCAGGAGCCGCAGTCGATCCCGGCGAAGCAGGGAGGGGCCATCAGGCGCGCGCCGGCACCGGCCGGCCCCCCTCGAGCTGCTCGACGAAGCCCTCGATGTTGGTGCGGGCCTGCTCGTCGGAGAAGCAGCGCAGGTCGTTCAGGTCGCCGTCCACCACCAGCACCGGGATGCCGAGCTGCTTGCGCAGCCGCTGCGGCATGCCGAAGCGGGCGTTGGAGTTGTTGGGGCAGGTGAGGGCGTCGTGGAAGAGGATGCCGTCCACCTGGAACTGGTCCACCATCCTCTCGAGGTACCGTTCCTTGGGCCCCTCGGCGCGGGCGATGAACAGCTCCAGCGAGGCCCGGGCCATGGAGCGCAGCGGGTCGCGGGGGTCGAGCGCGTCGAAGACCCAGCTGTTGCAGTAGGTGGAGGCGACGACGCCGGTCTCGATGCGGGCGAAGAGGTCGGAGAGGTCGCGCAGCCGCCCCCACACCGGCATGCCGTCCCAGTAGAGCCGGAAGCGCTCGCGCGGCCGCCCGGCCGCCCCGGCCCGGACCCGCTCCTGGAGCTCGGCCGAGAGCAGCCGGTAGTAGTCGCAGGCCTCCTGCGCGCCCCGCAGCACCACCGCCGGCCCCATGTGGATGGTGGCGTCGAAGAAGCCGAGCGGCGCCGGGCGCGCCGCCGAGGCGCCCAGGCAGTCGCGCCACAGGTCGCTGCACTCCCGGGAGCGGGCCACCGCCGCCTCCAGGGCCGCGCCGTCGAGCCGGCGGGAGGCCACCCGCTCCAGCTCCGGGACCAGGGCCTCGAGCTGGCGGACGATGGCCTCGACGTGGTGCTCCTCCACCTCGCCCAGGTCGCGGAAGGAGGTGACGCCCACCACCGGCACGCCCCACTCCCGCCCGTAGAACTCGAACCAGTCGCGCACCTCGCGGCACTGGTTGGTGCTGTAGAGCAGCAGGTCGGGGCGCGGGGCGCCCTGGAGGCCGTACTTCGCGAGCGGCGTCTTCTTCGCCAGGTACGAGCCGATGTCGCTCGTCAGGTAGGAGCAGATGTCGGGGGAGTAGCCCAGGGCGTGGGCCCGCGGCATGGTCTCGCCGGCGACGCGGCTCGCGCCCAGCAGGGCGCCGTGGTTCTCGGGGAAGAAGACCTCGTAGCCGAGGGCCCGGAGCAGCTCCACCGGGCCGACGCTGGTGCACCAGGCCACCGGGCGGTGGTGCTCGCGGGCGGCCCGGTCCACCGCCGCGAAGTGATCGGCCATGAGCTGCTTCAGGACGGCGGCCGACCGGAGCGGCGGCTCGGCGGCGGGGCGGGGCGGGGCGGGCATGCGGTCTCCTCGTGGGGCGCTCAGGCCCGGGCCTCGTCCAGCGCGATCAGGGCGGCGCCCAGGGCGCCGGCCAGGATGGGCTCGGGCAGCACCTCGACCGGCACGCCGGAGCGCTCCGCCAGGGCCTTCACCACCCCGGGGAAGTACTCGCAGACGCCGCCGGTCACCAGCACCGGCCCGGTGAGCCGGTCCATCTCCAGGATCCGGTCGGCGACCGAGTACATGCAGCCCATGGCGATCTCGCCGGCGGTGGCCCCGCGCCGCAGCAGCTCGATGACCTCCACCTCGGCGAAGACCGAGCAGTAGCTGCCGACCTGCGCCGGCTTCTCGGCGGTGGTGGCCAGGTCCATGAGCCGGGTGGGGTGCACGTCGAGGTGGCGGGAGGCGAACATCAGGAAGGTGCCGATGCCCACCGCGCACTTGCGGACGCTGCGGCTGGAGGTGATGGCGCCGGCCGCGTCCACGTGGATGAGCTTGGGGTCTCGCCCGCCGATGTCCACCACCGTCATGGCCCGCGGCTGGGGGGGGAAGGCGCTGCGGGAGTGGCACAGCGTCTCCGCCACCGAGCGGGTGGCGCCCGGGGCGCAGGCGGCGCCGAAGCCGGTGACCGAGACGGCGCCGAGCCGCGCGGCCGTCAGCTGGGCCTCCCCCAGCGCCACGTTCAGCGCCTCCTGGTAGCAGTCCTGGAAGTACCCGCGGGTCGGGACGGTGGCCCGGCCCAGGATCTTCCGCTGGTCGTCGGCGACGACGACCTTCACGCACTCGGTCCCGATGTCCGCTCCTGCGACGACCATGGCCATGTCCTCGGGGCCCTCCGGTCAGTGCGCCGCAGCGTCGCGGCCGCCGTTCGCGCCCGCCGCCATCCGCCGCTGCTCCAGGAACTCCTGGAGCTGGGAGCGGATGTGCTCCACCGAGACCAGCCGGGCGTCGTGGGTGTCCCCCTCGATGACCAGCGACGGCACGCCGGTGTCGCGCCCGAGCCGGAGGTGGAGGCCGTGGCGCGCGCCGCTGTGCTCGGGGTTGGTGCGGGCGTCGTGGAACACCACCCCGTCCACCCCGTAGCGGGCGAACTGCGACTCCAGGTAGCGCACCCGGTGCTCGCGGGACCGGTTCTCGTAGATGGAGATGTAGGCGGCGGCGGTGCTCTCGATGGGGTTCTCGCTGGAGAAGCCGTCGAAGACGTAGTTGGGGCCGTAGGTGGAGGCCACCACGGCGATGCCCTGATCCAGGAACATGCTGGCGAGCGGGCGCAGCGCGCACCAGATGGCGGGCCCCTCCCAGTAGAAGCGCATCCGCTCGCCCGGCACCGCCGCCACCTTGTCGGCGACCCGGGTCTTCAGCTCGGCGAGCAGGATCTCGTAATAGCGGACCGCCGCCTCGGTGCCGCGCATCAGCAGCATCGGGGCCACGTGGATCAGGGTGTCGAAGTAGGTGAGCGGGCTGGGGGTGTAGCAGGCCAGGTCCAGCACCTCGCCCCAGAGCCGCGAGGCGCGGGCCGAGAGGTCCACCACCTCGGCCAGCCGATCGTGGTCCAGGGTGCGGCGCGAGAGCTTCTCCAGCCGCTGGACCAGGCGGATGGTCTGCTGCACCGAGGCGTCCACCTCCACCTTCTCGATCTCGTCGAGCACCGGCGGCGGGTGGAGCCCCAGCATGGGCACGCCCATGCGGTTGGCGTAGTACTCGAACCAGCGGGCGATGTAGCGCCCAAGGTTGGTGCTGTAGACCAGCACCTCGGGGCGCGGGATGCGCTCGACGCCGTGGATGGCGGCGAGCGGGCTCTCCCCCAGCAGCATGGCGCCGACGTCGCTCGCCATCTCGCTGGGGGCGAAGGGGGAGAAGCCGTCGGCCAGCGCCCGGGCCAGGTACTGCCGGTGCTGCCGGCTGGCGCCGATGAGGGCGGCGTGGTTCTCCGGGAAGTAGGGGGTGTAGCCCATGGCCCGGACGACCTCGACCGGGCCGAGCCCCGAGCACCAGGCCACGTGCCGGTCGGGGTCGCGGTCGGCCGCCGCCAGGTCGCGGTAGTAGCCGTGGATCAGCTCCTTGAGCTTGGGGGCGCACTCCAGCGGCACACGGCCGCTGGGCATGAGCCCGTTGCGCCCGGTGCCGGCCGGCACCTTGAGCGCGCCCTGG
>JAKAEO010000290.1 GCA_021818285.1 Myxococcales bacterium
CCCCGGGGCCGTTTGCGGGCAAGGTGCGCCGGTGACGCGCCGCACCTGGTTCGCCGTCCTGGCCCTCGCCGGCGCCGCCGCCCTGCTGCGCGCCCTCGCCTTCCACGGCCTCGACCTCTACTCCGACGAGGCCTACTACTGGCTCTGGTCCACCCGGCCCGCGGCCGGCTACTTCGACCACCCGCCGATGGTGGCCTGGCTCATCGGCCTCTCCTCGCGCCTGCTCCCGGGCGAGGGCGGGGTCCGGCTCCCCTTCGTCCTGCTGGGCGGGCTCACCGTGCTCTTCACCGCGCTGGCGGCCTGGGAGCTGGAGCGCACCCCGCGGGCGCCGGTGCTGGGAGCGATGCTGGCGGCCGGCGCCCCGGCGCTGCACCTCGCCGGCGCCATGGCCCTCCCCGACGGCCCGGTGGTGGCCGGCTACGCCGCCGCGCTCTGGCTGCTGGCCCGGGCCCGGGGCCCGCGCTGGATCGCCGCCGGCGTGGCGGTGGGCTTCGCGCTGCTCGGCAAGTACACCGCGGCGCTGCTGGCCCCGGCGCTGCTGCTGCTGGTGGCCTGGGACCGCGACCTGCGCGAGCAGCTCGCCGGCCCCTGGCCGTGGCTGGGCGGCGCGGTGGCGGTGCTGCTCTTCCTGCCGAACCTCCTCTGGAACGCCTCCCACGGCTGGATCGCCATCGCCTTCCAGCTGCGCCACGGCTTCCGCGGCGGCCAGACGGTGCGGGGCTTCCTCGAGTACCTGGGGGCCCAGGCCGGCAGCCCCGGGCCGGTGGCGGCGGTGCTGGGCGTGGCCCTGGCGGTGCGGGCCCGCAGCTCGCCGGAGCGGCGCGTCGCCGCCGCGGTGCTGGTGCCGCTCCTGGTGGTCACCTGGTCGGCGATCCGCGGCGACGTGGAGGCCAACTGGCCGGCGCTGGTCTACCCCGGCCTCTGCGCGCTGGCGGCGGCCTGGCTGGCGCGCCGCTCGCCGCGCCTGGGCTGGGGCCTGGCCGGGGCCCAGCTCGGCCTGGCCACGGTGGTGCTGCTCGGCTTCGCGGTCGAGATCCGCCACCCCCGCCTGCTCGCCGGCTCGGTGGCGGTGTCCCGCTTCCGCTCCGGGCGCGGGCTGGGGCGGGAGATGGTGGCGGCGGCGGCGGAGAGCTGCCGCGCCATCGGGAACCCGCCCGGCTGCACCCGCGATCCCTTCGTCTACCCCTCCTCCTACCAGTACGCCGGCCACCTCGCCTACTACGCGGGCTGGACGCGGCTGGGACCGGCGGAGGAGCGGCCCAGCCAGCTCGACCTCTGGGACGAGCGGCCGCGGCCGGGCGAGCCCTTCCTCTACGCCGGGCAGGTGGCCGGTCCGGGGGCGCCGTTCCTGGACCACGTGCGCTTCGAGGGGGAGGGGCCGACCCGCTCCTTCGACGTCACCTGGGGCGGGAGGGTGGTCCGCCACGGCAACGTCACCGCCTTCGCCCGCTACCTCGGCGGCCAGCTCGCCGGCCGGCCGCCCCACAAGCCCTAGGGCGTCGCCGGCGGCGTGTAGGCGAGGCCGCAGGCCACCTTGCCGGCCGGGGTGTTCATGGTGTCGCAGGCGGTGGAGTCGGTCGCCGGGTCGGGGCAGGTGGAGAGCTTGGAGTCGCAGAAATCCTGCTGCGACTCGTTGCTCTTCGCCTCCCGGACCAGCTGCTTCACCGCGCGATCGCAGGCGTCGCGGGCGGCGCCGGCCGGCTGGCAGGCGCAGATGCGCGTGCCCAGCTCGTCGCAAGGAGTGGCGCAGGCGCCCGCGCCGAGGAGCAGGGCGGCGAGCGCGGCGGTGGCGAGGGGGCGGCTCACGAGGCGGGCGAGAATCGCAGAGGCCCGCCGCGAGATCAAGGACGCCGGGCGGCGCGCAGCGCCTCCTCCACGAAGTCCATACGGTCGTTGCCCACGAACAGCTCCTGCCCCACGAAGAAGGTCGGCGCGCCGAAGGCGCCGCGCTCCACCGCCTCCTGGGTCTGCTTCACCAGGGTCTCCTTCTCCGCCGGCGCCGCCTCCACCAGCCCGGGGCCGTCGAGCCCGGCGGCGGCGAGCACCGCCGCCAGCTCCTCGGGCTTGCCGACCTCCCTGCCCTCCACCCACACCGCCCGGAACACGGCGTGGGTGAGGGGGACCAGCTGCCCGCGCCGTCCGGCCGCCAGCGCCGCCCGCAGCGCCAGGATCGACGGCACCGGGAAGACCGCCGGGAAGCGCAGCGGGATCCCCAGCCGGCCGGACCAGCGCTGCAGGTCCACCAGCATGTGCCTCCCCTTGGCCGGGGTCTCGATGGGGGCGCGGTTCCCGGTGGCCTTGAGGACCCCGCCGAGCAGGAAGGGGCGCCAGTGCAGCGTGGCGCCGGCGCGGGCCGCCAGCGCCTCGACCCGCTCCGAGGCCAGGTAGCTGTAGGGGGAGGTGAAGTCGTAGAAGAACTCGAGGTCGGCCATGGCGCTCCGTGAAGGGAAGGAGGGGTCGCGGCGTCGATGATATAAGGTCGCCGTGATCCCCGCCGCCCTCCTCGCGCTGGCGCTGTCCGCCCCGGACGCCGGGACGCTGGCCCGCGAGGTCCAGGCCCGCTACGAGCGCACCACCGACCTCCAGGCCCGCTTCGTCCAGACCTACACCTACGCCGCCTTCGGCCGGCGCCAGGTCTCGAGCGGGATCCTCAAGGTGAAGAAGCCGGGGCGGATGCGCTGGGACTACCTCGAGCCCTCCCGCAAGAGCATCGCCGTGGTCGGGTCGCGGCTGGTGCAGTGGGAGCCGGAGGCCCGGCAGGCCTACGTGGACGACCACTTCGACGCCGGCGCCATGAGCGCGGCGGTGACCTTCCTGCTCGGCAAGGGGAGCCTGGCGAGGGAGTTCGAGCTGTCGGTGGACGCCGGCGGCTGGCTGGTGGGCCGGCCGCGGCGGCCCGACCCGCGGGTGGCGCGGGTGCGGTTCCAGGTCGGACCGGGCGGCGACGTCGTCGCCACCGAGGTGGTGGACGCCCAGGGGAACACCAACGAGGTCCGGCTCTCCGACGTGAAGCGCAACGCCGGCCTCCCCGACGCCGACTTCGTCATCGAGATCCCCGCCGGGGCCCACCGGCTCACCGCCCCGGGGCGATAGGCCGGCGGCGCGAGGCGCGCCGTCCCCCGGCGGCGGGCTCCGGGAGCCGGCCGGCGGTCAGCGCAGGACGGTGAGGCCG
>JAKAEO010000066.1 GCA_021818285.1 Myxococcales bacterium
CCGGGGGCGGCGGCGCCTCCCGCCACCAGCCAGACGCGCGGCCCGCAGGCGGGGCAGGCGTTGGGCTCGGCGTGGAAGCGGCGGTCGGACGGGTCCCGGTACTCGGCGGCGCACCGCTCGCACATCGCGAACGGCGCCATGGTGGTGGCGGCCCGGTCGTAGGGGACGTCCCGGGCGATGGTGTAGCGCGGGCCGCAGTCGGTGCAGTTGGTGAACGGGTAGCGGTGGCGCCGGTCGGACGGGTCGCGCAGCTCGGCGAGGCAGGCGTCGCAGGTGGCCCGGTCGGCCGGGATGCTGGGGCTGCGCGGCGCCCCGGCGGCGGGCCGCTCGCTCTCGGCGATGGTGAAGCCGGCCGGCGCCGGCCCCTGGAGCGGCTCCTGCGCCAGCTCGTCGAAGCGGGCCGCCGGGGGGCGCTCCCCGGCGAGCCGGTCCACGAAGCGCCGCAGCGCCCCGGCCTCGCCGAAGGCCTCGACGGTGACGCCGCGGGCGTCGTTGCGGACCCGGCCGGCGATGCCCATCCCGGTGGCGAGCCGCCAGACGAAGGGGCGCATGCCCACGCCCTGGACGGTGCCGCGGATGCGGATGCGCAGGCCGGCGGTCGGCGGGCCCGCGGGCGGGGCCGCTCCCGGGGGCGCCTCCCACCAGAGGTCCGGCGCGCCCGGCGCCGGACGCGGCCGCGCCGGCGCGCCCAGCGCCGCGAGCTGCCGCAGCACCTCCTCCACCGCGGCGGGCACCGCGGCGCGCACCTCGCCGGAGAGGCCGATCCCGAGCTCCACCCGCGCCGGCACCACGCCCACCAGCTTCACCACCGGCGGCGCGCGCCCCTCGAAGTCCAGGGTGAGGAGCGCCTCGCGCAGCCCCGGCTCGTGCGGGCTCACCGGCAGCACCGGCCGCGCCCCGAGCAGCTCGGCCCGGTCGAGCACGCGCAGCTCCCCCGGCGGCGCGCGGAGCCGCAGGGCGTCCACCACCACCACCGCGTCGTGCTCCCGCAGCAGGGCGGAGAGGCCCGCGCCCGGCGTCCCGGCCTCGAGCAGCGCCACCTCCGGGGGGAACTCCCAGCCGGCCTGCAGGCGGGCCAGCACGTGGGCGCCCAGGGCGTCGTCGCCCATGAGCACGTTCCCGATCCCGAGGACGCCGATGCGCATCGCCCGTAGTCGTAGCAGGCGCGGGGGGGAGGCCGCACCCCCGGGGGCCGGAGGGCGCCCGGGATCGGCCGCGCCGGGCTCCCCGCCCGGGCCGCGGCCGGAAGCTGGACGGGGGGCCGGACCGGTGATCGAATGGCGGCGTGGACGGGACGGCGGGACGGGCGGGGCCGGAGGCGGAGCGGGCGGCGCGGCTGGTGCTGGGCCGCGAGCTGGGCGCCGGCGTGGAGCCGCGCGAGCTGCGCAGCGCCTTCCGCCGCCGCGCGCTGGAGCTTCACCCGGACCGGGCCGCCGCCGTGGGGCGGGACGCCGCGCGGCTGTCCGAGGAGTTCCGGGCCCTGTGCGCAGCCTACGAGCTGCTCGACGGGCTCGCCGCGGACGCGCCGCCGGCCGCTCGCGGGGCGGTCCGCGCCTCGCCGCGCCGCGCGCCGGGGCCTCGCGCCGCCGGCCTGCCGCCGCGCCCCCTGCGCTTCGCCGAGTTCCTCTACTACTCCGGGCGGATCTCCTGGGCCGACCTGGCCGAGGCCATCGCCTGGCAGCGCCACGCCGGCCGGCGCATCGGCCAGTGGTTCGTGGAGCGGGGACTCATCCACGCCGGCGAGGTCCGCTCGGTGCGCGAGGCGCTGGCCCGGCACAACGCCGCGGCCCGCTGACCGGCGGCCCCCTCGGGCCGCTTGGCGCCCGACGCGCGGTGGGGCAAGCTCCCGCCAACCTTCACCCCGAGGTGACGCATGAGGATGCTCGCCGCGCTGCTCGCCGCCGCCCTCGCCTCCTCCGCCGCCGCCCGCGAGGTCGCGGGCGTCTCCGTCCCCGACCAGGTCACCCTGGCCGGGAAGACGCTGCCGCTCCACGGCGCCGGGCTGCGCAAGAAGCTCTTCTTCAAGGTCTACGTGGGGGCGCTCTACGTCGAGGCCGCCGCCGGGACCGGCGCGGAGGCCATCGTCGCCGCCGACGCGCCCAAGGAGGTGCGCATGAGCTTCCTCCGGGACGTCTCGCGCGACGACGTGCTCAAGGCCTTCCGCGAGGGCTTCGAGAACAACTCGAAGGCCACCGCGGCGGCGGCCACCGCGAAGCTGGCGGCGGTGCAGAAGGCGCTGCCGGAGGAGCTGAAGACCGGCCAGGTGCTGGTGGTCTCCTACGTCCCGGGCACCGGCAGCACGGTGGGCGTCGAGGGCGGCGCCGGCGCCACGGTGGAGGGCAAGGAGTTCGCCGACGCCCTGTTCCGCAACTGGCTCGGGCCCGAGCCCGCGGACGGCGACCTGAAGGCGGGGATGCTCGGGCGCTGACCGCCGCTACGCCACCAGGGCGAGCCGGGCGCGGCGCAGCGTCTGCGACGGCGACTCGCCCACCACCCGCTTGTAGTCGCCGGCGAAGCGGCCCAGGTCCCAGAAGCCGTGGCGCTGCGCCACCTCGGAGACGAGCGTGTGCTCGCCGCCGTGCTCCAGCTCCCGGCGCACCTGGTTGATGCGCCGCAGCTTGAGCAGCCGGTTGGGCCCCATCCCGTAGACGTTGCCGAAGGCGCTGCGCAGGGTGCGCTCCGACGCGCCGGTGGCGAGGCACAGGTCGGCGACGTAGAGGGGCTCGCCCAGCCGCGCGCGCATGCACTCCTCGGCGGTGGCGACGATGCGGCTGTGGGAGAGCAGGGTGCGCTCCCGGTCCGGGGGGCGCCGCGGCAGGAGGTCGAGGGCCCGCGCCACGGTGGAGAGCAGCGAGTGCGAGAGGGCGCGGCGCGCCTCCGGCTCGTCGAAGGCGCCGCCGTCGGCGCGCGCCACCTCGACGGCGCGGTGGAGGATCCCGCCCAGCGCGTCCCGCACGCCGTCGTCGAGCCGCGTGGTCCGGCAGTTCTCGGGCGCCGCGTCCAGCTCGCGCCGGGTGAGCGCCGCCACCACCTCGCGGAGCCGCTCCTCCGGGAAGGTGATCCCCACCCAGTGGTCCACGCCCGGGGCGGTGGCCTGGAACTCGGCGCCGCCCCGGAAGAGCAGGGCGGTGCTCCGGTCCATGGCGTGGCCGTTCCAGGAGAGGCCGGGGCTCTCCGCGTCGATGAGCCCCACCTGGTAGATGCCCTTGCGGAACTGGGCCCGGGTGAGGTGCGGGATCGTCAGCTCGCCGGTCTCGACCGAGGCGCCGTCCCCCAGGTCGATCCTCAGGTAGCGAGCCTCGTAGGGGTCGCGCGGGCTGGCCAAGGGGACGTGCTCGACGTTGGCGTTGACGACGGCCGCCGCCATCTCGTCGAGATCGGAAAAATCACCAGTGACGACGTGTAGTTGCGGCAACATCTCGCCTGCCACCGCCATCTGCTGATCCATGCCGTCGCCTCCGCCCGCTCCCGGTCCCAACGGGACGTCGAAGGGTCAACCCCAGGCCGCGCAAAGGGTTAGGCGAAATCAGCGGGCGAAGAGCAGGGCGATCCCGGCGCGGATGGTCCAGTCGGGCGGGGCGGTGTAGGGGTGCTGGAAGGTCCAGGCCTCGGTGGGCCCCCGGGCCGTCCAGTAGCCCTGCACGGTGAGCGCGACCCGGGTGCTGCCCGACGCGAACACCCGCCCGACGCCGCCCCCCACCGGGATCGTCCAGCGGTCCGCGGAGGGGCGCTTCCAGTCGGCCACCACCAGCGGCGCGGACAGGAGGTAGAAGCCGGCGGGGAGGTCGAGGCTCAGCGTCGGCTCGAGGGTGAGCCGGTCCACCGTCGGGTAGCCGCCCGAGCTGGCGTAGGTCCAGAGCTGCGTGGCCGCGAGGCCGGCGTGCAGCGTGCCGTGCGACCAGGACAGCGCGCCCGTCGGGCCGGCGGCCCACTTGTGGTCGCCGATGGTGTAGTCGCTCTCGGTCGGGAACTGGAGCCCGAAGCCGAGGCCGCCGCTCCACGCGCCCGAGGACACCGGGGCCAGCATCAGCTCGTAGCGGAGCCCGGCGAGCCCGTAGGTCCCGCCGGTACGCGCCACCACCACCGGCTGCCAGACCAGCGGCAGGTGGATCCGGTGCACCAGCATCCAGTCGGCGCCGAGCGCCGTCGGGAAGGAGGGCTCGAGCCAGGTGGTGTCGGAGGTGCGCTCCTTGTGGTACAGGCCCAGGCCCACGTCGTTCCGCAGCGCGACGTTCACCACGTTCGCGGCCGGGGAGAGGCTCTGGTGGACGAGCGTGCGGTCCAGCGACTCCTCGGCTGCGCGCGCCGCCGGGGCGGCGCACAGGACGGCGAGCAGCGCGGCGGCGTGAGCGATCGTCCTCATTCTCTCGGTCTCCGGATGCGAAGTCGCGGTAGCATACTCGCGCCCCCTCGGGGTGCAAGACGGGCGGCTCCGCTTGGGGCAATCTCGGATCGGTGCCCCGCGCGGGGGTGCCACGCGGCGCGGCCGGCTCGGGAGCAAGCCGCGCGGCGGAAGCGGCCCTGGGAGGGGCGACTCCGATGAACGAATACCGGTACGACAACCAGACGGTCCAGGGCTTCATCCTGTCCGCCATCTTCTGGGGCGTGGTGGGGATCGTCATCGGCCTGCTCATCTCGATCCAGCTCTGGGCGCCCGCGGCCAACCTCGCGCCCTGGCTCACCTACGGCCGGCTGCGCCCGGTGCACACCAACGGGCTGGCCTTCGGCCTCGGGGTGGGGGCCATCTTCGGGCTCTTCTACTACATCGTGATGCGGCTCTGCCGCCGGCCGCTGGTCTTCCCGCGGCTGGCCCGGCTGCACCTGTGGCTCTTCAACGCCATCATCGCCGCCGCGGCGGTGTCGCTGCTCGCCGGCAAGACCCAGTCGCTGGAGTACGCCGAGCTGGAGTGGCCGCTCGACGTCGCCATCGTGGTGATCTGGGTGATGTTCGCGGTGAACGTCTTCGCCACGGTCATCAAGCGCAAGGAAGAGCAGATGTACGTGTCGCTCTGGTACGTCCTGGCGACGGTGGTGGCGGTGGCGATCCTCTACGTCGTCAACAACGCCTCCGTCCCGGCCGGCCTCTGGAAGAGCTACCACGCCTACGCCGGCGTGAACTCCGCCAACGTCCAGTGGTGGTACGGCCACAACGCGGTGGGCTTCATCTTCACCACGCCCATCCTGGCGATGTTCTACTACTTCCTGCCGAAGACCACCGGGCTGCCCATCTACAGCCACCGGCTCTCGATCGTCAGCTTCTGGTCGCTGATCTTCGCCTACCTCTGGACCGGCGCGCACCACCTCGTCTACACGCCGCTCCCCGACTGGATCCAGACGCTGGCCATCGTCTTCACCCTGTTCCTCATCGCGCCCTCCTGGGGCTCGGTGGTGAACGGCTACTACACGGTGGGCGCCGACTGGTCGAAGATGCGCACCAACTACCTCACCAAGTTCTTCGTCCTGGGCATCACCTTCTACGGCCTGCAGACGGTGCAGGGGCCGACCCAGGCGCTGCGGGTGGTGTCGCAGCTCATCCACTTCACCGACTGGGTCCCCGGCCACGTGCACATGGGCACGATGGGCTGGGTGACCATGACCATCTGCGCCTCGATCTACTACGTCATCCCCCGGATCCACGGCACCGAGATCTACTCGGAGAAGATCGCCAACGCGCACTTCTGGCTGGTGCTGGTGGGCCAGCTGCTCTTCTCCATCACCATGTGGATCACCGGCATCCAGCAGGGCGCGCTCTGGAAGGTGCAGAACGCCGACGGCAGCCTGAAGTACTCCTTCATGGACGGCCTGGTGAAGAACTACCCCTACTGGCACACCCGCACGCTGGCCGGGATCGTCTTCGCGGTCGGCATGCTGCTCTTCGTCTACAACGTCCTCAAGACCATCCAGAAGGGGAAGGCGCTGCAGGCCTCGCCCCCCTCACCGGCCCCGGCCGCGGCGTAGGAAGGGGGGAACGACATGGCTGGCGACATCTACCGGAAGCCCGTCTCCTTCGCGCTGATGGCCGCGGTCACCGTGCTGGTGGGCAGCATCGTGACCATGGCCTATCCGATGTTCCGGGCCGAGATGCACGAGAAGCTGGAGAAGCTGCGGGCCTTCACGCCGCTGGAACTGGCCGGGCGCGACGTCTACCAGCGCGAGGGCTGCATGGGCTGCCACACCCAGACGGTGCGGCCGCTCCGCTCGGAGGTGCTGCGCTACGGCGACTACTCCAAGGCCGGCGAGTTCTACTTCGACCGCCCCTTCCTCTGGGGCTCGAAGCGCACCGGCCCCGACCTGGCGCGCGAGGGGGGCAAGCGGCCCGACGCCTGGCACGCCCGCCACTACGCCGACCCGCAGGCGGTGACGCCCCGCTCCAACATGCCGAGGTACGCCTTCCTGGCGCAGGCCAGGCTGGACCCGTCGGAGGCGAGGGCGCACTACCGGGTGCTGGCCTCGCTGAGCCCCAAGGGGCAGTGGACCGCCACCGACGCCGACTTCGCCGCGCTCTCGCAGAAGACCGAGATGGACGCCCTCATCGCCTACACCCAGTGGCTCGGCCACGCCGTGCAGCGCAGGCAGGCGGCGGGCGGCGTCGACCTGGCGCTGGCCAATCCGCTGGGCGACTCGCCCCGGGCGGTGGCCCGCGGCGCCAAGGTCTTCGAGGAGAACTGCGCGGTCTGCCACGGCGCCGAGGGGCACGGCGAGACGCAGATCGCCCCCAACCTGATGGACGACACCTTCCTCGGGGTGAAGGGGGACATGCCCGACGGCGCCTACTTCGCCCTCGTCACCGGCGGCAGCGACGCCAAGGCGGCCCTGGGGCGCCCCGGGCTGCCCGACGGCGGCATGACCGCCTTCGGCGGGCAGCTCTCCAACGACGACATCTGGGCCGTCATCTCCTGGATCCGGGCGCAGCAGGCCCACGAGCGCAAGGAGGCGCCGGCGCTGGAGCAGACCGAGCACCTGCCGGGCGGGAAGCACTGAGGAGGCGGCCATGAGCGAGATCCCCGACACCGCGGAGGCGATGGAGAACGAGGAGACGGCCCACCGGCTGCCCCTGGGCTGGCTCGTCCTCTTCTTCGGGCTCATCGCCTGGGGCGTCGTCTACCTCTGGCTCTACACGCCCGCGCTCGGCGGCTGGTCGCAGGCGGGCGCGTACGAGAAGGCGGCCCAGGCGCAGCAGGCCCAGTGAGGAGCGAAACGATGGAGAACTCCGTCCTCGTCACCATCGCCGCCACCGTCTTCTTCACCGTGGCCGCCACCGCGGCCGCGCTCTGGCTCTGGTACGCCCAGAGCCGGAAGAAGTGACCCCGTGAGCGGCCCGGAAGTCGCCTACCTGGCCTTCGGGCTGGTGCTCTGCGGCCTGCTGGTCTGGGCCGCCGTCCACTACTTCTCGGGCAAGCGCCGGGCGAGGGTGGAGGAGGCCAAGTACAAGATGCTCCGGGATGACGACGAGTAGCACCTTCCGCGGCCGCCGCCGGGTCGCCGAGATCGCGCAGGCGGTCCTCCTCCTCGGGCTCCCCTTCCTCCGGGTCGGGGGGGAGAGCGCGCTGCGCTTCGACGTCCCCACGCTGCGCCTGCACCTCCTCGGCGCGTCGCTGGCGATGGACGAGATGTTCGGGGTCCTGGCCGCGACCCTCTTCGTCACCTTCGCCTTCCTGCTCCTCACCCTGGTGCTGGGGCGGGTCTGGTGCGGCTGGGCCTGCCCGCAGACGGTGCTCTCCGACCTCACCGCGCCGCTCGACCGCTGGCGGCGTCGCGGCGGGACCCGCGCCGCCGCCGCCCACCTGGGGCTGCTCGCCGTCTCGGCGGTGGTCGGCGCGTCGCTGGTCTGGTGGTTCGTGGAGCCGCGGGCCTTCCTGCGGGCGCTCGCCGGCGGGACCCTCCACCCGGTGGCGGCCGGCGCCTGGGCGGTGCTGGCGCTGGTCCTCTACCTGGACCTCGCCTTCCTGCGGGCCCGCTTCTGCGCCACCGCCTGCCCCTACGCCAAGGTGCAGGGGGTGCTCTTCGACCGGCACACCCTGGTGGTGGCCTACGACGCCGGGCGCGACGCCGACTGCATCGACTGCGGGGCCTGCGTCCGCTGCTGCCCCACCGGCATCGACATCCGCGACGGCCTGCAGATGGAGTGCATCGCCTGCGCCGAGTGCGCGGACGCCTGCGCCCCCATCATGCGGAAGCTGAAGCGCCAGCCGGACCTGGTCGGCTACTTCTTCGGCGAGCCCGGGGGACGGGCGCGCCTGGCCCGCCCGGCGGTGCTGGCGCTGGGCGCGCTCACCGCCGCCTCGCTGGTGCTGCTCGGGACCACCGCCGCGGCCCGCAGCGCGCTGGAGCTGGAGGCCGAGGTGGTGCCGGGCTTCGCGCCGCGGCGCACCCCCGACGGCCAGGTGGTGAACGCCTACCAGCTCCAGGTCGAGAACCGCGGGCGCGAGCCGATGGAGCTGCGGCTGGCGCTCGACGCGCCCGGGCTCTCGGCGCGGCTCACGCCCGACGAGATCCGGCTCGAGCCGGGCGAGCGGCGAGATCTGAAGGTGCTGGCCCTGGCCGACCCGCCCGGCCCGGGCGGCCGGCGGGTCGAGGCGCGCCTGCGCGCCGGGCCGGCCGCCGGGCGCGGGCCGGCCCGCTCGCGCGGAGTCCCCTTCGTCGTCCCGGAGCAGCGATGAGAACCTCCCTCTTCGTCCTGGTGCTGGGGGTGGCGGTCGCCGGCGCCCTGGGCGCCGTCGCCGCCAACTTCGTCGTCGGCAACCGGCTCTTCGAGCGCACCGTGGTCCCGGACCCCTACGAGGCGGGGCTGCGCTACGACGAGGAGCGGAAGAAGGCGGCGCGCCCCGACTGCGCGCTCTCGGCCGGGCCCTGCCGGCAGCAGCTGGACGGCGCCACGGTGACCCTGGAGGTCACGCCGCGCCCGGTCCGCGCCATGACCGATCTGGTCTTCACGGTGACGGCCCGGCGCGGGGAGGCGCCCGCCGCCGAGACCGCCGGGGAGATCTCGCTCGCCATGCCGGGGATGTACATGGGCGACAACCGCGTGCCGCTCGCCGCCCGGGGCGGCGGCGTCTTCCAGGGGAAGGGGCTCGTCGTCCGCTGCCCCAGCGGCCGCCGGACCTGGACCGCCGAGGTGACGCTGCGCGGCGCCGGCGCCGCTCCGCCGCTGCGGGCCCGCTTCACGTTCGAGCTGGCCGAGTGACCGGACGGGCCGACCTGTGGATGGCGCTGGGGATCGGCCTCCTCGGCGGCTTCGGCCACTGCGTCGGGATGTGCGGACCCATCGTCGGCGCGGTGAGCCTGGCGGCCGGGCCCGGCCTGGGGGCCCGCCGGACCTTCGGCGTCCAGCTGCTCTACAACGCGGGCCGGATCACCACCTACGGCTTCGCCGGCTTCGTGATGGGGCTGCTGGGCACGGTGGTGGACGTGGCGGCGCGCGCCGCGGGCCTGCAGGGAGCGGTGATGGTGCTGGCCGGCGCCGGGATGGTGCTGCTCGGCCTCTCGGCCCTGGGGCTCGCCCCCTGGGCGCGCCGGCTGGAGGGGCGCCTCACCGGGAGGCTCTTCGCCGGGGTGCGCGGCCTGCTCCAGGGCGGCGGGCAGGGGCGGGCCTACGCCCTCGGGCTCCTGCTCGGCTTCCTCCCCTGCGGCCTCTCCTGGTCGGCCTTCGTCGGCGCCGCCGCCACCGGCGGCCCCATCCCCGGCGCGCTCTTCGCGCTGGCCTTCGGCCTCGGCACCGCCCCGGCGCTGCTGCTCCTGGGCGGCGCCACCGCGCTGCTCTCGGCGCGGGCCCGCGGCCTCCTCTACCGGCTGGGCGGCGCGGCGGTGGCGGCGCTGGGGCTGCTCTTCCTGCTGCGCGGGCTCGGCGTCCATGCGCTGTGACCACTGCCTGCTCGAGTTCCCGGAGCGGGAGGCGGTGCGGGTCGAGGCGGCGCCCGGCAAGGCCTTCTGCTGCGGCGGCTGCGCCGCGGTCTGGCAGCTCATCCAGGGAGAGGGGCTCTCCGGCTTCTACGCCGGCCGCAAGTGGGAGGAGGCTGGCCTGGCGGCGCTGCCCGGGAGCGCCGACCCCTCCGACTTCGCCCCGCTGGTCCACGGCGCCGCGGGCGGCCACTCCGAGCTGGAGCTGGCCATCGACGGGATCCGCTGCGCCTCCTGCGTCTGGCTGAACGAGCGCATCCTCGGGCGCACCCCGGGCGTGGCCGAGGCCCGGGTGAACTACGCCACCCACCGCGCCCGCATCCGCTTCGACCCGGCGGCGGTGGGGGTGGAGGCGCTGCTGCGCCGCATCGAGTCGGTCGGCTACGCCCCCAAGCCCTGGAGCGAGAGCGAGCAGGCCCGGGCCCGGGCCGCCGAGCGGCGCGACCTGCTCGTCCGGCTGGGCACCGCCGGCTTCCTCGCCTCGCAGCTCATGATCTACACGGCGGCGCTCTACGCCGGCTACTTCCAGGGCATCGACCCGGTGACGCGCCGGCTGATGGAGTGGATCGCCCTCTTCCTGGCGCTGCCGGCCTTCTTCTACGCCGGCGCCCCCTTCCTGCGGGCCGCCTGGGCCGGGCTGCGCCACGGCCGCTTCAACATGGACTCGCTGGTGGTGCTGGGCTCGGGCGCCTCGCTGCTCTTCTCGATGGTCCAGATGGCGCGCGGCGGCGAGGTCTACTTCGACACCGCGGCGATGATCATCGCCCTCATCCTGGTGGGACGGTACCTGGAGGCCGCGGCCAAGGGCCGGGCCTCGGAGACGGTGGCCCGGCTGGCGCTGCTCCTGCCGCGCGACGCCCGGGTGGTGGCGCGCGGCGCGGACGGCCGCGAGGAGCGGCGCCGGGTGCCGGTGGCGGCCATCCGGCCCGGCGACCGGGTGGAGGTGGTGCCCGGGGAGCGGGTGGCGCTCGACGGGCGGGTGGTGGAGGGGCGATCCGAGGTGGACGAGTCGCTGGTGACCGGCGAGTCGCGGCCGGTGGAGAAGGAGCCGGGGGCCGCGGTGATCGGCGGCACCGTGAACCTGCACGGCAGCCTCGTCTTCGAGGTGACCCGCGTCGGCAAGGAGACGGTGCTCGCCGGCATCGTCCGGGCGGTGGAGGAGGCGCAGGCCCGCAAGCCGCGGCTCCAGGCGGTGGCCGACCGGGCGGTGGGGATCTTCGTGCCGGCGGTGCTGCTGCTCGCCGCCGCCAGCGTGGCCGGCTGGCTCTGGGCCGGGGCGCCGCCGTCGCGCGCGCTGATGATCGGCGTGGCGGTGGTGGTGATCGCCTGCCCCTGCGCGCTGGGCCTGGCGACGCCGCTGGCGGTGCTGGTGGCCACCACCCGGGCCACCGCCCGCGGCATCCTGCTGAAGGGCGGCGACGTGCTGGAGCGGTTGGCCGGGGTCACCGACGCGGTGCTGGACAAGACCGGGACGCTGACGCGCGGGCGGCCGGCGCTGCGGGCGGTGGTGCCGCTCGCGCCCGGGCTCGACGCCGGCGGGGCGCTGCGGCTCGCCGGGGCGCTGGAGCGGCGCAGCGAGCACCACGTCGGGCGGGCCATCGCCGCCGCGGCGGCGGCGCTGCCGGAGGGGCCGGAGCCCGTGGTGGAGGGCTTCCGGGCCGAGCCGGGGCGCGGCGTGCGCGGGCGCGTGGACGGCGAGGAGCTGCGCCTCGGCAACCGGGCGCTGCTCGCCGAGGCGGGGGCGGCGCTGCCGGAGGCCGGCGAGGCCGAGGCCCGGCGGCTCGAGGCGGCCGGCGACACCGTGGTCTTCCTCGCGGCCGGGGCGCGGCCGCTCGCGCTCCTCGCCGTCTCCGACCTCCCGCGGGCGGAGGCGGCCGAGGCGGTGGAGGGGCTGCGGCGGCTGGGCCTGCGGCTCTCGGTGGTGAGCGGCGACCACCCCGACACCACCCGCGCGGTGGCGGCGGCCCTCTCCATCGAGGAGGCCGCGGCCGGCTGCACGCCCTCCGGGAAGCGGGAGCGGGTGGCGGCGATGCAGGCGGCCGGGCGGCGGGTGCTGGCGGTGGGGGACGGCATCAACGACGCGCCGGTGCTCTCCCAGGCCGACGTGGGGCTGGCCATGGGCCGGGGCACCGACATCACCCTGGAGAGCGCCGACGCGGTGCTGGTGCGGGACGACCTCCGGCTCGTGCCCGAGGCGGTGGCGCTGGCGCGGCGGGCGACGCGGATCATCCGCCAGAACGTCTTCTGGTCCTTCTTCTACAACGCGGTCGCGATCCCCCTGGCGGTGGCCGGGCTGCTTCACCCCATCGTCGCCGCCGCCGCCATGGCGGCGAGCTCGCTCTTCGTGGTGGGCAACTCGATGCGGCTGGGGCGGGCGCGGGGCGGGGGCAGTGGCGGGGGCGGGTAGGGGCGAGGGGTTGGAGACAGGGGCAGGGTCGGAGTCACGGTCCCGGGCTGCCTTGTCGTCCCTTCATAGCAGGGCGGCCGCGTTCCTCGTCTACCGTGCGGGAGAGGGGGTCGCGAGCCGCCCGCGCTCACGTGTCACGGCCCCGCCGCGAACCGGTCCATGAAGGCGTCCCCGAAGGCCTGCCGCGCCGCGAGCTGATTGTGGGCGTGGCAGAGCACCCGGAGGTTGGCCGCGCTCGTCGGACCGCCGCGCGCCAGGGGCACGCGGTGATCCAGCTCCAGGCTCCGCGTCGCGCCGCAGACACCCCCGGATTCCAGCGGCCACTGGCACCGGCCGCCGTCGCGCGTCCAGACCTCGCGCTTCACCCGGGCGGGGATGTGGTCCCGGCCGCGGCGGGCGCCGGCGATCCCCTCGGATCCGACGGCAAGCTCCGGAGCTGCGCTCGCGGCTGCCACGGGCGCCCGGGGGCGAATCACGAGCCCCTTCCGCGCGGCCTGCTTCGCGAGGAGCGCGTCGAGAGCGGCCTCCAGGACCTGCTCGGTGCTGGCGCCGGGCAGCGCGTGGGAGAGCCCGTCCCGCGCCGCCTCCAGCTTCGTGAGGAGGCGCTTCGAGACCGTGACGTGTAGGCGGCGCAGGTCGGCGGTGAGGGGTTCGACCGTGTCCGTCACGGGTCGGATCGCGGCCGGGGTCGCGGTCGAGGCCGGGGCCGAGGTCGGGGTCGGAGTCGAGGTCGGGGTCGGGGTCGGGGTCGCGGTTGTGATCGTGTTCGGGGTCGCGGTCGAGCTCGGGTACGCGGTCGCGGTCGGGACCGGCGTCAGGCCCTCGTCCGGCGTGCCGGGAGCAGGAGTCACTTCTGACGTATGAAGCGCGTCGGCGGCCGGCGTCGGCCATCGCCTGCCGACCGGGGTCACGACGGTCCGGGCCGGCGCGTCCTCGCGGGGCGCGAGCTCCGCCACCACCTCTCTCGCCTCGCGGGCCGACAGGTGGAAGAACCGCGGCAACACCTCGGCCTCGTTCTCCGCCGTGAGGACGCGCGCCAGCTCGGCCACGCTCGACATGCAGAGGCGGCCGTCCCGAAGTGGAGCCTCCACGCCGGGGAATCGCTGGAGGAGGCCCGCCGCCACCTTGCGCTGGAAGGCCGCTCCCGCCGAGAGCCCCAGGTCCCGGTGGAGGAAGGAGAAGAGGCTGGCGTGGCCCAGTTCGGCCCAGCGCCTCGCCCGGTCGAAGGCTGCGAGGGCGACGAGGAAATCGCCGAGGGCGGCGTGCTCCAGGCGGAGGAGCTGGGCGAGGCGGTCGGAGAGGGCGCGTGCGCTGGTCATGCACGGATCGTCTCATGCGATCCGGCGGCCTCGTGGAACGCGCGAGGATGGCCTCTGGCGTGAGCAGGCGCCGCGGGGACCCCGGACCCCGCCGCGCGGCCGTTCGCGTGCGCAGCGGCCCGCGGGGATCGCCTGGAAGGGCGCTCACGGATAGTCCGTGAACGTGGAGTCGAATTGGCGCGAGATCGCGTCAAGCGTCAGAAGGCCGCAACCCATCGGAGACGGCGGAGCGGGACGACGCCCCTCACCCGCAAGTAATCACGGTGAGTCCACTCCGCCCTCTCCCCGGCCGGAACCGGGGCGAGGGCCGCCATGGCACCCGTCGCGGCTGGCTCACGGCCGGCGCCGGGACGGGGGCTGGTCTGGCGCTCACGTCCCTCAGATCAACCCCGACTTCCGCGCCGCCTGCGCCAGCTTCTCCTTGATGCGCTCGAAGCGCTTGCGGAGCGTCGCCTCCGGGATCGGCTCCTCGCCCGGCGGCGTCAGCACCTCGGAGATCTCCTTCCAGGACAGCTCCTGGTCGAGCCGCAGGTGCAGCAGCGCCTGCTCCTCCGGCTCCAGCTGCGCGCGCAGCTGGTTCACCTTCCGGGCGCGGAGCTCGTGCAGCATCATCGAGCTGCGGTGCGCCTCCTCGGCCAGCACCGAGGCCTCGGTGGTCCGCAGCCTCCGCCCCCGCTTGCGCCAGGCCTCGTCGCGCAGCTTGAGCGCCGCGTTCTGCGCCAGCCGGTAGGCCCAGACCCGCAGCGACGACTCCCAGCGGAAGGCCGGCAGCCCCTTCCAGAGGTTCTCGGCCCAGATCGAGCGGGCGTCGGCGGCGTCATCCTCGTCGCGGAGCAGGGCGGAGAGGTAGCGGTCCATCGCCTCGGTGAGCTCCCGGATGGCGTCGGTGGCCGCCTCGCGGTGGCGGCCCAGATCGCAGAGCGCGCGGATGGCGGTCTCGTCGAGCACGGGCGGCATCCTAGCGCGGCGGGCCATCCCGGCGCTCCTCACCCGAGCGCGCCCGGGACGTCGGGGCCGGCGGTCATCGGGTCGCGGGGGCTGGGCGGGCCCATGAGCACCTGGACGAAGAAGCCCACGACCAGCAGCAGGCACAGCGTGAAGATGGCGACGTCGCGCGCCGTGGCAAAGCGGGTCGGCGGTCCCCATTTCTGGAACGGGCGGGGCGCGGAATGGATGTTCATGGCGTTCTCCGGGACGCGACCGACCGGCACCCCCCGGCGCCGCTCGCCCCTCCCTGCCCCAGGGACCGGGCAACCGGGAAAACGTGACCACCCGGGGGTAGACTTCGCCCGTGTGGACGCTGGGCTTCCTCATCCTGCTCTCCCTCTCCCTGGGGGCGGGCGCCTGGCTGCTCTTCGTCTGGTCGGTGAAGAGCGGCCAGTACGAGGATCCGGAGGGGCCGAAGTACCGGATGCTGGAGGACGACGACCTGCCGCAGGCCGCGCCGCCGCGGCCGCCCGCCGCC
>JAKAEO010000291.1 GCA_021818285.1 Myxococcales bacterium
ACACCCGCCCCTTCCGCGCCTTCCGGCGCGCCCTGCTCGCCGCCGCCGCCGCCCGGGCCACCGGCCCGGCCGCCCTCTCCATGTGGTGGGAGGGGAGCTTCAACGGCTACGCCCTGGCGGTGCAGGTCGAGCCCGCCGGGGCCGTACCGGGGCTGGCCGAGGCGGCGACCGCCGCCTGCCCGGTGGAGGCGTTCCGGCTCGCTCCGCCCCGCCGGGACGGCTATCCTCTCGCCCGCGTCGCGCCGGGAAGGTCCGCGCTCCTCCGGGACGCGGACGGGGCGCGCGTCGAGGCGCCGCTGGGCGCCGGCGGCGGCCACTTCGGCGCGCCCGGCATGAGGAGGATCCGATGAAGGCGGTCGTCTACGCGGGGAAGGGCGGGGTCGAGGTGGTGGAGGTCCGCGAGGTCCCCGACCCCCGGCCCGGCCGGAGCGAGCTGCTGGTGCGGGTGCGCGCCGCCGGCCTGAACCGGGCCGACACCCTGCAGCGGCGCGGCCTCTACCCGCCGCCCCGCGGCGTCCGCGAGGACCTGCCCGGCCTGGAGCTGGCCGGCGAGGTGGCGGCGCTGGGCGAGGGGGCGAGCGGCTGGAAGGTGGGCGACCGGGTGATGGCCATCTCCGCCGGCGAGAGCCACGCCGAGCTGGCGGTGGTGCACGAGCGGATGCTGGTGCGCGTGCCCGACGGGCTCTCCCTGGAGCAGGCCGGCGCCGTCCCCGAGGCCTTCATCACCTCCCACGACGCCCTCTTCACCATCGGCGGGCTGCGCCCCGGCTGGCCGGTGCTCATCCACGCGGTGGGCTCGGGCGTCTCCACCGCGGCGCTGCAGATCGCCCGGGCCGCGGGCGCCTTCACCCTCGGCACCTCGCGCACCGCCGACAAGCTGGAGAAGGCGAAGGCGCTGGGGCTCGACCACGGCATCCTGGTGGGCAAGGAGGAGCCGCGCTTCGCCGAGGAGGTGCGGCGGCTCACCGGCGGGCGCGGCGTCCCGCTGGTCCTCGACTTCGTGGGGGCCTCCTACGCGGCCGAGAACCTGGCGGCCGCGGCCCCGGGCGGCCGGGTGGTGGTCATCGGCACCATGGGCGGCGCCAAGGCGGCGGTCGACCTCTCGGTGCTGATGCGGAGCCGGGCCCGCATCGAGGGGACGGTGCTCCGGCCCCGGCCGCTGGAGGAGAAGATCCGCGCCACCCAGGACTTCGCCCGCGACGTGCTGCCGCTGCTCGCCGCCGGGAAGGTGAAGCCGGTGGTGGACGTGGTCCTGCCGATGGCCCGGGTGCGCGAGGCGCACGACCGGATGGACCGCAACGACTCCTTCGGCAAGATCGTCCTCGCCCCATGAACACGCCCGCGCCCTCGCCGGAGCCCGCCGGACTCCCCGAGAACGCCTTCCGCGAGCTGGCCCCCGGCGAGGGGTACGCGCCGGTGGTGCCGGCCGCCGCCGCCCCGCCGGAGGTGACGCTCCGCTCGGTGCTCCAGGGCGTCGGCTGGGCGGTGATCTTCTCGGCCGCCGCCACCTACATCGCGCTGAAGCTGGGCCAGGGCATCGAGTCGGCCATCCCCATCGCCATCCTGGCGGTGGGCGCCTCGGCCCTGCTGGCCCGCGCCGCCCGGTCCCGGCGCGCCTCCTCGCTGCTCGAGAACGTGAACGTGCTGGCGGTCGGGGCCACCTCCGGCATCATCGCCGGCGGCTCGGTCCTCACCATGCCGGCGGTCTTCATCCTCGGGCTCGAGGGGCGCTCCAGCTTCCTCCAGATCATGCTGGTCCCGCTGCTCGGCGCCTTCCTGGGGGTCTTCTTCCTCGCCCCCTTCCGGCGCTACTTCACCCGCGACCTGCACGGGAAGCTCCCCTTCCCCGAGGCCCGCGCCACCACCGAGATCCTGGTGGCCGGCAACCGCGGCGGCCAGAGCGCCCTGGTGCTCACCTGGTCGGCCGGCGTGGCGGCCGTCTTCGACTTCGTCGGCCCCTCGATGAAGGGCTGGGCCGACACCTTCTCCACCGGCGCCATCGGCGCCCTCTCCGCCTTCACCGAGCGCACCAAGGCGGTCTTCACCATGAACACCTCGGCCGCCATCTTCGGGCTGGGCTACATCATGGGGCTCGACTACGCCGCCATCATCCTGGCCGGCTCGATGGTCTCCTTCTTCGCCCTGATCCCGCTCTTCGGCTGGCTCGGCCCGCACGTGGCCGGCGCCATCGCCCCGGCCACCGCGCCGCTCGCCTCGCTCGGCGCCGACCAGATCTTCCGGCTCTACGTCCAGCCCATCGGCGTGGGCGGCATCTTCGCCGCCGGCGTCCTCTCCATCCTGAAGATGTCCCCGGTGATCGGCCGGGCGGCGCGACAGGCCCTGGGCGAGGTGCTGCGCCTGGCCCGCGGCGGCGCCGCCGTGGGCGAGGAGCGCACCGACCGCTCGCTGCCCATGGCCGCCATCCTCGCCGGCATCGTCGCCACCGGCCTCGCCATCTTCCTCTACTTCCGCCTCTCGGTGCTGGCGGGCGAGCCGCGCGCCACCTTCACGGCGGCGGTGGCGGTGCTCCTCACCCTGGGCATCTCCTTCCTCTTCACGGCGGTGTCGGCCTGGGCCATCGCCATGATCTCCATCACCCCGGTCTCGGGGATGACGCTCACCACCCTGATCGTCACCGCGGTGGCCCTCTCGGCGATGGGGCTCTCCGGACAGTCGGGGATGATCCAGACGCTGCTCATCGGCGGCGTGGTCTGCACCGCCCTCTCGATGAGCGGCTCGCTCGTCACCCAGTACAAGATCGGCTACTGGCTGGGCGCCACCCCGCGCCGCATCGAGGTGTCCAACCTGCTCGGCTCGGTGGTGGCCTCCGCCGCCACCACCGCCGTCATCTTCCTGATGGCCCGGGTCTACGGCTTCTCCCCCGGGCCGGCCCACCCCAATCCGCTGCCGGCGCCGCAGCCCAACGCCATGGCGGCGGTGCTCCGCGGCGTCATGGGCACCGGCGGCGCCCCCTGGTTCCTCTACGCGGTGGGGGCGGTCTTCGCGGTGGCCACCGAGCTGTGCGGCGTCTCCGGCCTGGCCTTCGCCCTGGGCATGTACCTGCCGATGGACCTGAACTCGCCGCTGGTGGTGGGGGCGGGGGTGGCCTGGCTGCTGCGGCGCTCGTCGAAGGACGCGGCGCTGGCCGGGGCGCGGCACGAGAAGG
>JAKAEO010000292.1 GCA_021818285.1 Myxococcales bacterium
CTGCTCGCCGCCGGCACCGGCGAGGCGCTGGCCGCCCGGTCGAGCGCCGGGGCCCGCGACCGGGCCGCCGCGCGCGGCGACTGGCAGGGGTACGTGGAGGAGGACGCCTCGTGGCGCCGCTGGAGGACCGGCAGCGGCGTGGCCCTGGGCGTGGGCGCGGCGGTCCTGGCCGCGGGCCTGACCTGGAAGTACGCCTTCTGACCCGGTCCCGCCCGCGCGGGCGGGACGTCCCGAGGGGGAACATGGCTCGACGCATCGCCTGGATCGCCGTTTCGCTCGCCGCCTGCGGCTCCGGCGGGGAGCTGCCGCGCTGCGGCGCCGACGCCGACTGCGCCGCCGGCACCGTATGCGAGCGGCCGGTGGGCGGGGAGAGCGGGGTGTGCGTCGCGCCCTACGCCGTCGCGCTCGCCGCGCCGGCGGCCGGCGGCTGGATCGGGAGCGGGGCGGTGACGGTGCGGGCCACCCTCCGGGTCCAGGCGAGCGGCCGGTCGGAGCCGGCCGCGCTGGAGCTGCTCGCCGGCGGGGCGCCGGCCGCGTCGCTCCCGCGCGTCGGTCCCGGGACCTACCAGGGCGGCTGGACCGCGCCGGCCGGGACGCCCGACCCGGTGCTGCTCGCCGCCGTCGCCGCCCGCGGCACGCGCGACGAGGCGGCGAGCGCCCCGGTGGCGGTGCGCGTGGACCTCGCGCCGCCGGTCTTCACCGCGCCGGCGGCCTCCTGCGCCGCGGCGCCGTGCCTCCGGGACGCGGCGCTGCGGATCCGGACCGGGGTCGACGACGCGAACCTCGTGGCGGTGTCGGCGTCGGTGGACCTCGACCCCTCGCGGCCGGTGGCGCTCGCCCGCGCCGGCGGCCTGTGGCAGGCCGACCTCGACCTCGCCGCCTGGCCCTTCCCGGCCCTGGCGCGCGACGTGGTGGTGACCCTCACCGCCACCGACGCCGCCGGCAACCGGGCGGTGCTGCCGCTCCCGGTCCCGGTGACCCGCGTGCGCTGGGCCTACGACGCGGGCGCGCCGGTGACCAGCCCGGCGGTGATGGAGGACGGGACGCTGGTGGTGGGCGTGCTCGCGACCTCCGCCCAGTTGCGGGGCGTCAGCACCGCAGGCGCCGAGCTGTGGCGGCTCACGCTCGGCAGCGGGCTCGTGCAGGCGGCCCCGAGCGTGGGCGCCGACGCCATCTACGTGGGCACGACGGCGAACCGCGTCTTCGCCGTGAAGCGTGACGGGACGGCGATCCTCAACGGCACGGGGTGCGACGTGGGAGGCGCCATCGAAGGCCCTCCCGGCGTCGCCGGTTCGAGCCCGGAGATCGCCTACGCGCCGTCGCCGATCGGTCGCGTCTTCGCGGTGAGCGCCGGGACCATGTGCATCGCGGGCCCCCTGACCGACACCTTCGCCGGTCCACCGTCCGTCGACGTGAACGGCAAGGTTCTTGCGGCCACGGCCACGGCTACGCTGAGAAGTTACGTCTTCGATGGCGCGGCGTTCACCCAGAGCTGGGCCAGCGTCGTCGGCGTGAGCGTCTCCGCCCCCATCGCCCTCGACGCCGCGGGCAACGCCTGGACCGGCTCGCAGGACGCGAAGGTGAACGTCACCACGCCGGCGGGCGTCACCACGACGGCGCGCACCCTCGGCGGGTCGGTGGTGGACTCGCCCATCGTCCTCGCCGGCGGGGACGTGGTCGTCGGCGATCAGGCGAAGGTGCTGCACCGGCTCCACCCCGACGGCAGCCCGGCCTGGGCGGTCGAGCCGGTGCTCGGCGGGCCGGTGCTGGCGCCGGTGGCGCTCGCCGGCGGGCCGGCGGCGCTGCTCGTCCCCACCGCGGCGGGGACGCTCCACGCCGTGGCCGCCGACGGGACGGTGCTCTGGAGCGGCGCCCTCACCGCCGGCCAGTCGCTGCGCGAGGCCGCCGTCGCCCTCCCGGCGCCGGGCGCCGCGGGCACCGCCTACCTCGGCGCCGCCGACGGGAAGCTCTACGCCGTCGCGGTGGAGGGGCAGCTCGACGTCGCCGCCCCCTGGCCCAAGGCCCACCGGGACACCAGGAACGGCTCCAGCGCCGGGGGAACGCTGCCGTGAGCGGGGGCCACGCCAGGCGGCTGCTGCCGCTCCTCGCCCTCGCGGCCCTGCCAGCGGCGGCCGAGGAGACGCTGGCGGTGCTTGCCGTCGCCGATCCGCCCGGCCCCGAGCCGGAGCTCGCGGAGGTGACCCACCTGCTGCGCGCCGCCTGCCGCGACCGGACCGGCGGCGTCCAGGAGGTGCCGGAGATGCGCCAGCGGCTCCTCGGCCAGTCCTCCAGCGCCACGCTGGCCGAGCTGGAGCGGGCCTACGGCGGGGCGCTCGCCACCTACCAGAACGGCGAGTACCCGAGCGCCATCCGCACCCTCTACGCCATCGTCGACGACCTGGAGAGGCTGCCCGAGGGGCCGGAGGCCTGGTCGCAGTGGGTCCGCGCCGAGCTGCGGCTGGCCCACGCCGAGGGGACGGTGGGCCACCGGAAGGAGGAGCGGGAGGCGATGGACCGGGTGCTCTCGGTCGAGCCCCGCCACCAGCCCGATCCCGACCAGTACTCCCCGACCTACCGCCGCGAATTCGAGGCGGCGCGGGCCCGGATGGCGGCGCGGCCGCGGCGGCGCCTCACGGTGGGGGCGCGGGGCTGGTCGGCCACCGTCTACGTGAACGGCCGGGCCTTCGGGACCGCGCCGGTGGCGGTCTCGCTGCCGCCGGGCCGCTACCGGATCGGGGGCTCGGCGGGGACGCTGCGGGTGCCGAGCGTCTGGGTGGAGCTGCGCGACGAGGACCGGACGGTGACGCTCGACTTCGGCCTGGCGGAGGCGCTGCGGGTGAGCGCCGGGCCCGGCCTGGCGCTCCCGGCGGCGCAGCGGGCCGCGGCCCTGGTCCGGGCCGGCGCCTGGCTGGACGTGGACCGGCTGCTCGTCACCAGCATCGCCCTGGAGCACGAGGCCCAGTTCCTGGTCGGCTCGCTCCTCGACGTCCGCCGGGGCGCGGTGCAGCGCGAGGGGCGGGTGCGCATGGCGGCGGGCGGCGTGCCGGCCGCCAACCTGGGCGCGCTGGCCGCCTTCCTGCTCACCGGCCAGCAGTCCAAGGTGGTGATGGTGGCCCGCGCCGTGCCGCCGCCCGACCCCGCGCCCCCGCCCGCCGCTCGAC
>JAKAEO010000067.1 GCA_021818285.1 Myxococcales bacterium
GCCGCCCCCGCGGTCGGGCTCGGCCAGCGCGCCCGCCAGCCCCGGGCCGCCCACCACCGCCAGGCCGCCCCCCAGCACCAGCACCGGCGTCCCCAGGTCGGCCCGCAGCGGCGCCCGCACCTCGGCGAGCCGCAGGTCGCGGCCCAGCGCCCGCGCCCGCCCGGCGAGCCGCAGCCGCAGCGCCGCCCGCTCCACCTCCAGCTCCGCCTTCCAGCGGATCTCCACCGTGACCTCGAAGCCGGCGCCGCTCCCCGGGGCGATCCGCACCACCGCGGCCAGCCGGGCGTCCTCGGCGCGGCCCACCAGCGCCGCCCCGTCGGCGCTCCAGGCGAGGCGGGGATCGGGGCCGGGAGGGACGGTGGCGATCTCCAGGCGCGCGCCGACGCGGCGGTCGCCGGCCGGCGTCCGGACGGTGAACCCCCCGGGGGGCGCCGCCGCGGCGCCGGCCAGCGCCAGGGCGGCCAGGGCCGGCGCCAGCAGGGTCAGCGGCCGCTCGAGGCCTGGACCTGGGCCTTCAGGCCGGCGGCCAGGTCGGAGAGGGATCGGGCCTGGGCGCCGACCCTCGCGGTCTGGGCCACGGCGTCCTGCACCGAGAGGAAGATCCCGTTCATGGCCTTCAGCGTCTCCTCGATGCCCCGGTCCTGCTGCTGGGCCACGGTGGCGATCTCCTTCGCCGCCTGCGACGACTCGCGCAGCGTCGCCGCCAGCTTGCGGATGGTGTCCCCGGTGGCGGCGGCGATCGCGGCGGTGGCGGCCGCCTCCTGGCGCCCGCCCTCCATGGCCGCCAGGGCCGCGCCCATGGCCTGCTCCACCTCCACCAGCATGGCCCGGACCTTGGCGGCGCCCTCGTGGGCGTCGGCGGCGTGCGCCCGCATCTGCTCCGCCACCCGGGCGAAGCCGGCCCCCCCCGGCCCGGCGCGCTCCGCCTCGCCGCGCGCCTCGGCGGCCAGCGCCTGCGAGCGGTCGGCGATCTCCCCCATCACCGAGGTGATGGCGAAGATGTCGCGCATCTTGCCGGAGAGCACCTCGGTGCGGGTGGCCCAGCCCTTCACGTCGCCGGCCAGCTTGGCCATGCCGCCGGTGGCCTGCTCCACCACCCGCAGGCCGTCCTCCGACGACCGCGCCGACTTGTGGGCCAGCCCCACCACCGTCTCGGCGGTGAGGGCGGCCCGCATCGCCGTCTGGGAGAGCGCCGTCATGGTGGCGGTGGTCTCCTGCACCGAGGCGGCGGTCTCCGCCGTCATGGCGCTGAAGGCCGACACCGACTGGAAGAGCGTGCGGGCGGCGGTGGACAGGTTCTCGGCGGTGGCGGTGGCGGCGGCGGCCCGCGCCGCCTCCAGCTCCACCAGCTGGTCCTGCCGGCGCCCCACCATCCAGGCGAGGATGCCGAGCACCACCGGCGTGGTGTCGATGAGCCAGAGGAGCGGGGAGCCCGCCTGGGCGGCGAGCGGGCTGCCGTCGAACCGGAAGCGGGCCTCGATCAGCGTGGCGAGCAAGGGGAGCCCGATCCCGACCAGGACCCCCAATAGGACGAAGCGCTTGGCGAGCACCCGCCGATTCTAGCTTGGTTCCGACTGGACCTGCTTCTTCAGGCCGAGGGCCAGCTCGTTGAGCGACCGGGCCTGCCCCGCCACCTGCTGCGTGGAGCTCATGGTCTCCTGGGCGGCCAGGTAGATCTCGTTCATCGCCTTGAGCACCTGGTCGATGCCGTGGTCCTGCTGCTGGGCGACGGTGGCGATCTCCCGGGCGGCGTCGGAGGACTCCTTCAGCGCGGTGGCCAGCCGCCGGATCGACCCGCCGGTGCCGGCGGCCACCTGGGCCCCCTGCTCGGCGCGGCGGATCCCGATCTCGGCCGCGGTCATCGCCGCCAGCATCGCCTTGTGGACCTCGGCGAGCAGCCCCTTCACCTGCGCCGAGGCCCGCTTGGCGTCGTCGGCGTGGTGGCGCATCTCGGCCACCAGCTGCCCCACGCCGTTGGCCTCGGCCCCCGCCTTCTGCACCTCGTCGGCGGCGCTCTCGGCCAGCCGCTGCGAGCGATCGGCGATGTAGTTCACCACCGAGGCCACCTCGAAGACGTCGCGCATCCGCGCGTTCAGCCCCTCGATGCTCCGGGAGAGGCCGCGCACCTCCTCGGCGAGCCGCGCCAGCTCGGTGGTGGACAGCTCGGCGGCGCTGGCGCCGTCGTCGGCCGTCTTGCGCGAGCTCTGGGCCAGCCCGATCACCGTCTCGGCGGTGAGGGCCGCCTTGGTGGCGGTCTGGCTGAGCTGGCTCATGGTGGCGGTGGTCTCGCGCACCGAGGCCGCGGTCTCCGCGGTCATCGAGGAGAAGGAGGAGACGGTGGCGAGCAGCGTCTGGGCCGCCGAGGTGAGCTCGCCGGCGGTCTGGTGGAACTGCTCCCGCTTGGCCGCCTGCGCCTCGAGGAGCGCGTCCTGGCGCCGGCCGACCATCGAGAAGGCGCCGGCCAGCACCGCCGGCGCGAGGTCGACGATCCAGAGGAGGGGCGTGGCCTGGGCGCGGACCAGCGCGTGGCCGAAGGGCGCCGCGCCGTAGGTCGTCAGGGCCTCGATGATGGAGCCCACGACCGGGAAGGTGAAGCCGAACAGCCCCCCGTAGATCGCGTAACGGCGTGTGTACATCCGCGTTCCCCCCCCCTGTTGGTCCGCGACATTCTGGCTCAAGGGCGCGGGGCGCGCCACCGCCGCGACCGCGTGACGCGCCAGGTCCGCACGGCGCCGGCGTGGGCCCGGCTCCCACCGGCACGGCGGCTTCTCACCGGGTGCCGGGGACCCCGGGGGCGGCGCGCCCCGGCGGCCCCTGGCGCGCCGGCCGGCGGACGGGGTAGGACCATCGGCCATGCCCGGCCCCGCCCCCCTCGGCTCGCTGCTGCCCGGCCCCGGCGAGCGGCTGGCCGCGGACGCCCTCCTCGACCGCTTCCTCTCCTGGGTCTCCGGCACCGGCCTGTCGCTCTACCCGGCGCAGGAGGAGGCCATCCTCCACCTGCTGGAGGGCGAGCACGTGGTGCTCGCCACCCCCACCGGCTCGGGCAAGTCGCTGGTGGCCACCTTCCTCCACTTCCAGGCCCTGGCCGGCGGGCTCCGCTCCTTCTACACCTGCCCGGTGAAGGCGCTGGTCAACGAGAAGTTCTTCGCCCTCTGCGAGCTCCTCGGCCCGGATCGGGTGGGGATGATGACCGGGGACGCCTCCATCAACCGCGACGCCCCGGTGATCTGCTGCACCGCCGAGGTCCTGGCGAACCTGGCGGTGCGCGAGGCGGCGCCCCGCGTCGACGCCGTGGTGATGGACGAGTTCCACTACTACGCCGACCGGGAGCGCGGCGTGGCCTGGCAGGTGCCGCTCCTGCTCCTGCCGAAGGCCACCTTCCTGCTGATGTCGGCCACCCTCGGCGACATGCGCGCCATCGCCGGCAGCCTGGAGGAGGCGACCGGGCGGAAGGTGGCCGACGTCCGCAGCGCCGTCCGCCCGGTGCCGCTGGAGTTCGAGTACCGGGAGGTCCCGCTGCACGAGACCATCGAGGAGCTGGTCTCGGCCGGCCGGGCGCCCATCTACCTGGTGAACTTCAGCCAGCGGGCGGCGGCCGAGCAGGCGCAGAACCTCATGTCGGCCAACTTCTCCTCGAAGGAGGAGAAGGAGGCCATCCGCCGGGCGCTCGACGGCGTCCGCTTCCCGTCCGCCTACGGCAAGGACTTCCAGCGCTACCTGCGCCACGGCGTCGGGCTGCACCACGCCGGGCTGCTGCCGCGCTACCGGCGGCTCACCGAGCGGCTGGCGCAGGAGGGGATGCTCAAGGTGGTGTCCGGCACCGACACCCTGGGGGTGGGGGTGAACGTCCCCATCCGCACCGTGCTCTTCACCCAGCTCTGCAAGTACGACGGCCAGAAGACGGCCGTCCTCTCGGCCCGCGACTTCCACCAGATCGCCGGCCGGGCCGGGCGCAAGGGCTTCGACGAGCGCGGCTGGGTGGTGGCCCAGGCCCCCGAGCACGTCGTCGAGAACAGGCGGCTCGCCGAGCGCGCCGCGGCCGGGAAGAAGGTGGTGAAGCGCCAGCCGCCGCAGAAGGGCTTCGTCCACTGGGACCGGAGCACCTTCGAGCGGCTCCAGGCCAAGGAGCCGGAGCCGCTGGAGAGCCGCTTCGAGGTGGGCTTCGGGCTGTTGCTCTCGCTGCTCCAGTCCGAGACCACCCAGCGCGGCGGCGGCTACGGGCGGCTGGTGGAGATGATCGGGCGGGCCCACGCCACGCCGGTGGGTCGCAGCCGCTTCCGGGTGGCCGCCGCCCAGCGCTTCCGGACCCTGCGCCAGGCCGGGCTGGTCGAGCTGCACGCCGTGGAGGGGTACCGGGGGCGCCACGTCCGCCCCTCCGCCGCCCTGCAGCGGGACTTCTCGCTGCACCACACCCTGGCGCTCTGGCTGCTCGACGTCCTCCCCCGGCTGGAGCGGGACCGCGAGAGCTACGCCCTGGACCTGCTCTCGATGGTCGAGGCCATCCTCGAGGACCCCGACGTGGTGCTCTGGAAGCAGCTGGACCGCGCCCGCGGCGAGGCGGTGGCGGAGATGAAGGCCCGCGGGCTGGAGTACGAGGAGCGCATGGCGGAGCTGGAGAAGGTGGAGTACCCGAAGCCGCACCGCGACTTCGTCTACGCCACCTTCGACGCCTTCGCCGCCCGCCACCCCTGGGTGGGCCACGAGAACATCCGGCCCAAGGCGGTGGCGCGGGAGCTGGTGGAGCGGCTCGAGGGCTTCGACGACTTCGTGCGAGATCTGGAATTGCAGCGCAGCGAGGGGGTGGTGCTCCGCTACCTGTCGGAGTGCTGGCGGGCGCTCACCCAGACGGTGCCGGAGGGGTACCGGGACGAGGCGGTGGACGACGTCATCGCCTTCCTGCGGGCCACGGTGCGGGGCGTGGATTCCTCGCTGCTCGACGAGTGGGAGCGGATGCGGGACCCGGCCTGGCGGGCGGCCGAGGCGGCCGGCCCGGCGCCGGCCGAGCTGCTGGCGGCGCTGCCGCGCGCCGCCGACGCCGACCCCCGCGCCTTCGCGGCGCGGGTGCGGAACGAGCTGCACCGGCTGCTGAAGGCGCTCGCCGGGCGCGACTGGGCGGCGGCCGCCGCGGCGCTCTTCACGCCGCCGGGGAGCGAGCCCTGGACGGCGGAGCGGATCGCCGCGGAGCTGGCCCCCTACTTCGCGGAGCACCCGGCCATCGACGTGACGCCCCGGAGCCGGCTCCCGCACAACACCCTGCTCGAGAAGGCCGGCCCGGGGAGCTACCGGGTGCGCCAGCGCGTCGTCGACCCCGAGGGCGAGGTGGACTGGGCGGTCGAGTGCGTCGTGGACCTCTCGGTCCCGCGCGACGAGGAGGCGCCGCTGCTCGAGCTGGTGCGTGTGGGAGTGTAGGACGGCATCCGACCGCGACCGCGGCCTCCGCCGCGACCTCGACCCCGACCTCGGCTACACTCGGAGCATCCACGGAGGCCGACCCCCATGCGCAAGATCGCCGCTCCCCTGCTGCTCCTCGCCCTCGCCGCCACGCCGGCCGCCGCGCGCGCCGGCTGGTTCCTGGAGGGCTCGGCGGGCCAGGGCTGGGAGTTCAAGCCCGACACCGCGAAGATGCCCACCAACGTCATGCTGACGCCGGGCTACACGGTCCTGGACGTCCTGTCGCTGGAGCTGGGCGTGGTCTCGTCGCTGGAGAACGCCCGCGGCGCCAAGTTCGACGTGCAGCTGCGCCCCATGGCGGAGCTCTCGCTGCCGCTCTTCCCCATCTACGCCAAGGCCATCCTGGGGATCACCGGGCTCGCCAACAGCCCGGTGAAGCTCCAGTACGGTGGCGCGCTGGGCTGGCGGCTGGGGCTGGGCGGCGTCGGCGTCTTCCTCGAGGCGGGGGTGCTGCCGACCAACGTCGAGGTGGTGGACACGGCCGGGACCAAGTCCAACAAGCTCATCTGGATCGGCGAGGGGCGGCTCGGCCTCCGCCTGGGGTAGGACGAATCCCGCGGGCGCCGCCCGGCTCCCAACCGGCGGAGGCCCGATGATCGAGCCGCGGATCACCATCGACGTCAGCGAGAAGGCCCGCGGGATGCTCCGCGAGGCCCTGGCGAAGGAGACGCGCGCCCGCTTCATCCGCATCGACGTCGGCCGCGGCTGAGGCGGCATGTCCTACCACCTGTCTCTGGAAGAGACGGCGAGCGCGGAAGACCTCAGGCTGGACGTGGACGGCATCGCCTTCGTGGCCGACGCCCGCTGGCACTTCGCCCTCCCGGGGCTGAAGATCGACGTGCAGGAGTACTGGGGCCGCGAGGGGCTGGTCGCCTACAACGACGGCTTCGGCGGCTCCTGCTGAGCGCCGGCGGGCGCCTTGACTTCGCCGGCGGATCGTCGCATTCATCCCGGCGCATGCTCGCGAGCCTCAAGCCCAGCGGCGGCCGGCGGTGGCCGCGCGGCCAGCGTTTCGGCCTGACCACCTCCGGCGCCGCCGCCGAGGAGGCGCTGGCCGCGGCGGTGCGCGAGGCGCGCGCCCAGGGGCGCGCCGCCCTGGAGGCGGCGCAGTCCGGCTGGGCCGGGCCCCACGGGCTGCAGCCCGCCGACGGCGTGGTGCTCTCCCAGTTGCGGCCGGGCCGGCAGAGCCTCGCCGACGTCGCCGAGGCGCTGGCCGACTGCGGCGTCACCCGCGCCGACGTGAAGGCGGCGATGGACCGGCTGGTGGACCGGTCCCTGGCGGAGCCGCTCCCGCTGCCCGCCGCGGCCGCCCTCTAGAGCGGTCGCGGCACCGCCCGCCCGGGCGCGGCGGTGCCGTTCACCCCGCGTTCTCGGCTAGACTGCCGGCGGTGCGCTCCCGTCCCGCGCTCGCGCTCGCCCTCCTCCTCGCCGGCCCGGCGGCGGCGCGCCCGCCGTCGAAGGCGCTGCCGCTCGGCCCCTGCCAGCTGGGCGGGGACTCCTCGCCGGTGCGGGTGGCCGCCCGCTGCGGCACCCTCGAGGTCCCCGAGGACCGCTCGCGGCCCGGCGGCCGGACCATCGCGGTGCACGTGGCGGTGGTGGACGCGGAGAGCACCAGCGCCCGGCCCGATCCGCTCTTCCTGCTGGCGGGCGGCCCGGGCCAGGCCGCCAGCTCCGCCTTCCCGCTGGCGCTCGCCGCCTTCAAGCGCGTCGGCCGCTCCCGCGACCTGGTGCTGGTGGACCAGCGCGGCACCGGCCTCTCCGGGCGGCTCGGCTGCCCGGCCCTGGAGGACCCGCGGGCCCTGGACCGCTCCGAGGCCGAGGAGCTGGCGGCGGTGGAGCGCTGCGCCGCCCGCCTCTCGGCGCGCGCCGACCTGCGGGCCTACGGGACCGAGGCCTTCGCCCGGGACCTGGACGCGGTGCGGGCCGCGCTGGGCTACGAGAAGGTGAACCTCTTCGGCGCCTCCTACGGCACCCGCGCCGCCCTGGTGTACGCCCGGACCTTCCCGGACCGGGTGCGGGCGCTGGTGCTGGACGGCGTCGCGCCCATGGAGATGGCCATCGGCGAGACCTTCGGGGAGGACGCCCAGCGGGCCCTGGAGAAGGACCTGGCCCGCTGCGCCGCCGACCCGGCCTGCGCCGCGCGCTACCCGGCCCTCCCCGCCGACCTGCGGGCGCTGGTCGCGGAGCTGGACCGGAAGCCGGCCCGCGTCCGGCTGCGCGACCCGCTCACCGCGGAGCCGGTGGCCTTCGAGCTGAAGGGGGGCGCGACCCGGTCCATCGTCTTCCTGCTCCTCTACGCCCCCGAGACCACCTCGCTGCTCCCGGCGCTGCTGCGCGAGGCGCGGGCCGGCGACCTCGCCCCGCTGGCGGCGCAGGGGCTGATCGGCGGAGCGGACGCCGCCGGCCAGATCGCCCTCGGCCTCCAGCTCTCGGTGCTCTGCGCCGAGGACGTCCCCTTCTACGGCCCGGCCCCGGCCGGCGGCGCCTTCCTGGGGAACCTGGTGCGGGACGCCTTCCAGAAGCGCTGCGCCCGCTGGCCCCACGCCGCCCCCGACCCGGCCTTCCACCGCCCGCTGCGCTCCGGCGTCCCGGCGCTGCTGCTGTCCGGGGAGGACGACCCGGTGACGCCGCCGCGCTGGGCGGAGGAGGCGGCCCGCGACCTCCCGCGCTCCCGCCACCTGGTGGTCCCGGGCGCGGGACACGGGACCTTCGTGCGCGGCTGCATGCCCCGGCTCATCGCCCGCTTCCTGGAGGCGGGCTCGGCGGAAGGGCTCGACGCCTCCTGCCTGGAGCGCTGGAGCCCGGCCCCCTTCTTCCTCGACCTGGCGGGGCCGGGCCCGTGATCCAGCTCCGCGACCTCCACAAGTCCTTCGGCCCGGTGCGGGCCCTGGCCGGCGTGACCTTCGACGTCGCCGACGGGCGCATCACCGGCCTGCTCGGCCCCAACGGCGCCGGCAAGACCACGGCGCTGCGGATCCTCTACGGGGTGCTCGACCCCGACCGCGGGAGCGCCGCGGTGGACGGCGTGGATCTGGCCGGCCGCCGGCTCGAGGCCCAGCGGCGGCTGGGCGTGCTGCCCCACTCCCACGGCCTCTACCCGCGGCTCACCGCCCGCGAGCACCTGCGCTACTTCGGGCGGCTCCACGGCGGGAGCGGCCCGGCGCTGGAGGCGCGCATCGAGGAACTGGCCGCGCTGCTCGACATGGGCGAGTTCCTCGACCGGCGCACCGACGGCTTCTCGCAGGGGCAGAAGCTCAAGGTGGCGCTGGGGAAGGCGCTGGTGCACGACCCCCGCAACGTGGTGCTGGACGAGCCCACCAGCGGCCTGGACGTGGCCGGCACCCGGGCGGTGCGGGCCCTGCTGCGCCGCCTGCGCGACGACGGGCGGTGCATCCTCTTCTCCACCCACGTCATGCAGGAGGTCTCGGCCCTCTGCGACCGGGTGGTGGTCATCGCCCGCGGCCAGGTGGTCGCCGAGGGGACGCCCGACGACCTCCGGCGCTCGACCGGCCAGGAGAGCCTGGAGGACGCCTTCGTCGCGGCCATCGGCTCCGAGGAGGGGCTGGGATGAGGCTCGACCTCCTCGGCGTGGTCTTCCGGAAGGAGGTGGCGGACAACCTCCGCGACCGGCGCGCCGTGGCCATGGCGCTGCTCTTCCCGCTGCTCGGCCCGGTGCTCCTGGCGGTCACCTTCTCGGTGGTGGCCCGGCAGGCCCGGTCGGCAGAGGAGCGGCCGCTGACGCTGCCGGTGGCCGGCGCCGACCGCGCGCCCCACCTCGTCCAGTTCCTCCGCGGCGCCGGGGCCGACGTGGTCGCCGCCCCGCCCGACCCCGAGGCCGCGGTGCGCGCCGGCGACCGGGACCTGGTGCTGGTCGTCCCCCCCGAGTTCGGGGCCCGGCTCCGCGAGGGGCGCCCGGCCCCGGTCCGGCTGGTGATCGACGAGTCGCGCCAGTCGGCCCGCGCGGCGGTGGAGCGCGCCCGCGCCATGCTCTCGGCCTGGTCGCGCCAGACCGGGGCGCTGCGGCTCATGGCCCGCGGCGTGAACCCGGCGGCGGCCGAGGCCCTGGCGCTGGAGACGGTGGACCTCTCCACCCCGGAGAGCCGCGCCGGCCTGCTGCTCTCGATGCTCCCCTACTTCCTGGTGGTGGCGGTGTTCGTGGGCGGGATGTACGTGGCCATCGACACCACCGCCGGCGAGCGGGAGCGCCAGACGCTGGAGCCGCTGCTCCTCCACCCGGTGCCGCGGGAGTCGGTGGCCCTCGCCAAGGTGGCGGCCACCGCGCTCTTCGCCACCCTGGCCCTGGCCGAGACCATCGTCGGCTTCGGCCTGGTGCCGGCGGCGCTGCCGCTGGAGCGGCTCGGCTTCTCCATCCGGCTCGACCCGGCGATGCTGCTCCGGACCTTCGTCCTCTTCCTGCCGCTGCTGCTCCTCGCCAGCGCCCTCCAGGTCCTGGTGGCGGTGCGGGCCCGGGGCTTCAAGGCGGCCCAGGCCAGCCTCTCCTTCCTCATGCTGGTGCCGGCGCTCCCCAGCGCGGTGCTGGCGCTCGTGCCCTTCAAGCTGCGGACCTGGATGATGCTGATCCCCTCCTTCGGCGAGCAGCAGCTGGTGCTGCGGCTGGTGCGGGGCGAGCAGGTCGCCCCCGGCCTCCAGGCGCTCTCGATGGGATCGAGCGCCCTCTACGCGCTCCTGCTGGTGGCGGGGGCCGCCCGGCTCTTCCGGAGCGAGCGGTCGATGTTCGGGAAGTGACGGCGCGGCGGCGGCCCCGGGGGCGCGGCGTCCGCGCCTACTGCAGCCGCTTCCGGAAGCGCATGGTCGCCGCGGAGAGCAGCGCCAGGCCCAGCACCAGCAGGATGAGGAGCCGCGGCCAGAGATCGGCGAAGTCCGCCCCCCGGAGGAGGTTGGCCCGCACCACCTCGATGAACCAGCGCACCGGGTTCAGCAGGGTCACCGCCTGCAGCCAGTCGGGCATGGCGCGGATGGGCGTGGCCACCCCGGAGAGGAGCAGCGCCGGCTGGAGCACCAGGAAGCCGGCCAGGAAGGACTGCTGCTGGGTGCGGCTCACCGTGGAGATGAGCAGCCCCAGGCTCAGGGTCACGAGCAGGTAGAGCAGCGTCGCCACCCCCAGCACCGCCAGCGGCCCGCGGAAGGGCAGGTCGAAGATCCAGCCGCCGGCGGAGAGCACCAGCAGCACGTCGAAGAGGCCGATGGCGGCGAAGGGCAGGAGCTTGCCGAGCAGCAGCACCAGGGGCCGGATGGGCGTCACCATCACCTGCTCCAGCGTCCCCATCTCCCGCTCGCGCGAGAGCCCCATGGCGGTGACGATGGTGGTGATGATGAGCAGCACCATCACCAGCACCCCCGGCACCATGAACGGGGCCGAGCGCAGCGAGGGGTTGTAGGCGATCCGCGGCGTCACCCGGATGGTGCCGGGGAGCGGCCGGCCGGCGGCCGCGGCCCGCTCCCGCGCCAGCGCCTGGCCCACCTCGCCGAAGTAGCGGGACACCGCGCTCGCCGCCACCGTCGCCTGGTTCGGGTCGGTCCCGTCCACCAGCACCTGGACCCGCGCCGTCCGGCCCGCGTCGAGGTCGGCGCCGAAGCGGGGCGGGAAGATCACCGCCGCCGCGGCGCGGTTCCGGTCGAGCATCCCGTCGGCCTCCTCGGCGCTGGTCGCGTCGGCGGCCCGGCGCAGGGTGCCGTCGGCGAGCAGCCGCCGGGCGTGCTCCCGGCTGGCTTCGGTCCGGTCGAGGTCGGCCACCGCCACCGGGATGCGGTCCACCTGGAAGTCGATGGCGAAGCCGAAGATGACCGTCTGCAGCAGCGGCGCCACGACGAGCAGGAACATCACCCGCCGGTCGCGGACGGTCTGGCGGATCTCCTTGCGGACCACCGCCAGGAGCTGCACCAGCGCGGTGCGCAGGCCGCCGGGCGCGCCGCTCACGCCAGCCTCCGCTTGAAGCGGGCGGTGGCCAGGGCCACCACCACCGCGGCGAAGATCACCTGGGCCACCAGGTCGGGCCAGAGCACGTCCAGGCCCGCCCCCTTGAGGAGGATGCCGCGCAGCGCCCGCACCAGGTACCGGGCCGGCACCAGCGCCGAGAGGGCGCGCAGCGGCGCCGGCATGTTCTCCACCGGGAAGAGCAGGCCGGAGAGGAGCAGCGACGGGAGCAGCGAGGAGAGCGCGCCGGCCTGGGTGGCCACCAGCTGGCTCTTCGCCAGCACCGAGATGAGCAGCCCCTGGCCCAGCATCCCCAGGAGGAAGAGCAGGCCGAAGGCGAAGAGCAGCGGCCCGTTGCCGCGGATGGGGACGTCGAAGGCGAAGGTGCCGAGCGACAGCACCAGCAGGAACTGGAGCTCGCCGAGCACCAGGTAGGGCGCGAGCTTGCCGGCGACGATCTCCAGCCGGCCCAGCGGGGAGGCGAAGAGCTGCTCCATCGAGCCCCGCTCCCACTCGCCGGCGACGGTCAGGGCCGTGAGCAGCACCGCCCCGACCGCCAGCAGGAAGGCCGACAGCCCCGGCACCATGAAGATGGCGGAGCGGGCCTCGGGGTTGTAGCGGGTCCAGACCGAGACCGCGACCGGGGGCGCGATGGCGCCGGCCGCGGCGGCGAGGCGGGACTGCCCGGCCGCCAGGGCGGTGGCGTCGCTCTTCGCCAGCACCTGGTTGGCGATGACGCCGTCGGCGCCGTCCACCAGGAGCTGCGCCCCGCCCGGCTCGCCCCGGTCCAGGGCCTCGGCGTAGCCGTGGGGGACGATCAGCGCCCCCAGGGCGTACCCCTGCCGCAGCAGCGCCTCCGCCCCCTCCGCCTCCACCGCCGCCACCGGCTCGAACTCGTGGGGCTCGACGTAGGCCCGGACCAGCGCGCGCGAGGCCTCGGTGCGATCGCCGTCGGCGATCGCCAGCGGGATCCGGTCCACGTCGAAGGAGACGCCGAAGCCGAAGAGCAGCAGCAGGAAGACCGGCATGGCCAGCGCCAGGAGCAGCGTGCGCGGGTCGCGCAGGATGTGGAGCGTCTCCTTCCAGGCCATGGCCCCGACCCGCAGGGCGCTGCGGCGCATCCGCTCCCTCACGGCGCCCCTCCCTTCCCGCTCCCCACCGCCGCCAGGAAGACGTCCTCCAGCGACGGCTCCACCGCGTCCACGGCGACGTCCACCCCGCCGGCCTGCCGCAGCAGCGCCGCCAGCCGGGCCGCGTCCCAGGCCGCCGGATCGGCCCGCAGGTGCAGCGCGGCGCCGAAGGGCTCGGCGGCGCGCACGCCGGGCGTGGAGCGCAGCCGCTCCAGCGGCAGCTCGCGGCCGCGCACCAGGAAGACCCGGTCCGGGACCCACTCGCGCTTCAGCGCCGCCGGCGAGTCGAGCGCCACCAGCCGGCCGTCGGCCATGAGCCCGATGCGCCGGCAGTACTCGGCCTCGTCCAGGTAGTGGGTGGTGACGAAGACGGTCGTGCCCTCCGCCGCCAGCCGGCGGATCAGCGCCCAGAAGTCCCGGCGCGACACCGGATCCACGCCGGCGGTGGGCTCGTCGAGGAAGACGATGCGGGGCCGGTGCAGGATGGCGCCGGCCAGCGCCACCCGCTGGCGGATGCCCCCCGGCAGCGAGCCGGTCTCGGCCCGGCGCAGGGCGCCGAGCCCGGCGAGTTCCAGCACCTCGTCCACCCGGCCGCGCAGCGCCCGCCCCGAGAGGCCGTAGGCGCCCCCGAAGAAGGCCAGGTTCTCGGCCACCGGCAGGTCCAGGTAGAGCGAGAACTTCTGCGACATGTAGCCGATGGAGCTCTTCACCGCGTCGGGCGACGAGCGCACGTCGTGCCCGGCCACGGTGGCCTCGCCCTCCGAGGGCTCGAGCAGCCCGCAGAGCATGCGGATGGTGGTGGACTTCCCGGCGCCGTTGGCGCCGAGGTAGCCGAAGATCTCCCCGCGCTCCACCTCGAAGCTCACCGCGTCCACGGCCAGGAAGGAGCCGAAGCGGCGGGTGAGCCCGCGGGCCCGGATGGCGGTCTCGGGGGCGGGGGCGCTCACCCGGCCTCCCGGATGCGGGCGACGAACAGCTCCTCGAAGGTGGCGGCCCCGGACCGGGCCAGCAGCTCCAGCGGGGCCCCCTCGTCGAGCAGCCTCCCGCGGTGGGCCAGCCCCACCCGGTCGCAGCGCTCGGCCTCGTCCATGTAGGGCGTGGAGATGAGCACCGCCATGCCGCCGTGGACGAACTCGTGCAGGAGCGCCCAGAGCTCCCGGCGCGAGACCGGATCCACCCCGTTGGTGGGCTCGTCGAGGATCAGCACCTCGGGCCGGTGGAGCAGGGCGCAGGCCAGCGCCAGCTTCTTGTACATCCCGCCGGAGAGGGCGTCGGCGCGCCGGTCGGCGAAGGGGGCGAGCCGGGTGAGCTGGAGCAGCCGCTCGCTGCGCTCGCGGAAGGCGGCCCGGGGCAGGCAGTAGACCCGCCCGAAGAAGCGCAGGTTCTCCATCACCGAGAGGTCGCGGTAGAGGCTGAACTGCTGGGGCATGAGCCCGAGCCGCTCGCGCACCGCCCGGCCCTCGCGGATGGGGTCGAGGCCCAGCACCCGGGCCTCGCCGCCGTCGAGGTCGATGAGGCCGGCCAGGGCGCGGATGGCGGTGGTCTTGCCGGCGCCGTCGGGCCCCACCAGGCCGTAGAGCTCGCCCGGCCGCACCGCCAGGCCCAGGCCGTCGAGGGCCGTGGTGGCGCCGAAGCGGCGCACCAGGCCGCGGGCCTCGAGGGCCGGCTCGCCGCCGGGAGCCGCCACCTACCGCTCCGTGCCGGGGAGCGTCACCTGCACCGGCATGCCGGGCCGCAGCTTGCCCTCCGGGTTCCGCAGCGCCACCTCCACCGGGTAGACCAGCCGGTCCCGGTCGGTGCGGGTCTGGATGTTGCGCGGCGTGAACTCGGCCTCGGCGGCCACCGTGGTCACCGTGCCCTCGAAGGTCTCGCCGGGCCAGGCGTCGGCCACCACCAGGGCGCGCGCGCCGGGCCGGGCGCGGCCCACCTCGGCGTTGGGCAGGTAGAAGGTGGCCTTCACCTCGGAGAGGTCCACCAGCTTCACCAGCGCCTGGCCCGCGCCCACCAGCTCGCCGGCCTCGTGCGGCAGGTCCTCCACCCGGGCGTCGCGCGGCGCCACCACCCGGCAGTCGCCGGCCAGCAGCCGGGTCCGGAGCGCGGCCGACTCGGCCGCCTGGAGCGCGGCCCGGGCCGCCACCGCCTGGGCCCCCGAGGCGCGGATGGCCGCCACCGCCGCCTGGGCCTGGCGCCCGCTGGCCTCGGCCTGGGCCTGCGCCGCCGCCGCCTGCTGCTCCAGCGCCGTGGCGCCGGCCCGCGACTGGTCGCGCCGGTCGGGGGCCACGTCCCCGGCCACCTCGTCGAGGCGGCCCGCCTGCCGGACGGCGGCGTCGCGCTGTGCCGCCACCGCCTGGGCCTGGGCCTGGGCGGCGA
>JAKAEO010000068.1 GCA_021818285.1 Myxococcales bacterium
CGGCGCCCTTGCGGCCGCCGCCCGCGCCGCGGGCGCACCGCAGGCCCCGCCGCCCGGCGCGCTCGCCCTGTTCGGCCTCGACGGGCTCCGCTCGTCTCGCCCGGCCGATCGCTGAATCGTTCAGCGGACCGCCTGCAGCGTGGCTTCGGGCTCGCAGGCGACCTCGCCGAGGTCCACCGGCGGTGCCGCCCCCGGGTCGACGGCGAGGAGCGCGCGGCAGGTCCCGCCTCCCCAGGTCACCCGCGCGACGTGGCGGCCGGGGGCCAGTCCCTCGAGCCAGAAGCGTCCGTCCGGCGCGACCGCCGACACCGCCGCTCCCGCCTCGCCCTGGACGGCGATCTCCCCGTTCGCCGGGCGGACCGCGCTCGCGGGACCGCCCACCGAGAGCCGGCCGGTCACCGCGTCGATGCGGTGCACCGCGAAGCGCGCCACCGCGCCTCCCCTCTCGGGCGGCGCCACCAACTGCTCGAGCGGACCCAGGTCGTAGTCGAGCGGCACGTCCTCGCCGCGGATGGCGATCCGGTTCGCCTGCCAGGGGAGCAGGCCCGGGACCAGCAGGTAGCCGTGCCCGTCGGTCCGCCCCACCTCCTGGTTCTCCAGGGTGACGCGCACCCCCGGGACCTCCGGGACCTGGACGAGCGCGAAGCTCGAGTCCACCGGCCGCGAGGCGAAGAGGCGCCCGTCCACGAGGACCAGCCCCCCGGCGGCGCGCGCCCGGCCGCTCCCGGTCCGGCCCTGCTGGTCCCACTCCGCCTCGTAGAGGCCGAAGCGGGCCTGCGCCTGGCCGAGCGCCGAGCTGCTGGACGTCGCGCCCTCCCCGCCCGAGCCCGTCACCCGGTAGCCGAACCCGTCACCGCGGGGAAGCACCTGCTGGGCTCCGATGGAGCCCTGTGTCCCGGCGCCCGGCGCGCGGCGGGCGCCCAGGTCGGCCGTGGTCCGCGATCCGAGCGCCCAGGTGAGGAGCGCGAGGACCTCCACGCCCGGCGCCCCGCCCGCCTGCCTCCCGACGCTGGCCGAGAGCACCGCGGAGGCGCCGCCGCCGATGGCGACGGAGGCGCGTCCCGTGACGGACGCCGCGCGGCCGGCGTCCCGCCACTCCTGGAGCCGCAGGCCCGTCTCCAGGGTCACCGCCCGGAGCACGCCCCAGCCGAGGAGCGCGTCGGCGGCGAGCACCGGCCGGTCGGCGCCCGGGAGCAGCGCGGTGGTGGCGTAGCGCGAGCTCTGCCCCACCAGCCGCACGCCTGCCGAGAGCCGGCGCACCTGGTAGCTCCAGGCGAGCTGCCCCGCGGCGCCGCCCCGCCCGTCGGCGGCGCTGGCGGCGAGGTCGAGGTCCAGCTCCCCCCAGGCGCCCGCGACGGCCAGGCCCGGCCCCCCCGAGCCCCGCCCCGGCACCCCTTCGGCGCGCAGGCCCACCGTCAGCCGGTCGGTGACGCCCAGCCGGTGGCGCGCGACCAGCATCGGCTCGCCGTAGCCCAGGCCCGGCGTGTCGAGCGCCTCGCGGGCGAAGCCGAGGTGGTAGCCGTAGTCCGACTGCCCCTGGAGCAGGATCCCGGAGGAGTAGTAGTAGCGGGAGTCCAGCTCCTGCGCGCGGCCGTAGGCGTCCCGGAGCACGGCGCGCACCACGCCGGCGCCCGAGGTCACCGGGAGGTTCTCCAGGTCGTAGGTGCCGGGCGCGAGCCGCTCCCGGCGCACCATCGTGCCGTTCACGTACAGCTCGAGGGTCGAGGGCGAGGTGGCGACGGCGGTGCCGCGCGGCAGCGGGGCGTGCAGGGCGTACGGGTCGAGGGAGAACTCGCGCCGCACCGAGAACCCGCCCAGCAGGCCTCCGCCTCCGAGGGGGCCGGCGTAGGCCACCGCGTCGCCCACGATCCAGCGGCGCATCGCCTCGGGCTCGTCCCGCGTCAGGCTGGTGAGGCCGCGCGCCCAGGCGCCCGTGTCGGTGCTCGACACGCCCGTGACCGCCAGCCACCCTCCCCCGCCGGTCCCCGCCTCGAACGAGGCCAGCGGACGCGCGGCGGTCCGCCCCTCCACCGCGTAGTCGAGGAAGGCCGTGGGGTCGCTGCGGACGACGAGGCCGGCGGGGCGCGGCGAGGAGCGCAGGTCGAGGACCCGCCGGGCGAACAGCTCCGGCCCCGCGGTGAGCCGCAGCTCGAGCGCGCGGTCGTCCACGGCGTAGGTGAGCGCCGGGGCCAGCGAGCGCAGCGAGACGCGCGTCCCGCCGTCCAGCTCCCGCCGGACCCCCGAGAAGCGCACCAGGCCGGAGCGGACCAGCTCCGCGGGATCGATCCACGCGTCTCCGTCGCGCAGCAGCACCAGGACCGGGCCCTTCGGCTCGCCGTTGACGACGAGGTCCAGATCGGCCCGTACGGCGGTCGCGGGCGCCGGGGCGGTCGGGGCCGCGGTCGCGGTCCCCGGGAACGGCGCCAGGGCCAGTGCCAGCAGCCACCACGCCCGGCGGGAGTCAGGGACCACAGGCTCCGGCCGGCACCGCGATGCGCGAGCGAGCCACCGCGTGGTCCCTGCCGAACACCGCCTCGACGGCCAGCGTCGCCAGCTTGCGGCACTCGGCGGCCGGCAGCGCCACCTCCAGGTCCCGCTCGCCTCCGGCGAGCAGGTACCAGGCCTCGACGGCCCTCGCCAGGACGGCGCTCCCCCCGGCGTCGCGCCCCTCCAGTCGGACCTCCACCGGCCGCAGGTGGACGGTCCCGGTGTTGCGGAGGGCGAAGCGCGCCCGGCCGCCCTCCAGCGCGAGGCCCGTCACCTCGGAGCGGACCACGGCCCGCTCCGGCGCCAGGAAGACGGGGATGCTGATGCGCGAGAGCACGCGCACCTGGGCCGGCCCGCCGGGCCGCTCGGGCGGCGGCAGCTCCTCGAGGAAGACCCGCCAGCTGCGCTCGGCCGGTCCGGCCTTCGCGGTCGTGCCCACCCGCAGGTTGCGCGTCTCGCCCGGCCCGAGGACCAGGATGGGCGGGTAGACGACGCAGTCGGCGGCGGGCGAGAGCTGCATGCTCCCGTCGGAGCCCTGGGCCCAGCGCCGCGCCGTCACCTCCAGCCGCACCGGCTCGGCCCCGCCGTTGCGCAGCGCCAGCGTGGCGCGGGGGCCGGCGGCGGTGAGGTCGATGAGGGTCGGCGTCACCTGGACGTCGGCGGCCCGCGCCACCGCTCCGGCGAGGAGCAGCGGCAGCGGGAGGAGCCGGCGGCGCAGCGCGGGCGTGAGGCCCAGACTCAGAAGTTCACCGTGACGGTGACGGTGTCGTTGTAGGTCAGCGCCGGGACGTTCTGCCCGGCGGGGATGCGCCCGTAGACGTTCACGGTCTGGGCGAGGCCGGTCCCGGTCCCGGCGACGGTGGTCGCGCCACCCCAGAGGGTGGTGCGCCCGACGTCCGAGAAGAGGTTGTAGTCGAGGTGGTTCGCGCCGCTCACCATGGCGCGGGCACCGGCCGTCGCCAGCGCGGAGTTGGCGCCGGCGTCGAGGGCGATGGTGTACGGCGAGGCCTTGGTGCAGGTCACCGTCAGGGCGCTCTGGCCGTCCACCGCGGCGCCGGCGATCGCGTCGTAGTTCGGGAAGGCGAGCGCCGTGGCCGTGACCTGGCAGGAGGCGGCGACGGTCGCGGAGACCGGGAAGGTGGTGGTGACGGTCAGCGCGGCGGCGTGCGCGCCCGCTGCCAGCAGGGCCGCGGCGAGGGCGACGCGAAGCATCTTCTTCATGGGATGGGTGCTCCTCTGGTGTTCACTGCAGGTCGTTTCTTCTTGGGGGGGGGCGACGACGCGCGAGACCATACGGTCGCCGGCGCGCCGGAGTCAAAAATCCGGCGGTCCCAGGAGCATGGCGGTGAGGCCCTGTGCGGGAGACGCGCACAGCCGCGCGTCCCCGGTCCCGGCGACGCGGCCCGTCGCTCGCCGGCCGGACGCGCCGGGTCCGTGGCGGGCGCCGCCGGCATGGCCTTGCGGCCGCCGCGATGGCGGCTACCATGGCCGCCGGTGCTCCTCTCCACCCTCGCCGCCCTCGCCCTCGCCCAGGCCCCCGGGACCTGCACCATCCGCAGCGCCACGGGCGTCGCCTTCGGGAGCTACGACCCGATCGGCGCCAACGCGGTGACGCCGCGCGACGCGACGGGCCAGATCCGCTACTCGTGCAGGGGAACGGCTCCGCCGGTGATCGGCCTGTCGGCGGGCCGATCCGGCACCTACTCCCCCCGCGCGATGCGAGCAGGGACCTCCACCCTCCCCTACAACCTCTACCGGGACGCGGCGCGCGCCCAGGTCTGGGGGGACGGGAGCGCCGGGACCTCCACGGTGGTCGGCAGCACGGGGCGCAACCGCCGCCTGGTCGTCTACGGCCGGATCCCACCGGGCCTGGTGGCGCCGGCCGGCGCCTACGCCGACACCATCGTCGCGACCTTCAACTTCTAGGACCGCCGTCAGGCCGGCCCGGCGCCGCCCCCGCGCAGCGGCGGCGGCGTCGGCAGCGGGACGGTGAAGTCGTAGAGCGACTCCACCTTGACGTTCCGGTAGCGCTCCAGCTTCTGGGCCATGCGGGAGAGCTGCGCCAGGAAGCCCTTCACGTCCACCGGCCCGCCCCGCGCCGCCTTGCGCCGCTTCTTGGCCTCGGCGAGGACGCCCCGGCGCACCTCGCGCGGGTGGAAGACGAAGGCCCCGGAGAAGAAGAGCTCCCCCTGGTACGGCAGCAGGCGGGCCTCGAGCAGGTCTCCCTTGTCCAGGCCGGCGAGCTGGCGGCGCTCCACCACCTCCAGCTCGTGGTCGGTGAAGACGTCGCGCAGGCGCACCGACTCCCCCGGCCGGATCTTGCGCACCTCGAAGAGGGCGTGGTGGGTCTTCCCCAGGCCCCGGAAGAGCGTGAGCTGGTCGCTGGTGTAGGCCTGCCCCTGGTCGCGCAGGAACAGGTCGAGGGTGGTGTCCTCCGCCCCGGCCGCCCGGTGGTCGTAGAGGTAGTAGTCGAGCATCCCGTTCATCCGGGCCTCGTAGCTGCGGTCCTCCTCGTGCGGCTCGCCGGTGCGGTCGAACCAGGCGCGCCGCGCCCGCAGCAGCTCCTCCTGGCGCGGCGCGGCGGTGGCCCAGGCGAGGAGCTTCTCGTGAAGCTCCTGCAGCGTCATCGGCGCTCCATCATCCGGACGAAGCGCCCGAAGAGCTGGCGGGCGTCGTGGGGGCCCGGGGAAGCCTCGGGGTGGTACTGGACGCTGAAGGCCGGGGCGTCCAGCACCTCGATGCCCTCCACCGTCCCGTCGTTCAGGTTGCGGTGGGTGACCCGGGCCCGCCGGCCCAGCTCGCGGTCGTCCACGGCGAAGCCGTGGTTCTGGCAGGTGATGTCCACCTTGCCGGTGGCCAGCTCCTGCACCGGCTGGTTGGCGCCCCGGTGGCCGAACTTCAGCTTGAAGGTCCGGGCCCCGACCGCCAGCGCCAGGATCTGGTGGCCCAGGCAGATGCCGAAGACCGGCACCCGGCCGAGCAGCCCGGCCACCGCCGCCTGGGCCCCCACCACCGCCGCCGGATCGCCCGGGCCGTTGGTGAGGAAGACCCCGTCCGGCGCCAGCGCCAGCGCCTCGGCGGCGGTGGTGGCGCTCGGCACCACGGTGACGCGGCAGCCGGCCTCGGCCAGCAGCCGCAGCATGGCCCGCTTCAGCCCCCAGTCGTAGGCCACCACGTGGAAGCGCGCCGCCTCGACCGGGCGGCGCCCCTCCGCCTCCCAGGCGTCGGCGCCCCGCTCCGTCCAGGCGTAGGCGCTCTTCGTGGAGATGCGGCTCGCCAGGTCCTGCCCCTCCATCCCCGGCAGGCTCCGGGCCCGGTCCACCAGCGCCGCGGCGCTGCCCGAGGTGGAGATGACCGCCATCTGCGCGCCGGCGGTGCGCAGGTGGCGGGTCAGCCGGCGGGTGTCGACGCCGTGGATGCCCACGATGCCGTGGGCCTTCAGGTAGGCGTCGAGGCTGCGCTCGGCGCGGAAGCTCGACGGCTCGCCGGCGAAGTGCCGCACGATGAAGCCGGTGGCGTGCGGGCGCGCCGACTCCTCGTCGGCCCGGTTCACGCCGTAGTTCCCCTGCTCGGGATAGGTCATGCAGACCATCTGCCCGACGTAGGACGGGTCGGTGAGGATCTCCTGGTACCCGGTCATCGAGGTGTTGAACACCGCCTCGCCGGTGGCCTCGCCCTCGGCCCCGAACGAGGCACCCTCGAAGACCGCGCCGTCGGCGAGCGCCAGGATGGCCCTCTTCATCTCCCGTCCTTCCTACGATCCGTGGACCAGCCTGCCGTCCACCAGGGTGTGGGTGCAGCGCCCGGTCAGCGCCGCGCCCTTCCAGGGCGAGTGGCGCCCCTTCGAGTGGAAACGCTCGGGCTCGACGCGCCACTCCGCCGCCGGGTCCAGCACCGCCACGTCGGCGGGCGCGCCCGGCGCCAGCGTCCCGGCCGCCAGCCCGAAGGCGCGGGCCGGCGCGGCGGTGAGCGCCTCGACCAGGCGGCGCTCCGAGAGCAGCCCCTGCCGGACCAGCCCCAGGCAGACCGCGAAGGCCGTCTCCAGCCCCACGATGCCGTTGGCGGCGGCGTCGAACTCCAGGTCCTTCTCCACCGCCGAGTGGGGCGCGTGGTCGGTGGCGACGCAGTCGATGGTGCCGTCGGCCAGCGCCTCCTGCACCGCCCGCCGGTCCTCGGCGGAGCGCAGCGGCGGGTTCATCTTCCAGGAGGTGTCGTAGCCGGCGCGCGCCAGGTCCTCGTCGGTGAGCGCCAGGTGGTGCGGCGCCGCCTCGCCGGTGACCCGCAGGCCGCGCCGCTTCGCCTCGCGCAGCGCCCGGACGCTCCCGGCGGTCGAGAGGTGCTGCAGGTGCAGCCGCCCCCCGGTCAGCTCCGCCAGCTCGACGTCGCGCCAGACCATGGCCGACTCGGCCTGGGCCGGCATCCCCTTGAGCCCCATGCGCGTCGCCGCGGCCCCCTCGTGCATGGCCCACTTCCCGGCCAGCGAGGGGTCCTCCTCGTGCACCGCCACCGGCAGGTCGAAGGCCCGGGCGTACTCCAGGGCCCGGCGCATCAGGGCCGGCGAGGCCACCGGGCGGCCGTCGTCGGAGAGGGCCACGCACCCGGCCGCCTTGAGCTCGCCGTACTCGGCCAGCTCCTCGCCCTTCTGCCCCCTGGACACGCAGCCCACCGGGCGGACGCGCGCCAGGCCGGCCGCCGCGGCGCGGGCCAGCACCAGCTCGGTGACGCTGGCGTTGTCGTTCACCGGGCTGGTGTTGGCCATCGCCGCCACGGTGGTGAAGCCACCGGCCACCGCGGCGCGCGCGCCGGTGGCCACCGTCTCCTTGTACTCCTGCCCCGGCTCGCGCAGGTGGACGTGCAGGTCGACGAAGCCCGGCGTCACCCACCGGCCCCGGGCGTCGATCACCCGCGCCTCGCGGGGCCGCTCCACCCGCTCGGCCACCTCGGCGATCCGGCCGTCGCGGACCACGACGGTGCGGAGGCCGTCCACGCCGCCGGACGGGTCGATGACCCGGCCCCCCTCGATGAAGAGCAGTTCAGACATGGGCCTCCCCGCCGCCCGCCAGGAGGTAGAGGACGGCCATGCGGACCGCCACCCCGTTCTGGACCTGGTCGAGGATGACGCTGCGCGGGCCGTCCGCCACCTCGGGGGCCAGCTCCACGCCGCGGTTGATGGGGCCGGGGTGGAGGATGCAGGCCCCGGGCGAGAGCCACTCCTCCGCCTTCCTGGCGTTGAGCCCCCAGAACTTCGAGTACTCGCGCGTCCCGGGGATCAGCGGGTCGCCGATGCGCTCGTGCTGGATGCGCAGCATCATCACCGCGTCCGCCCCCTTCACCGCGTCGGGCAGCGCGTGGTGGACCTCGGCCCCCATGCGCTCGATCCCCGCCGGGATCATGGTGGGCGGGCCGCAGACCCGGACCTTGGCCCCGAGCTTCGGCAGGCAGTGGAGGCCGGAGCGGGCCACCCGCGAGTGGGAGACGTCGCCGACGATGGCCACGGTCTTGCCGGCGAGGAGGCCGAAGTCGGGCGCCGCCTCCGGGCCCCCGCCGGCGGCGCGGGTGAAGTGCTCGGCCAGGGTGAAGGCGTCGAGCAGCCCCTGGCTCGGGTGCTCGTGGGCGCCGTCGCCGGCGTTCACCACCGCGCAGCCGACCCGCTCCGCCACCAGCCGCGGGGCCCCCGAGGCGGCGTGGCGGATGACCAGCACGTCGGGGCGCATCGCCTCCAGGTTCCGGGCGGTGTCCACCAGGGTCTCGCCCTTGGACACCGAGGAGCCGGCCGCGGTCCAGTTCAAGGCGTCGGCGGAGAGGATCTTGGCGGCGGTCTCGAAGGAGCTCCGGGTGCGGGTGGAGGCCTCGAAGAAGAGGTTCACCACCGCCTTCCCGCGCAGCGTCGGCACCTTCTTCAGGGGCCGGCGCAGCACCTCCTTCATCGAGGCGGCCAGCTGCAGCACCTGCAGGATCTCGCCCCGGTCCAGCTCCTCGAGCCCGATGAGATGCCGGTGTCGTCCGATCATGTCGCCCTCGGCCTGACGATGACCGCGTCCGCCGCCGCGCCCGCCTCGACGAGGCGGACCTGCACGTCCTCGCCCCCCCCGGCCTCGACCCGGGCGCCGGCGAAGTCGGCGGCGATGGGCAGCTCCCGCCCGCCCCGGTCCACCAGCACCGCCAGCCAGACCCGCCGCGGCCGGCCGAAGTCCACCAGCTCGTCGAGCGCCGCCCGGATGGTCCGGCCGGTGAAGAGCACGTCGTCCACCAGGACGATGGTCCGGCCCTGGATCGGGAAGCGGATGTCGGTCGGGCCCACCACCGGCGCGCTCCCGCGCGAGGCCAGGTCGTCGCGGTAGAGGGCGATGTCCAGGGTCCCCAGCGGCGGCGGCGCCCCGGCGGCGCGCCCCAGCTCGGCGCGGAGCCGCTCCGCCAGGTGGATCCCGCCGCGGCGGACCCCCACCACCGCCAGCTCGCCGGGCGCGGCCCCGGCGGCGCGGACCGCCTCGAGGATCTCGGCCGCCAGCTTGCGCACCGCCGCCTGGACGGCGCGGGCGTCGAGCACCACCCGCTCGGCGCTCACCGGGCCGGTCCCCAGTCGGCGCGGGTCAGGTCCAGGGTCAGGTCCACTTGCATGGTGACGTCCCTCTCGAGATCCAGCACCGGGTAGTGCAGCGGGCGCTCGTAGGAGAAGAGGACGTGCAGGGTCGGCGGCGTCGAGTCCATGTCCCGCTCCCAGGTCACGTCCTGCGGCTGGACGTCCACCGCCGGCCGGCGCTCGGTGCCGCCGTCCGGCGCCGCCACCAGGTCGGCGTCGAGCGACTGCAGCTTCCGGCACATGCCCTGGAGCAGCTCGTCGTCGCGCGTGTCCTTGATGGCGCGGTTGCCGTAGTCGCGCACCACCTGCTTGGCCTCGTACTGCACGATCCAGATGGGGCCCCAGACGTAGATCAGGTAGCCCGCGGAGACCATCGCCGCGAGCAGCAGGGCCGTCACCCAGGTGATCGCCCCGCGCTCGCCGGGACGGGCGGGTTGGCGGGAGGAGGAGGCCATCGGCGTTGCTCTTGTAGCCTTGATCGATCGGTTTGGAAAGCCGCTCGATCCGGCGACGGCGGGGCGCCGGACCCCCGGCTCAGTCCTCGACCTTCAGGACCGCCAGGAAGGCGGACTGGGGGATCTCCACCGACCCCACCTGCTTCATCCGCTTCTTCCCCTCCTTCTGCTTCTCCAGGAGCTTCCGCTTGCGGGAGATGTCGCCGCCGTAGCACTTGGCGATGACGTTCTTGCGGAAGGCCTTCACCGTCTCGCGGGCGATGACCTTGGCGCCGATGGCCGCCTGGATGGCCACCTCGTACATCTGCTTGGGGATCTCCTCGCGCAGCTTCTGGCACAGCTCGCGGCCGCGCAGGTAGGCCCGCTCGCGGTGGACGATGGACGAGAGCGCGTCCACCGGCTCCCCGTTGATGAGGATGTCGAGCTTCACCAGGTCGGCCTCCTCGTACCCCTTCAGCTCGTAGTCGAGCGAGGCGTAGCCGCGGGAGACGCTCTTCAGCTTGTCGAAGAAGTCGAAGACCACCTCGGCGAGCGGGATGTCGTAGGTGATCTGCACCCGGGCGGTGCCGACGTACCGGAGGTCCTTCTGGAGGCCGCGCCGGTCCTGGCAGAGCTTGAGGATCGCCCCCACGTCCTCGGTGCGGGCGTGGATGTGGCAGGTGAGGTGCGGCTCCTCGAGCTTCGCGATCTTCTGCACCGGGGGCAGCTTGGCCGGGTTGTCGATCTCCTGGACCGCCCCCTGGGTGTCGGTGACCCGGTAGACCACGCTGGGCGCGGTGGTGATGAGCGACAGCTCGTACTCCCGCTCCAGCCGCTCCTGGACGATCTCCATGTGGAGCAGCCCCAGGTAGCCGCAGCGGAAGCCGAAGCCGAGCGCCTGCGAGGTCTCGGGCTCGTAGGTGAAGGCCGAGTCGTTGAGCCGGAGCTTCTCCAGGGCGTCGCGGAGCTGCTCGTAGTCGGCGGCGTCCACCGGGAAGACGCCGCTGAAGACCATGGGCTTCACCACCTTGAAGCCCGGGAACGGCGCCTCGGTGGGGCGGTCGGCGTCGGTGATGGTGTCGCCCACCTTGGCGTCGTGGACCTCCTTCACGTTGGCGACCACCACCCCCACCTCGCCGGCCATCAGGCGGGGCACCGGGCGCGAGAAGGGGGCGAAGACGCCCAGCTCCTGCACCTCGAACTCCTTCCGGTTGGAGAAGAAGCGGATGTGCTGGCGGGGCGCGAGCGCCCCCTCGAAGACGCGGACCAGCATGACCACGCCGCGGTAGGAGTCGTACCAGGAGTCGAAGATGATGGCCTTGAGCGGCGCCTCCGGGTCGCCGGCGGGCGGCGGCACCCTCCGCACCACCTCCTCGAGGATCTCCTCGATCCCGATCCCCTCCTTGGCGCTGCAGGGCACCGCCTCCGAGGCGTCGAGGCCGATCACCTCCTCGATCTCGCGGCGCACCCCCGGGACGTCGGCGCTGGGGAGGTCGATCTTGTTGATGACCGGTATGATCTCCAGGTCGTGGTCCAGGGCCTGGTAGACGTTGGCCAGGGTCTGGGCCTCCACCCCCTGGCTGGCGTCCACCACCAGGATGGCCCCCTCGCAGGCCGCCAGGGAGCGCGAGACCTCGTAGGCGAAGTCCACGTGCCCGGGGGTGTCGATGAGGTTGAGGACGTACTCCCGGCCGTCGCGGGCCCGGTAGGCCATCCGCACCGTCTGCGCCTTGATGGTGATGCCCCGCTCCCGCTCCAGCTCCATGTTGTCGAGGAACTGGGCCTGGGCCTCGCGCGCGGTGACCGTCCCGGTGCGCTCCAGCAACCGGTCGGCGAGCGTCGACTTGCCGTGGTCGATGTGCGCGATGATCGAGAAATTGCGGATGTGCGCGTTCTGGGCCGGCATCGGGAGCGGGGCTTTTATCACGGCCGGAGGGCCGCCGCTCAAGGGGCGTCCCGCCGCCGGATCGGGTGCCGCACGCTCCTCCCGGGACTGCGCGATATCGCCCTGTCAAGCCCACGCGCATGGTGCTTCCCGAGCCCTCCCGTCAAGCCGTTGAAATCACACCATCTTGTGGTGACCGTGGCGCTACACCACAATAGGTTGTGTTCACTTGCTTGACACAAAGTCCCCTCCCGGTAGACTCCGAGCCTCGATATCACGCTGGAGCGGGCCGGACGGTACGCGTTCTTCCGGCTCGGACGCTGCGGTGGGCGACGGTGGGTGGTGGGGGCGTTCCGATGTCAGAGGGTCGCGGTAGCTTCGCCGACTCCGGGTGCACGGGGAAGCGGCGGGCAGTCGGGGAGCACGGGGCTCCGGCCAAGACATTCAACAGTTGATCCGAGCACTTGGGACTCGCTCCTCCGGCCTCTTTCGATGGCCGGCCGGGGGAATTCTCGCGGCGGGGTCGTCCCCGCCGTCCACAGCAGGGGGGCGGGCCGGCGGCAGCGCGGGCCCGGGCAGCGGAGGATGAACGAGATGATCGAGCGAGAGAGCGTCGCCGGGCAGAAGCGCGCCGGTCGGAACCAGCGGAAGGGGCGCAAGGGCGTGGCCGTGCCCCGCTTCTTCTCCACCCGCGGCGTGGATCCGGCCGAGGAGATGGCCTGGGAACTGCGCACCGCCAGCATCACCGGCGAGGGCGGGAAGGTGATCTTCGAGCAGCGGGACGTCGAGGTCCCGAAGCACTGGTCGGCCCTGGCCACCAACGTGGTGGCCTCGAAGTACTTCCGCGGGGCGCTGGGCTCGGCGGAGCGGGAGCGCTCGGTGCGCCAGCTGGTGGGCCGCGTGGTCCGCACCATCGGCGCCTGGGGGCGCAAGGACGCCTACTTCGCCGCCGAGGAGGACGCCGCCACCTTCGAGGCCGAGCTCGGCCACCTGCTCTACCGGCAGCGCATGAGCTTCAACTCACCGGTGTGGTTCAACGTCGGCGTCGAGGAGCACCCGCAGTGCTCCGCCTGCTTCATCAACGCCGTCGGCGACTCGATGGACTCGATCCTGAAGCTCGCCCACACCGAGGGCATGCTCTTCAAGTACGGCTCCGGGACCGGCTCCAACCTCTCGAAGATCCGCTCCTCCAAGGAGCCGCTCTCCGGCGGCGGCGAGGCCTCCGGGCCGGTCTCCTTCATGCGCGGCTTCGACGCCTTCGCCGGCGTCATCAAGTCGGGCGGCAAGACCCGCCGCGCCGCCAAGATGGTGATCCTGAACGCCGACCACCCCGACGTCCCGGAGTTCGTCTCCTCCAAGGCGGAGGAGGAGAAGAAGGCCTGGGCGCTCATCGAGGCCGGGTACGACGGCGGCTTCAACGTCCACGGCGGCGCCTACGACTCGGTCTTCTTCCAGAACGCCAACCACTCGGTCCGCGTCACCGACGACTTCATGCGCGCGGTCCTGAACGACCAGGAGTGGGCGCTCACCGGCCGGCTCGACGGCCAGGTGCTGGAGAAGGTGAAGGCCCGCGACCTGATGGCGAAGATCACCGACGCCGCCTGGATCTGCGGCGACCCGGGGCTGCAGTTCGACACCACCACCAACGCCTGGCACACCTGCCCCAACACCGACCGGATCAACGCCTCCAATCCCTGCTCAGAGTACATGTTCCTCGACGACAGCGCCTGCAACCTGGCGTCGCTGAACCTCATGACCTTCCGCGGGATCGACGGCGTCTTCGACGTCGACGCCTTCAAGCGGGCGGTGGACCTCACCATCCTGGCGCAGGAGATCCTGGTCTCCAACGCCAAGTACCCCACCCCCACCATCGGCAAGAACAGCGAGGACTACCGGCCGCTCGGGCTGGGCTACGCCAACCTGGGCGCCCTGCTCATGGCCAGCGGCCTGCCCTACGACTCCGAGGGCGGCCGGGCCTGCGCCGCGGCCATCACCGCCCTGATGACCGGCGAGGCCTACGCGATGAGCGCGCGCATCGCCGGACACATGGGCCCGTTCGCCGGCTTCGAGAAGAACCACGATCCCTGCCTGGGCGTGATCCGGAAGCACGCCGCGGCGGTCGGCCGCGTCGACGCCCGGCTGGCGCCGCCGGAGGTGCTGCGGGCGGCCCAGGACGCCTGGTCCGACGCCGTCCGGCTCTCGCAGCTCCACGGCGTGCGCAACGCCCAGGTCTCGGTGCTGGCACCGACCGGGACCATCGGCTTCATGATGGACTGCGACACCACCGGCATCGAGCCCGACATCGCCCTGGTGAAGTACAAGAAGCTGGTGGGCGGCGGGGTGCTCAAGATCGTGAACAACACCGTCCCGCTGGCGCTGCAGCGGCTCGGGTACGGCCAGGACGAGATCAACTCCATCGTCCAGTTCATCGACGAGATGGAGACCATCGAGGGCGCCCCGTCGCTGCGCGACGATCACCTGGCGGTCTTCGACTGCGCCTTCAAGCCGCAGAACGGCGCCCGCTCCATCCACTACATGGGCCACGTCCGGATGATGGGCGCGGTCCAGCCCTTCCTCTCCGGGGCCATCTCCAAGACGGTCAACATGCCCAACGCCGCCACCCGGCAGGACATCGAGACCGCCTACGTCGAAGCCTGGAAGCTGGGGCTCAAGGCCATCGCCATCTACCGGGACGGCTGCAAGCGGAGCCAGCCGCTCAACACCGGCAAGGAGAAGGCCGCCGAGGCGGCGCCGGAGGGCGAGGCGCCGCCGGAGGGGGCCACCCGCCTGGCGCGGCGCCGGCTGCCCGACGAGCGCCGCTCCATCACCCACAAGTTCTCCATCGGCGGGCACGAGGGGTACATGACCGTCGGCATGTACGACGACGCGACCCCGGGCGAGCTCTTCGTGGTGATGGCCAAGGAGGGCTCGGTGGTCTCGGGCCTGATGGACAGCTTCGCCACCTCCATCTCGATGGCCCTGCAGTACGGCGTCCCGCTCAAGGTGCTCTGCGACAAGTTCAGCCACACCCGCTTCGAGCCCTCGGGCTTCACCGGCAACCCGGAGATCCCCATCGCCAAGTCGATCACCGACTACATCTTCCGGTGGCTGGCGCTGAAGTTCCTCCCCTCCGAGGACGGGGCCACCCCGGTGCAGTCTCGCGAGCTGTCGCCGGGCGCCGCCCCGGTGCCGGGGCGCAAGGCGGCGGCGGCGGTGGTCGAGGCCCGGCCGGCGGTGGCGGAGCTCCCTGCGCCGCGCGACGGGCAGCCCGTGACCCACGAGACCCAGGCCGACGCCCCGCCCTGCCCGACCTGCGGCCACTGGACCGTCCGGAACGGCGCCTGTTACAAGTGCCCGAACTGCGGCACCACCACCGGCTGTTCGTAGAGGCGGGGGGGCCGGTTCCGGCCCCCCCGAACCCCCCGCTCGCTCCGGCCCAGCCTCATCCGGCTGGGCCTGCGCTTTTCCCGAAAGCGGGGGCCGGTTCCGGCC
>JAKAEO010000069.1 GCA_021818285.1 Myxococcales bacterium
CTGGCCATCGCAAGCGCGCTCGACGCCGAGCGCAGGGCCAACGGGCCGCGCGGGCCGCTCCACGGCATCCCGGTGATCCTGAAGGACAACGTCGCCACCGCCGACAGGATGCAGACCACCGCCGGCTCGCTGGCGCTCGTCGGCGTCCGGCCGCCGCGGGACGCCACGCTGGTGGAGCGGCTCCGGGCCGCCGGCGCGGTGATCCTCGGGAAGGCCAACCTCTCCGAGTGGGCCAACATCCGCTCGCCCCGCTCCTCGAGCGGCTGGAGCGCCCGCGGCGGCCAGACCCACAACCCGTACGCCCTCGACCGCAACCCCTGCGGCTCCTCCTCCGGGACGGCGGTGGCGGTGGCCGCGAACCTCGTCGCCGTGGGGGTCGGCACCGAGACCGACGGCTCCATCACCTGCCCCTCGGCGATGACCGCGCTGGTCGGGGTGAAGCCCACGGTGGGGCTGGTGAGCCGGGCCGGCATCATCCCCATCTCCCACACCCAGGACACCGCCGGCCCCATGGCCCGCACCGTCGCCGACGCCGCGGCGCTGCTCACGGCGATGGCCGGCGCCGACCCCGACGACCCGGCGACGAGGGCGGCGCGCGGCAAGCCGGTCGACTACGTCGCGGCGCTCGACCCGAAGGGGCTCCGGGGCGCGCGCATCGGCGTCCCGCGCGCCAAGGTCTTCGGGATCTCGCCGGAGGCCGACCGGGTGGCCGAGGCGGCCATCGCCGCGCTGAAGGCGGCGGGGGCGGTGATCGTGGATCCGGCCGACATCCCGCACCAGGGCGAGTACGACGACGCCGAGCTGGAGGTGCTGCTCACCGAGCTGAAGGCCGACCTGGCCGCCTACCTGGCGGCCTGGGCGCCGGGCGCGCCGGTGCGCACGCTCGCCGACGTCATCGCCTTCGACGAGCGCCACCGCGCCGAGGAGATGGCCTTCTTCGGCCAGGAGCTGTTCCTGAAGGCGCAGGCCAAGGGGCCGCTCACCGGCGCGGCCTACAAGAAGGCGCTGGCGCGCTGCCGGAAGCTCTCGCGCGCCGAGGGGCTCGACGCGGTCCTCGCGCGGTACAGGCTCGACGCGCTGGTGGTCCCGTCCTTCAGCCCGCCCTGGCTCACCGATCCGGTGAACGGCGACAGCTTCCTGCTCGGCACCAGCACGCCGGCGGCGGTGGCCGGCTACCCGGCCGTCACCGTGCCCGCCGGCCAGGTGCGCGGCCTGCCGGTGGGCATCACCTTCATGGGCAAGCCCTGGAGCGAGGCGACCCTCTTGAAGTTCGCCTACGCCTACGAGCAGGCGACCCATCAGCGGCGGCCGCCGAAGCTGCTGCCGACGGCGGACCTCACGGCGCCGTAGGGGGGGCGTCACCGGGGTCGGGGTCGGTGGTCGGGGTCGAGGTCGGGGTCGAGGTCGCGGGGCGAGGTCGGGTGACCCTCAGGCGCCCTCGCGCTCCAGCCTCGGGACCAGGAGCCCGAGCGAGCGCGCGTAGCGGTAGTCGATGCCGCGGTGGCCGTCGTCGAACTCCTCGTGGGTGACCTCGACGCCGGCCTCGCGCAGGCTCCGCGCCACCATCCGCGCCCCCCAGCGGAGCCGGAACTCGTCGCGGGTGCCGCAGTCCAGGTAGATGGTGCGCAGCCTCCGGAAGGCCTCGAGGCTCGCGGCGACGAAGCGCACCGGGTCGTGGGCCAGCCAGCGCGCCCAGACCTCGGGCCGGATCGCGCCGGTCTCGGGGTCGAAGGGCAGGGCGACGCCGAGCGGCGCCCCCGGCTCCGGCGAGTAGGCGGCGGCCATGGCGAGGACGTTCACCACCTCGTGGTCGTCGCCGCGCAGCCGGGTCTCGCGGCCGCGCCGCAGCATCCCCGCGAGCCAGGCGGCGGGGTCGGTGCCGAGCAGCGCCCCGGCGGCGGCCGGGAAGTCGGGCAGGTAGCAGTACTCGAAGCCCATGTCGCCGGCGTGGCAGGCGACGTGGGCGAAGATCTCCGGGTGGGCCCGCGCCGCCGCCAGCGCCCCGTAGCCGCCCGAGCTCTTGCCCGCCACCGCCCGCGCCCCCGCCGCGGGGATGAGCCCCCACTCCCGCTCGGCGAAGGGGACCACCTCCTCCACCAGGTAGTCCTGGTAGCGGCCGGTGGCCTCGCTGTTCAGCCACTGGCTGCCGCCCAGCGCCGTCCACCCGTCCACGAACACCGCCGCGAAGTCGGGCAGGGCGCCCGAGGCCACCAGGTCGTCGATTCGCTCGGGGAGGGAGGGGGCGAAGGGCGAGACGTTGGTGACGGCCCGGACGCTGCCGGTGAAGCCGTGGAGGAAGTAGACCGCCGGGAGCCGGGCGCCGCGGGCGTGCGAGGGCGGGAGCCAGGCCATCACCGTCCGCTCGGCCGGGTCCCCGAGCGCGTTGCCCCGGAGCGCCGCCGACTCCAGGCGGGCCGTGGCGAGCCTTCCGTGCATGCCCCACCGTTACCACGCGCGACGGGCCGGCGGTCCGCGAACGGCGTCTCGGCCGCCCCCGGTCCCGGGCGCCTCCGCGCCGCGCCGGGCGGGGGCATCGTTCCCCCGGTGGAACGAAGTGGTCCCTGCCGCGCCGGCGTTCCGTGGTTACGCTCCTCCCGTGACGACCTCGAACCCCAGCCCCCCTCCCCGGATGCCGGTCCTCTTCGTGGGCCACGGCTCGCCCATGAACGTCGTCGAGGACAACCCCTGGAGCCGCGGCTTCCGGGCGCTGGGCGGCCTCGTCCCGCGGCCGCGCGCCATCCTCGCCGTGTCGGCCCACTGGTACGCGGACGGGAGCTTCGTCACCGCGAACGAGCGGCCCGAGACCATCCACGACTTCGGCGGCTTCCCCGAGGAGCTGTACCGGGTCCAGTACCCGGCGCCGGGCGATCCGGCGCTGGCGCGCCGGGTGGTGGCGCTCGCCGGGGAGGGGCGCGCCTCGCTCGCCACCGACTGGGGGCTCGACCACGGCACCTGGAGCGTGCTCGTCCACATGCTCCCGGCGGCCGACGTGCCGGTGGTGCAGCTCAGCGTCGACGCCCGGCTCCCGCCCGAGGGCCACCTGGCGCTCGGCCGGGCCCTCTCGCCGCTGCGCGACGAGGGGGTGCTGATCCTGGCGAGCGGGAACCTCACCCACGACCTGCGCCACGCCTTCCGGTCGATGAGCGCGGGCGTCACCGCGACGCCGGACTGGGCGCGCCGCTTCGACGAGGCGGCCGCCGCGGCGCTGGAGCGTCACGACCAGGCCTGGCTCGCCGGCGCCCTGCGGACCGAGGACGGGCGCCGCTCCCACCCCACGCCCGACCACTGGCTGCCGCTGCTCTACGCGGCCGGCGCCGCCGCGCCCGGGGAGCCGGTGCGCTTCCCGGTCACCGGGTTCGACCTCTCCTCGCTCTCGATGCGCGCGGCGATCATCGGCTGACGGCGGGGGCGGGCGAGGCCGCCGGGTGCCCGGGTCCGGACGGCGTCGCCGCCCTTGGCCCCGCTCGGGGCCGGGCGCTGCGGCACCCCGTCGCGCCGGCCCGCGCGATCCCACGCCGTACTCCGGGGGAAGGCGTATCCTGTGGCCCATGGAGGCTCGCGGCCGCGGCCCGTCCCGGGGCGCGCCCGGCGGGATGGACGCCATGGCCATCGGCTGGAAGCGGATCTGCTGCCCCATCGACTTCAGCGAACCCTCTCGCTTCGCCCTCCGCGTCGCGGCCGACCTGTGCCAGACCTTCGGCGCCGAGCTGACGCTGTTCCACGCCTACCAGCTGCCCGGCTACACGCTGCCGGAGGGCTCGGTGGTGGCCAGCCCCAAGATGCTGCAGGAGCTGGCCGACCAGGCCGAGAGCCACCTCACGGAGTGGAAGGGGATCGCCGAGGCCATGGGGGCGAAGGTGGTGAAGACCGCCAAGAGCGTCGGCGAGCCGGCGCTGGAGGTGGTGGAGTTCGCCCGGGAGAACGGCGTCGACCTGCTGGTGGTGGGGACCCACGGCCGCACCGGCCTGCGCCACGCGCTGCTCGGCTCCACCGCCGAGCGGGTGGTGCGCCGCGCCGGCTGCCCGGTGCTGACCGTCCACCCCGAGGGGCAGGCGCGGAAGGCGTAGCGAGGGGGGCGCGCCGGGAGGGCGCCGTCAGGCGGCCTGCTCGGCGCGCCGCGCCGTCCGCAGCGCGTCGACGCTGTAGACGCCGATCGAGACCCAGATGCAGGCGAAGGCCACGGCGTGGGCCCGGGTGAAGGGCTCGCCGAAGAGCAGCACCGCGTCGGCGAGCTGCAGCGAGGGGTTCACGTAGAGCAGGATCCCGGCGGTGGAGAGGCGCAGCCGCCTCACCCCCTCGGCGAACCAGATGAGCGGCAGGGCGGTGACGAGCCCCGAGAGCAGGAGCAGCACGGCCGTGCGCCCCCCGGCGGCGAGGTGGCCGCCCGGCGGGCCGGACCCGAAGGCCAGCCAGGCGGCCGCCGCCGGCGCCAGCACCAGGGTCTCGACGAAGAGCCCGCCGGTCGCCGCCACCCCGGCCATCTTCCGCAGCAGGCCGTAGGAGCTGAAGGTGGCGGCCAGCGCCAGGGCGATCCAGGGGCGGGTGCCGGTGCCCAGCACCAGGGCGGCGACGCCCGCCCCGGCCAGCAGCACCGCCGCGCCCTGGGCGCGGGACATCGGCTCGCGCAGGACCAGGAGGCCGAGCACCACGCTCACCAGCGGCGTCACGAAGTAGCCGACGCTGGAGTCGACGGTGTGGCCGTGGCCCACCGCCCAGATGAAGATCAGCCAGTTGCTGGAGATGAGCAGGGCGGTGGCGGTGAGCCAGAGCACCCGGCGCGGGGAGCGCAGCAGCGGCGCCACCTCGCCCCAGCCGCGGCGGGCGGTGAGGAGCAGCGCCAGGAAGACGCACGACCAGAGGATGCGGCTGGCCAGCACCTCCAGGGCCGGGACGCCGGCGAGGGCCCGGAAGTAGACTGGGAACAGGCCCCAGACGACGTAGGCCGCGAGCGCGTAGGCGAGCCCCGCGGCGGAGCCTCTGGGACGGGCGGACATGGAGGCCCCTCTTGTACCGCGGGACGGCGTGAAAAGGGGCGGGCGCGGAGGTCAGGACATGGCGGGAATCGGCCCCGGCGGCGAGGGGATCCAGAAGGCGCTGCGCTGGCTCTCGGAGCGGCGGCGGGAGGATCCCCAGGCGAAGCGCAACAAGCTCATCGAGGAGGCCGGGGTGCGCTTCGACCTCACGCCCGCCGAGGTGCAGTTCCTGTACGAACAATGGAAATAGCCGCCCGTTCCGGTACCCTGCGGCCATGAGCGACGACCGCGGGACCGTCCTGGGGAGCTTCAAGTTCGCGGCGCGCGGCGTCCTCGAGGTCGCCGTGGCCCAGCGCAACATGCGCGTCCACCTGGTGGCCGCGCTGCTGGTGGCCGTCTTCGGCAGCGCCGTGCCCCTGGGGCTGGCGGAGCAGCTCGCGCTGCTGCTCGCGGTGTTCGCCGTGCTCGCCGCCGAGGTGATGAACAGCGCGGTCGAGGAGGTGGTGGACCTCGCCGCCGGCGGGCAGGAGGAGCGGGCCCGCCGGGCCAAGGACGCCTCGGCCGGCGCCGTGCTGGTGCTGGCGGTCGGCGCCGTGGCGGTACTGGCGGTGGTGCTGATCCGCGACTGGGACCTGGTGCAGTCGGGGCGCAGCGCCGTGGGCAAGGTCTTCGCCGTGGGGATGCCGCTGGTGCTGCTCTCCGCCTTCCTGGTCCTCCCCATCTCGCGGGCCGAGGGGGTGGACCTGCTCGCCGCCATGGCCGGGGCGGCCCTGCTGCTCCCGCTGGCGCTGTTCTCGAAGAGCCTGGTCTTCACCGCCGTCGCCGCCCTGGCCTTCGCGATGTGCGCCGCGGCGGCCTTCGCGCGGCGCGGCGGCGACTGAGCGGCCGCCGTCCGGCGCCGGGCCCCGCACGGGCGGGCCCGCGCGGTTCCGCTTCCCAAGCCGGGGGTCGCCGGGCGAGGATGGCCTCCCCTTCCGGAGGAGCCGCCGCCATGGCCGATCTCTCGACGACCTACATGGGCCTCAACCTGCCGAGCCCGCTGGTGCTCGCCTCCTCCTCCCTCTCCAACCGCGTCGAGAACTTCCAGCTCGCCGAGCAGCACGGCGCCGGCGCGGTGGTGCTCCGCTCCCTCTTCGAGGAGCAGATCGAGGCGCTCGACACCCAGCTGCAGGAGGCGATGGACCGGACCACCACCGGCTTCGCCGAGGCCCAGAGCTTCTTCCCGCGCCAGACGGTGGGCCCGCACGAGTACCTGGGGATGGTCGGCGCCGCGAAGAAGGCGGTCGGCATCCCGGTCATCGCCAGCGTGAACTGCAACGCGCCGGGGAGCTGGAGCCAGTACGCCCGCCAGATCGAGGACGCCGGCGCCGACGCGCTGGAGGTGAACCTCTACGCGGTGCAGGCCGACCTGCGCCTCTCCGGCGCCGATGTGGAGAACCGCTTCCACGAGATCGTCTCCTCCATCCGGGAGACCGTCCGCATCCCGGTGGCGGTGAAGCTCTCCCCGTTCTTCACGGCGCTGGGCGGCACCGTGGCCCGCTTCGACGCCCTGGGCGTGCAGGCCTTCGTGCTCTTCAACCGCTTCCTCCAGCCCGACATCTCCCTGGAGAAGCTCTCGCTGAAGAACGACATGTCGCTCTCCCAGCCGGGCGAGATGCTGCTGCCGCTGCGCTGGATCGCCATCCTCTACGGGCGCATCAAGGCGGACCTCTCGGCCTCCACCGGCGTCCACGACGCCACCGGCGTCATCAAGATGCTGCTCGCCGGCGCGACCACGGTGCAGGTGGCCGCCGCCCTGGTGAAGAACGGCATCCCCTATCTCGGGAAGATGCGCGAGGGGCTGGACGAGTGGATGGACAAGCGCGGCCACGGCGCCATCGGCGACTTCCGGGGAACGCTCTCGCAGCGGGTGATCCGCGACCCGGGCGCCTTCGAGCGCGCGCAGTACGTGCACCTGATCCTGTCGCAGAACGTCTGAGTGCCGGGCCCCGCTTGGGGCGGGGCGGCGCGAGGCCCTTGCGGGGGCGCACGGCGCGTGCACGGACCGGGTAGGCTCGACCGCGGGCGACCATGTCCACGCTCTCGACCACGCCGGGCCGCATCGCCACGCTGGAGGCCCAGCGGCTGCTCGAGGTCCCGGTCGAGGGCGGCTTCGGGGTCTGGCTCGACGAGCACTGGCGCGACGAGCTGCACGCGCTGCTGCTGGCCTGCGCCGAGGACGTGCTGCTGCTCACCGGCGAGCCGCCCGGCCCCGACACCGCGGCGCGCATCCTCGGCGGGGGTTCGGCGCCGCGGAGCCTCGAGGACCTCTTCGTGGTGGGCGTCTTCGACGCCGGGCAGCGGCTCGCCGGCGTCCTGGTGGTGGTGCGCGACCAGCCGCGCGCGGGCGAGTGGACGGTAGAGTTCCTGCTGGTGCGCCCCGACCAGCGCGGGCGCGGGCTCGCCGGGCAGATGCTGCAGCAGCTGGAGACCTGGGTCGCGAGCGAGGGGGGCACGGCCATCTTGCTCACCGCGCGGCGCCACAGCCCGGCGGGCGAGGGCTTCGCGCGGCGCGCCGGCTTCGTCGCCAGCCGCGACCACCCGGCCACGGCGGTCCGCGCCGTCCGCGCCCCGGGCTGAGCCAGTCCCCATCAGGGTGCTTGGCGAAAGACGAAGTCTGGGATTAGACATTGTCTAACTGCGAGGACCGAGGCGACGCGACCTGTGGTGGTCGGTCGCGGCCCGCGCCAGGGGCGTAGCGCCCCGCACCACCTTCGGGGATATTCCCCGCGCGTGGCGTTCACCATCAGGAGATGACCATGGCCAGCCTCAAGGGATCCAAGACCTTCCAGAACCTCAAGGACGCGTTCGCCGGCGAGAGCCAGGCGAACCGCCGCTACCTCTACTTCGCCAAGCAGGCGGACACCGAGGGCTACCCGGAGGTGGCGGGCAACTTCCGTGACACCGCCGAGGGCGAGACCGGCCACGCCCACGGCCACCTCGACTACCTGAAGGAGGTCGGCGACCCGGCCACCGGGCTGCCCATCGGCGACAGCCAGGCCAACCTCAAGGCGGCCATCGCCGGCGAGACCCACGAGTACACCGACATGTACCCGGGCATGGCCAGGACGGCCCGCGAGGAGGGCTTCGCGAAGGTCGCCGACTGGTTCGAGACGCTGGCCAAGGCGGAGAAGTCGCACGCCGGCCGCTTCCAGAAGATGCTCGACAGCATCAAGTAGCGTTCCGCACCACCGGGGCCGGCGCGGCGGGCGCCGGCCCCACCGGACCCGAGAGCGGAGGGCGCCCCGTGGCCGACCCCCAGAAGCCGATCTCCTACCTTCCGACGCCGGGGCTCACCTACGACCCCTCCGATTCCAGGTACTGGGACGAGGCCGCGCTGCTCGGCGAGGTCACGCGGGTCTTCGAGATCTGTCACGGCTGCCGCATGTGCTTCAAGTACTGCGACAGCTTCCCGACCCTCTTCCGGTTCATCGACGAGCGCCACGACGGCGACGTCCACGGCATCACCGCCGGCGAGCGGCAGCAGGTCATGGACCTGTGCTTCCAGTGCAAGCTCTGCGAGGTGCAGTGCCCCTACACGCCGCGGGACAAGCACCAGTACCAGCTGGACTTCCCCAAGCTGGTCCACCGCTTCGACGCCGTGCAGCTCCGCAAGCGCGGCAAGACCCTGCGCGAGCGGATGCTGGGCGACCCGGACGGCGCCGGCAAGATGGCCCGGCTGTCACTGGGGATGGCCAACGTCGCCAACCGCACCCGCCCGCTGCGGGTGCTGATGGAGAAGACGGTCGGCATCCACCGGGACAAGCTCCTGCCCGACTTCGCCGCCGAGCCCTTCGACGCCTGGGCCGAGAAGCACGGCTTCGTCCGCCCCGGGCCGGGGGGCGAGGCGGTGCTCTTCCAGACCTGCTTCGTGCAGCACAACGAGCCCGCCATCGGCGTGGACGTGCTCGAGGTGATGAAGGCCAACCAGGTGGACTGCCGGGTGGCGAAGGGGCTGCAGTGCTGCGGCATGCCGGCCTGGGAGCACGGGGACCTGACGGCGCTGCGCCGGCAGGCGGCGCGCGACCTGGACCTGCTGCTGCCCTTCGTGGAGCAGGGGGCCAAGGTGCTGGTGGTGAACCCCACCTGCTCGATGATGATGCGGCGGGAGTGGCCGCACCTGCTCGAGGGGGCCGACCGGGAGCGGGCCGCCCGGCTGGCGCCGGCGGTGATGGACCCCTCGGAGTTCCTCTGGGGGCTGCGCGACCAGCCGCGCTTCAGCACCGCCTTCAAGAGCTCGCCGGGGAAGGTGGCCTACCACGCCCCCTGCCACCTGCGGGCCCAGGCCGTGGGCTTCAAGGGGCGCGACCTGCTGCGGAAGATCCCCGGCGCCACCGTCGCCGCCACCGTGTCGGAGTGCTGCGGGCACGACGGGACCTACGCCATGACCGTGGAGGGCTTCGAGGTGAGCGCGCGGGTGGGCGAGAAGGCCTTCGACGGCATGAAGGCGGCCGAGGCCGACGTCTGGGCCACCGACTGCCCGCTGGCCTCGCTGCAGTTCGCGCAGCACGCCGGCAAGCGGCCGCTCCACCCCATGACCATCCTGGCCCGCGCCTACCGCGGGGAGAAGTTCTCGTGAAGGAGAGCACCACCATGCAGAAGGTCGAGCGCCGGGAGCTCCTGGACCTCGTCACCTACGACCGCGAGCGGGAGGCCATCCGGGACGCGGCCATGCGGGCCAAGGCGCTGCGCCGCATCCACGTCGGTCCGCTCACCTTCCTCTTCGAGAACCGCGAGACCACCCGCTACCAGGTCCTGGAGATGCTGCGGGCCGAGCGGCTCTTCCGCGACGAGGAGATCGCCCACGAGCTCGACACCTACAACGAGCTGCTGGGCGGCCCCGGCGAGCTGGGCTGCTCGCTGCTCATCGAGATCGCCGACCCCGCGGAGCGCGACCGGAAGCTCCGGGCCTGGCTGAAGCTGGTCGAGCACCTCTACGTGAAGACGGCCGGCGGGGCGAAGGTGCGAGCCCGCTTCGACCCGCGGCAGGTGGGGGAGGACCGGCTCTCCTCGGTCCAGTACCTCAAGTTCGACGTGAAGGGCGCCGCCCCGGTGGCGGTGGGCAGCGACCTGCCCGGGCTGGCGGCGGAAACGATCCTTTCGCCGGAACAGCACGAGGCGCTGGCCCGCGACCTCACCTCCTGAGGACTTCCGAAATAGGGGCCCGGGGGTTGACGTAGGGGAGGGCGAACCGGAGGTTCGCCATGAAGAAGGCCCTCGCCCTGATCGTCTTCGCGCTGCTCCTCGAGGGGGCCGTCCTGCTGCAGCTGGCGACGCCCCCCATCCCGCCGGTCGCGGAGGACGCCGCGATGGTCGCCCAGGTGCGCCCGCCGGCGGGCGGGCCGGCGCGCCCGGCCCTTTCCTGCCGGGACGGCGCGAAGAGGTGCTGATCCCCCCGCCGCCGGCGCGCTCAGCGCCGGCGGTCCGCCGCCAGCACGCCCACGTCATCGGCGCCGTGCCCCCGGGCGAGCAGCTCGTCCATCCGCGCCGCCAGCGCCGGGAGCAGCGCCAGCGGGGTGGACCCGGCGGCCTCGATCATCAGCCGGACGTCCTTGCGGGCCATCACCAGCTCGAACATCGGCCGGTAGTCCCCCTCGGCCATCTTCCGCCCCCGGTAGTCGATGGCCCCGGTGGGCTTGAAGCGGGCGAAGAGGTCGTGGGCCTCGGTGGCGCGGATGCCGAGGCTCGCGGCCAGGGCGTAGACGTCGGCGAGCCCGCCGACGATGAGCAGCAGCAGGGCGTTGCCGAAGAGCTTGTAGGCGGCGGCCAGGTCGGTGCGCTCCCCCACGTGCCAGAGCTCGCCGGTCATGGCCGCGAGGGCCGGCCGGGCGCGGGCGAAGCGGTCGGAGGGGCCGGCGCAGAGCATCAGGCCGGCGGCGTCCCGGCACTGCTGCGGCCCCATGAAGACCGGCGCGTGCAGGAAGGCGATGCCGTCCCGGTCGCAGGCGCGGAAGCGCTCCACCGTCCCGGCCGGCGAGACCGTGGAGTGGTCCACCACCAGGGCGCCGGGCGAGAGCCCCGGGCGCGCCTGCGCCAGCACCGCGTCCACGGCGGCGTCGTCCGAGACCAGCAGGTGCACCCGCTCCGCGCCGGCCACCGCCTCGGCGGGGGTGCGGGCCAGGCGGGCGCCCAGCTTCTCGAGCGGCCGCGCCCGCTCCGGGGTGCGGTTCCAGGCCCGCACCGACTCGCCCCGCCGGCGCAGGGCCTCGATCATCCCCGAGCCCATCAGGCCCGTTCCCAGGAACGCCACCTCGGCCATGCCGCCTCCTCGCCGCGGGCGACGCCGCGGGCGCCAGATGGTACCGCGTCCGCTACCGCGCGGCGCGGGGGCGCCGCTGCTCGAGGGCGTACCGGACCAGGGCGGCGTACCGGTAGACGGCGTGCACGAACTTTCCGTACGGCATGGTGACGAAGAGCGCCAGCACCAGCCCGAGGTGGAGGGCCAGCAGCGTGCCCATGGCGGCGGTCTGCCGCAGGGCCATGAGCAGGAGGCCGGTGCCGGCGGCGAGCTGCAGGAGCACCAGGAACCCGACGTCGAGCCCGGTCTGGGCCGGGTCGACGATGGCCGGGTTGCGGCGCAGCTTCAGCCAGAGGAGGCCGGCCGGGCCGGCGAGCAGCCCGGCGCCGCCCAGCGTCCCGAGCACCACCGGCAAGCTGAGGATCGGGTAGGGCGCCGGCAGGTGGAGGCCGTAGTGGTAGACGGCGGCCACGCTGGTCGAGGCGAAGCAGAGCCCGAAGCCGGCGACCGTGAGGTGGTGCAGCCGGCGGCGCGCCGGGGAGGGGACCTCGTCGGGGTAGGCGCAGCCGCCCCCGCCGCCGTCGAGGTAGCGCAGCCGCAGCGCGTCCCAGAAGCCCCGCGCGGCGGCCCGGGAGGCGACCAGGTCGCCGAAGCGCTCGCCGGTCTGGCGCCAGAAGGCGGCGAGGCCCAGCGCCAGGGCCGCGGCGGCCCAGAGGCCGGCGGCCAGGAAGACCGCCACCATCGCGCCGTGGGAGAGGAGCGCGTGGAAGGCGCCCGCGGCGTCGGCGTGGGGCGCGACCAGGCCGGCCATCCCGCCGCGGGCGAGCTCGAGGGCGAGGAAGAGCAGGAGCCCCGCCGCCGAGAGCCAGGCCGCCGTCCGGCCGCCGTGGCGCAGCAGCCCGGCCAGGGCGCGGGGGCGGACGTTCTGCTGGTAGCTGGCCGCCCGTATCTGGGCCAGCGTCCTGGAGAAGGCCAGCTCGAACTCGTGCGGCGGCGCGTACTGGCAGGCGTACCAGCACTCGCCGCAATTGTGGCAGAGGTTGGCGAGGTAGACGAGGTCGGCCTCGGCGAAGGAGAGGCGCCGCTCCAGGGCCGGGAAGACGGCGCAGAACCCCTCGCAGTAGCGGCAGGCGTTGCAGAGCCGCATCACCCGCTCGCCCTCGGCGGCGAGCTCCGGGGGGAGCCGGTCAGCGGGCCGCATGGCGCGCCGCCTCCTCGCCGGCGATGGTGCCGAAGACGGTCCCGATGGTCATGCCGATCCCCGCCAGGTAGCCCTTCCCCAGGATGTTGCCCGCCATGATCTCGCCCGCGGCGTAGACGTTGTCCGAGGGCTTCCCGTCGGCGGCCAGCACCCGGGCGCGCTCGTCCACCGCCAGCCCCAGGTAGGTGAAGGTGATGCCCGGCCGCAGCGGGTAGGCGGCGAAGGGCGGGGTGTCGAGGCGGCGGGCCCAGTGGCTCTTGGGCGGGGAGAGCCCCGCGGTGGCGCAGCCGTCCAGCACCGCGTGGTCGAAGGTGCCCGGGCGCACCGCCCGGTTGAAGCCCTCCACGGTCCGCTCCAGGGCGGCGGGGTCGAGCCGCAGCGCCACCGCCAGCTCGCGGACGGTGGGTGCCTCCACCGGCGGGAAGACCGGCGGGACGAAGGTGCCGGGCATCTTGGCGTCGATGATGGCGTAGGCGATCTGGTCGGGCTGCTGCGCCACCAGCCGGCCCCAGATGGCGTAGCGCTTGGGCCAGAACTCCTCGCCCTCGTCGTAGAAGCGCTCGGCGTGCTTGTTGACGACGATGCCCAGCGAGACGCAGTCGACGCGGGTGACGATGCCGCCGTCGAAGCGGGGGGCGCGGGCGTCGATGGCCACGGCGTGGCCCTGGGTGGGGTCGCCCACCGTCCGCATCCCCGCGCCGGAGAGCAGCTTCAGCACCGTGCCGTCGTCGTAGGGCGTGCCGCGGACGATGAAGTTGTCGGCGGCCGGGCCCCAGGCCTCGCGGAGCCAGGCGGTGTTGCCCTGGAAGCCGCCCGCCGCGGCCACCAGCGTCCGGGCGCGGGCCCGGTTGCCGAAGCCCTTCACGGTGACGGCGGCGGAGAGGAAGCGCCCGCCGGTGAGTTCCAGCTCCCGCACCTCGGCGCCGTAGGCGACGTCGACGCCCAGGGCCTCGGCGGCCCGGTAGTAGGCGTTCACCAGCGCCTTGCCGCCGCCCAGGAAGAAGGCGTTGGTGCGGGAGAGGTGCAGGGTGCCGCCGAGCGACGGCTGGAAGCGGACGCCGTGGCCCGCCATCCAGGAGCGGCAGGTGGCGGAGCGCCGGATCACCATCCGGGCCATGGCCTCGTCGGTCTGGCCGCCGGTGACCTTTCGCAGGTCCTCCCAGTACTCCTCCTCAGGGTAGGACCCGGTGAGGACGTCGGCCGGCTGGTCGTGCATGCAGCGGAGGTTGCGGGTGTGCCGGCTGTTGCCGCCGCGCAGCTCGCGCGGCGAGCTCTCGAGGAGCAGGACCGAGGCCCCGGCGCGCCGCGCGCTCAGGGCGGCGCAGAGGCCGGCGTTCCCGCCGCCCACCACCAGCACGTCGTAGGTCCGCGCCCAATCCATCCGCGTCTCCTGCCGCTCGTCCCGGGCCCGTCGTCACCGGAGCCCAGCGGGCGCAGGACCGATCCGAATGTACCCAATCGCCCGCCCGCCGCATACCGGGAGCGGATCGCGGAGCGGCGGACAGGACGGAGGGATTCCGCCGCGGCGCCGGCTCAGCGCAGGTCGCGCAGGGTGCGCGCCGCGATCTTCCGGCGCAGCACCAGGAAGAGCTCGGCGGTGGCCACCGCGTCGGTGAGGGCGTCGTGGGCCTGGTACTCGGGGAGCCCGGCCTCGCGCCGGGCCACCGCCAGGTTCAGCGAGGGCAGCTCCGGGTTCTCGGGATTCACGAAGCGCGCCTTCCGGGCCGCCTTGAGGATCAGCTCGACGGTGTCCACCACCGGCGGCCGGGGCCAGGAGCGGCCGGCCGCGGCGTAGGCCCGCCTCAGGAAGGCGACGTCGATCCCGGCCTGGTGGACGAGCAGCGCTCCCTGGCGGATGCGCGCGTCCACCTGGGCCAGCACCTCGGCGGCGGGCGGCGCCTCGCGCACCTCGCCCCAGAGCAGCTGGTGGGCGCGGATCGACCGCTCCCCGATGGAGGCGGCCCCGGGCGGCCGGACCAGCGACTGGAAGGACTCGCCGAGCCGCACCACCCCGTCGCGCACCGGGACCATCCCCACCGCCAGGATGGGGTCGCGCCGGGCGTCGAGCCCCCCGGTCTCCAGGTCGAGCGCCCAGTAGACGACCGACTCCCAGGGCGGCGAGCGGAAGAGCATCAGCGGGAGGTGCGTCCGGGCTGGGCGCGCGGGGGGATCGGGGGGCCGAGGGCCTCGCCGACCAGGTGCGCGGTGGGAACGAGGCCCCCCATTCAGAAGAGGTCGGTCCGGTAGTGGTAGGAGGCCTTCTCCTGCCAGTCCTTGATGGCGCGGAAGGAGTCCTTCAGCCGGCTGCGCTCCAGGGCCGACAGCTCCGCCAGCGGGACCAGGTTGCTCACCGGCCTGCCGTCGGCGACGGCGCGCAACTGCAGGCGCAGCCGCAGC
>JAKAEO010000070.1 GCA_021818285.1 Myxococcales bacterium
CGAACACCAACGCGTGCCCGTGGCTGCGCCACGTGCAGTGATTGGTCGAGCCCGCTCCGACCAGCAGCGTCCGGGGAACCCTTCCCACGATGCACCTTCCCCCAGCAATCCACGCGCCAAGACACGGCGGGCCGCGTGCCCGGCAGGGGCCGCGGGCCGCGTGCCCGGCACCCGGGCCCCACGGCACCAACTTCCAGCCTTAGCCGCGCCGAGGGTTGTCGCGGCGAACGATCCAGAGGGATCCGGGCAGCGCCGTGAAGTCAGCCAACATGGCCAGCAAGAAGGCCCCGGCCGTCACGGTGCCGAACTGGCGCAGCGGCGGGAACCGCGAGAAGGCCAAGCCCAGGAACCCCGCGGCGTTGATGAGGGTGGCAAACGCGATCGCCCGTCCGGAGACACGAAGGGTGTAATGAAGTTCCCCTTCGAGACCGGCACCCCGAGGTGCCTCCTGGAGGTGGTGAAAGAAGTGGATCTGGTCGTTCTCGGTGGTCCCCAGCACCGTGGTGGCGATGAGGATGGTGGCCACGTTGAGCGTGCCACCGAACAACCGCATCCCCAGAAATGTCGCCAGGATGGCGAAGACCGACGGGACCATCGCCATGAGCCTCGCCGAGGGACTGCGGAACACGATCAGGAACGCAGCGAAGATGAGGGCCGCCGTCAGGGCGAAGCTCTCCGTGAGCGTTGGCACGAGGCTCGCCCCGACCTTGGCCTGGAGCATCGACTCTCCCACCAGCTGCATGGTCGCTCCCCTCAACGCGGGATCGGCAGCCACAGTCCGATCCCAGGCTCGGCGCACCGAACGCGACAGTGCCTCGAACCCGGCCTCGCCACCGCTAGAGAAAGCCACCGTGATCTGGGCATTCGCGAGCGAGGCAACGTCGAGGAAGCCGCGCAGCTCGACCTCGGATAGGAGAAGCTGCTCGACGTCCCCTGCAGCCGCCGCGAAGCCGGCTGAGTCCTGCGGCAGGTGGTCTCCCTGACCAGCCAGGTACCTGCGCAGACGCAAGAAGGTGGTTGGCCCGACCGCCGACAACACGCCCGGCACCGCTTCGATGGCGCTGGTGAACCGGTCCAGTCCGCGAAGGACTTCCGGATTCGTTACCGTGCCGGGTGTGGTGCGGACCCAGACTCTCACCACGTCGAGTCCGCCGACTTGACTACGGAAATACGCGAGGTCGCGACGAATGGGCTGTTCCGGGTCGACGTAGTCGAGCGAGTCGACGCCCACCTGCATGGGCGCGATATGCCCTGGAATGCCCAGCAGCGCAGCCAGTCCAGATGCCGAAAGGAGCAGTGAACCGAGCACCAGCGCCCAGCGCCAGCGATGCGTGAAGGCTGGGATCCTCGCCGCCAGCCGGTCGTACAGACCGCTGCGAACGGCGACCGCGCGGCCCGTCGGTGTCCGGAGCGTTCGCTGCAATGCCGGGAACAGCGTGAAGCAGACCATCCACGACAGCGCCAGCCCGACGGCCGTCCAGAGCCCCATCTCGCGAATTGGCCGGATGCGCGAGACTGCCAGCGCCGCGAATCCCAGGACGGCCGCGATGCTGGAGGCGGTCACCGGCAGCAGCTTGTTGGCGAGGGCCCGCAGGTGGTGCACTTCGAGTGTAAGGCCCTCGGGCTGGTCCACGTAACGGGAGTGCAGGTAGACGAGTGAAGCGACCGTGGTGACCATCACCGTCAGCGGAACCAGGGCCGACACGACGGTGAAGGAGAAGCCCAAGATCCCGCCGGCCCCGACCGCCAGCGCCACTGCTGCCCCCAGCGCAATCAGGATTGCGATGAGCGACCGCAAGGAGCGGTAGAGGAAGAGCGCGATGGCGATCACGAACAGCGCGAAGATCGGGAACCAGCGCAGGGAGGCCCGGCCCGACTCCCGCTCGATCCAGGACTCGACAAGTGGTGCCCCGACCACGCGGATCCGCTCGATTCCGCTGCCGATTCCAGCGTGCCCGGCACCGCCCTCGTTGCCGATTCCAGCGTGCCCGGCACCGCCCTCGTTGCCGAATCCACCGTGCCCGGCACCGCGCTCGCCGCGCTCCGCGCCCACGCCCGGGACCGCCGCCACCGCCGCCTCGATGGCGGCGAGCGTCGCATCCCTCGCCGCGGGCCCGCTGGACGGGAATCCCACCGCGATCCCGAGGAAGTGCTTGCCGGCCAGCCCCTGCCGTCGAAAGAACGCCGTGCCCGCGGCGAATTGCCGCAAGTCCGCTGCCCCGGCCGCATCGGGACGGAAGCCGGGGTGCGCCCGCCGGTAAACGTCCAGCAGGGAGTGGACGGTGGTGCCGGGTATCGCGCGGACCCGGCGCGAAAGCGCGTCGATCTCCGCCAGCGCCTCCGGCCGAAAGGGGTCATCGGCTTCGACCAGGAGAAGGACGACTTGCCCCTCGGGGAAGATCCGCTGGAATGCCCGCGTGGCAACGAAATCCGGATCAGATGGGACGATGAGCCGGTCGATGGCTCCCTCCGACGGGATGCGGAGCGCCATCAGGGCGGCCGCGGGGACCAGCACGGCGTAAAGGACGAGGATGGAGACGCGCAGCGCAAGGATGCGCGCGAACGCCTTCTCGACCCGAGACCGCGGCTCCATCGACGCAACGGTACCACCGGCGTCGGCCGGGCGACGGCCGGCGCCAACCCGTCCCGCCCGGCGGTATGCTCACGCCATGCGCGCGCTCCTCCTCGCCGGCCTGCTGGAGTTCGCCGTCCTCCCCGTTCGCGCGGCCGAACCCGTCGCGATCGTCGCCTGTGCGCCCGGGTATCCGGGTTCCACGGTCGAGGCCCAGCCGGCAATGGATGCGCTGGCAGCGGCGCTGATCCGCACCACCGGCTGGCCCGCCGGATCGGTGACGGCCGTCTACCTGCCCACCGAGAAGGAGGGGCTGGAGCGGTTGGCCCGGCCCGACGCGGCCGTGGCCCTCGTCCCCCTTCCCTTCTTCCTCAAGCACGCCCGTGCGCTGCGCCTGGTCGCACGCCTCCAGGTGGAGACCAGGGGCGTGGGCGTCTCCGAGCGCTGGTCCCTTGCCGCCGGCAAGGGCCGCGTCACCGGGCCTGCTTCCCTCGCCGGCGCGACCGTCTCATCGCTCGCCGGCTACGCACCCGATTTCGTGCGAAGCGTGCTCGGCTCATGGGGCCGCATCCCGGAGAGCACGCGCATCGTGGAGTCGAGCCAGGTGCTCTCGGCGCTTCGCCGGGCGGCATCCGGGGACGGGACGGCGGTGCTGCTCGACGGGGCGCAGGCGGCCGCGCTCCCGTCGCTGCCATTCGCGGCGGAGATCGAGGTGGTTGCCCGATCCGCGCCGCTCCCGACGGCGCTCGTGGCATCGGTCGGGAAGCGTCTGCCGCCGAGGCGCTGGCGCCAGCTCGAGACGGCGCTCCTCGGGCTGTCCGCCGACCCGCGGGGCGCCGACGCGCTCGCCGCCATCCGCATGGTCCGCTTCGTCCCGGCCGATGCGGCCCCGTTGGCCGAGGCGAGACGGCTCATGGAGTCTGGCCGGTGAGGCGGGCGCTTGCCGCCGCGCTCCTGGCGCTCGGTTGCGCTCCCGCCCTTCGCGGCGCCCCACCGCCGGCGGCAAAGCGCGAGCCGGCGGCCAGCCTCGCGACGATCCAGGAGATCTCTCGCCGGCTCGAGTCGGAACGCGACGCCCGCACGCGTGGGGAACTCGCGTCGGCGGCCGTCGACGCGGGACGGCGCTGCGAGGCGCGCGCTCCGGCCGAACCGGAGTGTGAGTATGGCCTGGCCCTCGCGCTCGGGCTGCAGGCACGCGAGCGTCCGAGCACCGCCGCCGACGGCCTGAAGCGCATGATCGAGCGCCTGCGCCGCGTGCAGGCAGCCGACGCGCGTCTGGACAGCGGTGGGCCGTCACGTGTGCTGGCGCTGGTGCTGTTGCGCGCGCCAGGCTGGCCCCTTGGCCCTGGGGACCCCGAAGCCGCGGTCACCGAAGCGCGAAAGGCCGTTGCGCTCTTCCCGGACTATCCGCCGAACCAGCTTGCGCTTGCCGAAGGCCTGCTCGCGACGGGTGACCAGGAGGGCGGCCACGCCGCGGCTCGCCGCGCGCTGGACGGGGCACGGCAGCTCGTCGCCGAAGGAAATCGCGAGTCGGCACGGTGGGTTGAAGAAGCCGAGCGCCTCGCCGCCACTCCAGTACCGGCGCGATAGCCCGGGGCACTTTCGCAGTTCCAGCGCCCAGAGCCGCGGTGCCCGGCACCGCGTTCCGCGTTGCTCCCAGGTCAAAGGTCGTACCGGGCCCGCACACCCAGCGAAATGAACTCGTGCGGGTTGTTGCTGGGAATTCCCCCGTTCCCTGGGACAGTTCCGGCGGGACCGAATTGGACGTCCTGGACCCGGTACTGACCAAGCATCACCTGAAGGTAGGGGCCGACGAGCAGATCTGGCCGTAGCCGCCAGTCCGCCCCACCCTCGGCGTGAACCGCCCAACCTCGGTAGGCCGTCCGGATGTCGTCGGTGAGGTAAGCCGACGCGGGGGGCGGGTTGCCGCTCGCGAACGTGACGTTGCGCGCGTCGAAGCGCGCCTCCTCGATGCCGACGCCGAGGCCCAGCCACGGCTCGACTGGCCCCTTCGGCCCCGGCGACCAACTCGCCTGGGCGCCGAATCGGACGTCGGTGACGCGCGAGCACGGGTACTGGTCGCACAGGAGCTGGCGGAGTTGCCGCCCCTGGCTGCCGATTCCGTAACTCGCGAACAGACCGGCGGAAATCCGGGGCGACAGCCTCCAGCTCACGTCCATCTGTACGGGCACGAGGTTGCCGAACAGGTCGCCCTGCCGGAAGGCCCCGAGGCCGCCAAGGCTAGCGGCGTCGCCTCGCGGGACGCCGTACCCGGCACGGAGCGCCAGGGTCATTTGCGCGACCGCGTGAACGGGAATCCCCACCAGCAGCGCGGCGAGCCCGATCGACCGTGCGTCACGCATGGGTGCCTTCCTCCCGATCCGCGGCCGATGCGGCGCATGAACCCGCCCCGGGGCAGGATAGTCTTCCCGGAAGGCCATGGCACCAGTTCCCTCACAGGCAGCAGGCCGTCTTTCCGCGGGTGCCCGGCACCACCGCCACGCGGGTGCCCGGCACCACCGCCCCGCCGCCGGCCTGCTGCCGGCGCTCCTCGCCGCGCTCGCCGCCGGGTGCGGCGTCACCGGCCAGAACGTCTGCCTGGACTTCCCGGCATCGGCCGGCTTCCAGCCCCTGGAGCGCGACTTCACCGACGTCTCCTTCCCGCCCAGTTCCCCGGGCGCCTGCCCGCAGGCGCTGAACGTGGTCTCGGGCCCCTCCATCGCCCATTCCTGGGCGCACGGCCGGGGCTACGTGAACTGCTCCCTCCCGAAGGTCCTCCAGGCGCTGCACGACCCGGCGGCGAGCCGCATCCTCTCGCCGGGCAACCACTGGACCGCCTCCGCTCCCGGCGTCGAGCCCGGCTACGACGTCAGCTTCGACGTCACCTACGTGGTCTACGACACCATCACCGTGCGCTGGACCCTGCGCACCCGCGGCGGCCTCCTCACGCCGGGCGTCCCGGTCACCGATCCCGGCGCCAAGGTCGGGCTGCGCTACCAGAAGACCTGCGGCGACGACCACATCGCCCTGCAGTCGGGGTCGCTCGTCGCCGCGGTCGCGCCCTGCGACCCGAACGCGACGCAGCTCGAGCTGGTCGGCTGGCTCAACGCCACCACCCAGGGCCCCGACGACGTCGCCGGCACCCTGCGCGACTGGTTCTCCAACCTCGCCGGCGTGCTCGCCGCCTCGGGCACCTGCCCCTGACCGGCCCGGGGCGCCCTGCCGCTTGCCAACGCGCGGGAATGGGCTATGGGAAAAGGCCCCGCCACGCGCCGCCTGGAGCCCACGCCCGATGCAGAAGACCGAGAACCTGAACGTCGGCGCCTTCGAGGAGATGCCCTCGCCGGCGCAGGTGAAGGGGCGCCTCCCCATCGACGACCGCGGCGCCCAGACCGTGGTCGAGGCGCGCCGCACGCTGGAGGCCATCCTCGACGGCCGTGACCCGCGCCTCTTCGCGGTGGTGGGCCCCTGCTCCATCCACGACCCGGCGGCCGGGCTGGACTACGCGCGCCGCCTGCGCGCGCTCGCCGACGAGGTGAAGGACACGCTCTTCGTCGTGATGCGGGTCTACTTCGAGAAGCCGCGCACCTCGGTCGGCTGGAAGGGGCTCATCAACGACCCGCACATGGACGACTCGTTCCGCATCGACGAGGGCATGGTCATGGCCCGCCGCTTCCTGCTGGACGTGACCGCCCTGGGCCTGCCCACCGGCACCGAGGCGCTCGACCCCATCGCCCCGCAGTACCTGGGCGACCTCATCGCCTGGACCGCCATCGGCGCCCGCACCTCCGAGTCGCAGACCCACCGCGAGATGTCTTCCGGCCTGTCCACTCCCGTCGGCTTCAAGAACGGGACCGACGGCGACCTCGACGCCGCGGTGAACGCCATCCTCTCGGCCTCCCGCCCCCACGCCTTCCTCGGCATCAGCGACCACGGCCGCTCGGCCATCGTCCGCACCAGCGGCAACCGCTACGGCCACCTGGTGCTGCGCGGCGGCGGCGGCCGGCCCAACTTCGACACCGTCAGCATCTCCCTGGCGGAGCAGTCCCTGAAGAAGGCCGGGCTGCGCCAGGCCATCGTGGTGGACTGCTCCCACGCCAACTCCTGGAAGAAGCCGGAGCTCCAGCCGCTGGTGCTCCGCGACGTGCTGCACCAGATCCGGGACGGCAACCGCTCGGTGGTCGGGGTGATGGTCGAGAGCTTCCTCGAGGCCGGCAACCAGCCCATCCCCGCGGACCTCCGGCAGCTGAAGTACGGCTGCTCCGTGACCGACGCCTGCGTGGGCTGGGACACCACCGTGGAGATGCTGCGCGGCGCCGACGCCGCGCTGCGCGAGATCCTTCCCCGCCGCGGGCGCGCCGCCTGAGGCGACACCGAGGAGCCGACCATGCCCGCCGTGAACCGCCAGTGGCTGCTCGCCCGCCGTCCGCGCGGCGAGGTCTCCCCCGAGGACTTCCGGCTCGTCGAGGGCCCCGTCCCGGAGCCCGCCGAGGGCGAGGTGCTGGTGCGCAACCTCCTGCTCTCCTGCGACCCCACCCAGCGCGGCTGGATGGCCGGCGACAGCTACCTGCCCGCCGTGAAGATCGGCGAGGTGATGCGCGCCATCGCCGGCGGCGAGGTGGTGGCGTCGCGCCACCCCGCCTGGAAGCCGGGAGATCTCGTCCAGGGGCGGTTCGGGTGGCAGGAGTGGGCCCTGGCCCGGCCCGGCACCGAGACCGCCCCGGGGCCGGTCTTCCCCGGCGTCCCGCTGGAGACGGCGATGAGCGCGCTCGGGCTCACCGGCCTCACCGCCTACTTCGGGCTGCTGGAGGTGGGGCGCCCCAGGGCCGGCGAGACCGTGGTGGTCTCCGGCGCCGCCGGCGCCACCGGCTCGGCGGTCGGCCAGATCGCCAGGATCCACGGCTGCCGCGCCATCGGCATCGCCGGCGGGGCGGAGAAGTGCCGCCTGCTCACCTCGACCTTCGGCTTCGACGCCGCCATCGACTACAAGGCCGAGGACGTCGGGGCGCGGCTCCGGGAGCTGTGTCCCAAGGGGCTCGACGTGTTCTTCGACAACGTCGGCGGCGCGACGCTGGAGGCGGCCCTCGACAACCTCGCCATGCACGCCCGCGTGGTGATCTGCGGCGCCATCTCCCGCTACGGCGACACCTCCCTGGCGCCGGGGCCTCGCAACTACCTGAACCTGCTCGTCCGGCGCAGCCGGATGGAGGGCTTCCTGGTCCTCGACTACTACTCCCGCGCGGCCGAGGCGGTCGCGGCGCTCTCGGGCTGGCTGCGCGACGGGAGGCTGGTGGACCGCGTCGACGTGGCGACCGGCCTGGAGAACGCCCCGCTGGCGCTGCGGCGGCTCTTCCGCGGGGAGAACCAGGGGAAGCAGCTGGTGCGCATCGCCGAGCCGTCGGCTACGGCCCGGCGACCGTGATCCGGTAGGGCCCGGCCACGGTCTCCCCGCCGCGCAGGTCGCGGGCCACGGCGTAGAGCCAGGCGTCGCCGCCCCGCGAGATCTCCTTGTACTCGAGCTTCACCTTCGCGTCCGGCCCGCTGGCGCGGTCGTAGTCGAAGCGCCCCGCCGTCGTGTAGAAGCTCACCACCGGCGCCTCGACGTGCGCGCCCGAGGCATCGGCGTAGGGCTGCGCGCTGTCCGGCGTGAGGATCACCTCGACCTCCAGGTCCGCGGCGGAGGAGAGCGTGCAGCCCGAGTCCACCGCCGGCCCGAAGTCGTTCGCCGCGACCGCGGCGCCGCAGATCCGCACCTGCTGGATCGCCGGCGGGAGGTTGGGGACGGCCGGCGCCGTCCGGTAGAGCGGGACGATCTGGACCGCCTCGCGGGCCGTCGCCCCGTCGGTCACGGCGTACCGGAAGACCAGGTCGAGCCTGGCCACCGCCGACAGGTCGGGCGGGACCGTGGGCGGCAGCCCCCCCGAGGCGCCGAGCGCCGCCAGGCAGGCCTGCGCCTGCGCCAGGGCGTCGAAGCCGGCCGGCGCCGCCCCCGGCGGGAAGCGGTAGTCGCAGGCCGGGAGGGTCGAGGCGCAGGCGTAGCCCACCGACGCCCCGACGGAGAACGGGCAGAAGCTCCACTGCTCCTGGACGTCGCCGGCGGCGGCCGGCAGCCCGGAGGCGAGCACGGTGCGCGCCGAGAGGGTCACCGACGAGTGGCCGGGCCAGAGCTCCAGCGGGCTCGCGACCAGCGCCAGCACCCGCAGGTTCTCGATCACCGAGCGCGGGGTGAAGCTCGCGGCGCAGGCCAGCGCCGCGGCGACGGCCATCGCCGCCGCCGCCCGGGCCGTCGCTCCGCTGCGCGCGCGCATCACCACTCCCCCTTCAGCCCCAAGATGGGCAGGATCGGCAGGCCGGTGAGCTTGGTCCTGTCGCTGTAGTCGAACTTGTACTGCCAGCCCTCCTGGTTCCCGTGGTTGGTGACGTTCTGCACGTCCAGGTAGGCCGAGAGGCGCCAGCGGTCGAAGATCCAGGTGCGGTCGGCGCGCAGGTCGAGCGCGTAGAAGGTCTCGAGCCGGTCGGTGTTCACCGCCCCGCGGAGCGGGACCCAGACGTCGGTGGGGGCGTAGTACACGGCGCCGGTCACCGGGGTGTACGGGTTGCCGGAGACCAGCCGGAACCGGCCGCCGAAGCTCCAGCGGGCACTCGCCTTCCAGGTGGCGACGGCGGTGAGGATGTGGGGCTGGTCGTAGTCGAAGCGACGCTCGGCCGCGCCCGGGTGGTCGGTGCGGAAGGAGCGCTGGTAGGTGTAGGCCAGCCAGCCGAAGATCCGCTCGCCGAAGCGGGCCCGCAGGAGCAGCTCGGCGCCGTAGATGCGGCCGCGCCCCTCGTTCAGGTAGGCCGCCGCCCCGGGGTTGAGGTCGGCGGCCGGGTTCTGCACCACCTGGCGCGACAGCTCCTTGTGGAAGCCCGTCACCTCCAGCCGCACGCCCTCCCGGAGCTCCTGCTCGACGCCGGCCGAGAGCTGCACGCTGCGCTGCGGCAGGAGGCCGGGGGTGCCGATGTCGCGGGCGCTCTCCCCGGGATCGGGCGGCTGCTGGTAGAGGCCGGCCGCGGCCTTGAGGACCGTCCCGGGCCGGACCCGCCAGCGGGCCAGGAAGCGCGGATCGAAGCTCCAGCGGCCGATGGCGCTGGCGTAGTCCGCCCGCAGCGAGGGCAGCAGGTCGAGCCCCTCGGCGGGCGCGAAGCGCAGTTCGACGAAGGCGGCCGGGCTCACCAGGCTGCCGGTCTGGCTGGTCGCCACCCGGGGCTGGGTGGACACCGGCGTGCCCGGCGTCCCCTCCTGCGGCTGCCGCGGCACGTTCAGGCGGATGTCGTACCAGGCGTACTGGAAGTCGATCCCCCCGCGGGCCTCGAGCCAGGGGAGCGCCTGCCAGCTCCAGGTGGAGCGGCCGTCGATCCGCCTCGACTGGAGGTTGAAGAACAGGTCGGGGCCCACCGAGACGTCGAAGCCCTGGAGGCCGAGCGAGAGCGAGCCGTCGTGGCGCAGCGCGGGGGAGAAGACGTGGCTCCAGGCCCCCTGCAGCTCGTGGAACGCCATCTTGTCCTGCAGCGTGCCGGTGATGGTCGGGTCCCCGGCCGGCCGGTTGAAGAGCGCCACCAGCTTGTCCTGCGAGCCGAAGAAGAGGAAGCGGGCCTTGTCCCGGTCGTCCGGCTTCCAGGTGGCCAGGAACTGGTAGTCGTAGAAGCGCGGGGCGCTGCTGAAGGAGAGGGCCGAGTCCTTGGGGAGGACCGCCGGCAGGATGGCGTCGATCCAGGAGCGGCGGAAGGCGGCGCCGGCCGACCAGCGCTTCGAGAGCGGCCCCTCCACCGCCACGCCGGCGTCGAAGAGGTTCAGGTCGGCCTCGCCCCGCAGCATGTCGGTCTTCGGATCGCGCACCTTCACCTGGACGATGCCGCCGGTGAGCCGCCCGTAGTCCGGCGCGAAGTTGCCGGGCACGAACTCCAGCGCCTCGAGGAAGCGCGGGGCGAAGGTGCTGCGCAGGCCGCCGAAGTGGTAGATGAGCGGGACCTGCACCCCCTCGACGAAGACGGCGCTGTCGCCGGGGCTCGAGCCCCGCAGCACCAGCTGGCCGCCGATGAAGGGCGGGCGCGCCACCCCGGGCATGTTCAGCACCGCCTTCACGGTGTCGCCCTGGGTGCCGGCCACCTGCGCCACCTCCTCGGCCGGGATCACCTGCCGGGTGATCTCGCGCCGGACGCGCTCCCCCTCCACCACCGCCGTGTACTCGGAGGGCTCGGCGTCCAGGTAGTAGGTCTCGTCCCGCTCCTCGCCCGGCCTGGCCTCCACCGGGAGGTCGAGCCGCGCGTGGCCCGGCGCCACCGCCACCAGCCGGAAGGAGGCCGCCGGCACCTCCAGGACGAACCGGCCGTCGTCACCGCTGGTGGCCCGCGCCAGCGTCTCGCCGCCGGCCTGCGCCGCCACCGGCACGGCGGGGAGCGGCGTCCGGGTCCCGCGCTCCAGCAGCCTGCCCGAGAGCCGCACCGGCGGCGGGGGCGGCGGCGGCGCGGGGGGCGGCGCGGTGATGGTGAGGCGGAAGGTGATGGTCACCGGCACCGGCTCGCCGCCGGCGAGGCGGCCGGGCTCGAACTCCAGCCGGCGCGCCGCGGCCATCGCGGCCGCGTCGAAGGGCTCGCCTGCGCCCTGCACCAGCCGCACCGCCTCGACCGCGCCGGCCGCCGAGAGGTCCAGCTCGAGGACCACCGTCACCTCCGGCGCCGGGAAGACCGTCCCGGGGGGCACCTCGGCCGGCACCAGCTTCTTCAGGACGGGCGGCGCGGCGAGGACCGGCTCCGCGGGAGGCGCCCGGGCGGGCTCCTCGGCCCGGGCGACACCGGAGGACGGGGCGGCGGCGAGCAGGGCGGCCCCGGCGATCAGGGCGGCGGCAAGGCGGGTGGTCGGCAAGGTGGGCGGGCTCCTCGGGGGCCGCCGCATGCTAGCCCAGGCGGCCCGCCGGCGCCGCCCCGGCGACGGCCGGGACCGGCACCGCCGCCCCCCTCCGGCCTCCCGGCCCGGAGCCGGTCGAGCGCCTCAGCCGCGGGCCTCGCCCATGCGGGCGCCGACCGTCAGCAGGAAGAGCCCGGCCACGCCCACCGTCACCCCGCCGCCGATCAGGAAGGAGAGCGTGCCCCCGGGGAGCTGGAGCGAGGGCAGGACCAGCAGGAAGCGCTCGGCGCCGAGCCCGAGCAGGACGGCGGCAGCGCCCGCGGCGAGCGTGGCCCGCCGCCGCTTCATCCGCTCGGAGAAGAGCAGCCAGAAGGGCCACAGGAACACCGCGACCAGCACCGCCTCGGTGACGGGCCGGTAGGCCCCGCGCCAGCGCAGCAGGAGCGGCGCCGCCTCGTCGGGGATGTTCCCGTACCAGGTGGGCAGGTAGAGCGACCAGAGCAGGTAGGTCCACACCACGATGAAGCCGAAGAGCAGCTTGCCGACGTCGTGGCGCAGGTCCGGCCCGCTGACGTCGCGGAGCGCGGCCACCAGCGCGACCCAGGCGAAGCCCGAGAGGAACGCGCCCATGAAGTAGTAGGCCGGGATCACCGTCGCCGGGGGGCCGCCGGCGAGCCCCATCACCAGGTCGTACGCCCAGAAGGACAGGGCCACCGCGTAGGCGGCGGCGTACACCACCGCGGCGGCACGGACCCGGCCGTCGTCGGCGTCGGGCCGGCGGGCCCGGGCGACGAAGCGCCAGCCCAGCGCGAAGAGGGCGGCGCTGGGGAGGAGCAGGCGCACCCAGAGGGCCGCCAGCCGGCCCGTGCCCGCGCCGGCCGCCCAGGGGATGAAGGCGTGCGCGCCCAGCGCCAGCAGCGCGAGGAGCGCCAGCGCCGGGCCGAAGAAGCCCTCCCCGGCCAGGGCGATGGGCAGGATGGGGCGGGCCCAGCCGCCGTGGGCGATGCGCACCGCGGCGGCCAGCGCGACGCTGCCGGCGGCGAGCCCCGCGAAGTAGAGGAAGGCGGCGTCGAGCGCCGCGAAGGCGGCCCCGGCGCGCCCGAGGAGCAGGCCGGCGGCCAGGGCCGCGGCACCGGCCGCCGTCCCCGCCGCGGCGAGGAGGGCCAGCGGGCGCCCGAGCCCGGCCGCGGCGCCGTCGATGGAGAGCCGGTTCATGGCGCGTGCACCCTCCCCTGGATGAAGCGGACGTGGTTCACGAGGTCCCAGCGGTCGCGGACCGAGAGCCCTTCCCGCGCCGGCGGCATGGCCTTCCCGCCGTAGCTGATGGTCCCCCAGATGAAGCCGTCGCTGCGCGCCTGGACGGTGGCGTACGCGAGGTCGGGCGCCGGCGGGAAGTACCTGGAGACCGGCCCGCCGCCGTGGCCCTGCGGCCCGTGGCACGGGGCGCAGCGCGCCAGGAACAGCGCCTGCCCGCGGGCCAGCGAGCGGGCGTCCGGGGCGACCGGGTTCGCGAGCGCCTCGGTGTCGTCCCGGCTCTCGTAGTGGGGCACCGCGCCCAGCGGCACCGAGCGGTCCGGCTGCGGCCGCGGCGCGTCCTCGGGGCGCAGCGACGGCTGGTACCACATGTCGGTGCGCCAGTCGTTGGAGCAGGCGCCCGCCCCGAGGAGCAGCGCGGCGAGGAGCGCGGTCCTAGGCGACACGGCGAACCTCCACGGCCCCGGCCTCCCGGAAGACCCGCTCGGCCTCCTCCCCCCCGCCGGCGGCGAACACCCCGATCCGGTCGGCGTTGAAGCTCTCGCCCCGCGGGAAGGCGCCGGTCCCGCCGCCCAGGAAGGAGCGGACGGTGACGGCGATCAGGTTGGCGATCGAGCCGAAGAGCACGGTCATCTCGAAGATGATCACCACGAAGGCGGGCACCGAGACGATCTCCTTGCCGCCCGTGACCAGGGGCCAGGAGAGCGAGGTGAGGATCGGGAAGAGGATGCCGACCACGAGCCCGAGGAGCGCGCCCGGCATGGTGGCGTAGTCGATGGCGCTGCGGGGCTTCGCCAGGGCCGCCACCACCTCCGGGAAGGGGGCGGGCAAGCCGGCGTGCAGGTCCCGGATGCCCCGGTCGCGGAGGGAGCGGATGGCCCGCGCCGCGGCCGCCGGCTCCTCGAAGGTGGCGAGGACGCCCGCCTCAGTGCGCATGGCCCGCCTCCAGCGCCGCCGCGTGCGCCTCGTGCGCCACCTCCTCCTTCATCTCGGAGATGGAGACGGAGGGGAAGATCTTCAGGCCGATGAGGAACAGCATGAAGAACCAGCCGAAGGCGCCGACGGTGATGGCCCACTCCACCCAGCTCGGCGTGTAGAGCCGCCAGATGTACGGCAGCCGGTCGTGGGCCAGCGAGGTGACGATGATGTTGAAGCGCTCCAGCCACATGCCCACGTTGACGGCGATGCAGACGGTGAGCAGGGCCGCCGCGCTCTCCCGGACCTTCCGCCAGTAGAGCAGCACCGGTCCGACGCAGTTGAAGGTCACCATGGTCCAGAACAGCGGCGCGTAGGGGCCGGTCATCCGGTAGATGAAGGTGCTGCGCTCCGGGTCGGTGGCCGGCTGCGGCAGCGACAGCAGGATCTCGGTGGCGTACGAGTAGGTGATGATCGCCGAGGTCAGCATCACCAGGCGGGCCAGCATGTCGATGTGACGCTGGGTGATGAGGTCCTCGAGGTGGAAGGCCTTCCGCAGCGGCACCAGGATGGTGATCACCATGGCCACGCCCGAGAGGATGGCCCCGGCGACGAAGTAGGGCGGGAACAGCGTCGAGTGCCAGCCCGGCAGCACCGAGGCCGCGAAGTCCCAGGACACCACGCTGTGCACCGAGACCACCAGCGGGGTGGCGAAGGCCGCGAAGAAGAGGTAGGCGCGGGTGTAGTGGCGCCACTGCTCGTCGGTGCCGCGCCAGCCGAAGGAGAGGGCGGCGTAGAGCCGGCGGCGCCAGCCCTCGGCGCGATCGCGCAGCGCCGCGAAGTCCGGGGCCATCCCCACCACCAGGAAGATGGAGGAGACGGTCAGGTAGGTGGAGACCGCGAAGACGTCCCAGATGAGCGGGGATCGGAAGTTCACCCACAGGCTGCGCTCGTTGGGGTACGGGAAGAGCCAGTAGGCGAACCAGGGGCGGCCGAGGTGGAGGACCGGGTACAGGCCGGCGGTGAGCACGGCGAAGACCGTCATCATCTCGGAGACGCGGTAGACCGCGGTCCGGAACCGGGCCCGGAAGAGGAAGAGGATGGCGCTGATGAGCGTCCCGGAGTGGGCGATGCCGACCCAGAAGACGAAGTCGGTGATGAGGTTCCCCCACATCCCG
>JAKAEO010000071.1 GCA_021818285.1 Myxococcales bacterium
CCGCAGCGCCGTCACCGGCGGGGGCGGCGCCAGCGTCCCGGCGAGGAGCCGCCGCAGCGCCTCGCCGCGCCGCAGCTTGCCGCTGGAGGTCCGCGGCAGCGTGCCGGGCGCGAGGATCCGCACGTCGCGGGGCGCGACGCCGGTGCGCTCGGTGACGGCGCGCCGCGCCGCCTCGGCGAGCGCCGCGTCGCCGGCGGGCCGCCCCCGTGCGGTCCGCTCGGCGAGCAGGACCAGCCCCTCCGCGCCGTCCTCCGCCGCCGCGCCCAGCGCCACCGCGCAGCCGGGCCGCAGCCCGGGGAGGCCGGCCAGGCACTCCTCGAACTCCTCCGGCGCGTGGTTGGCGCCGCGGACCACCACCACGTCCTTGGCCCGGCCGTGGACGTAGAGCTCCCCGTCCAGCTCGAGCCCCAGGTCGCCGGTGTCGAGCCAGCCGCCCGGGAGGGCCGCGGCGGTGGCCGCGGGCTGGCCCAGGTATTCGCGCATCAGCGACGGCGAGCGCACGTGGATGCGCCCGAGCGCGCCCGGCGGCAGCGGCCGGCCGTCCGGCCCGCGGACCTCCACCTCCGCGCCCGGCACCGGCCGCCCCACCGAGGCGATCTCCCGCGTCCCGGGCCGCAGCCCCTCGCCGGCGGCCAGCGCCCGGGCGTCGGCCCGGAGCGACCGCGGCGGCCAGCGCGGCGGCGCGAAGGTGACGGCCAGCGCCGCCTCGGAGAGGCCGTAGACCGGCAGCAGGCCGCGCGGATCGAGGCCGAACGGGGCGAAGCGGGCGGCGAAGCGGCGTAGCGCCTCGCAGGAGACCGGCTCGGCGCCGTCGAGGAGCAGCCGCACCGCCGAGAGGTCCTGGCCGGCGAGCTCCTCGTCGCGCACCCGGTCGGCGGCGTAGGCGAAGGCGAAGCTGGGCGCGGCGGAGATGGTGCCGCGGTGGCGCGAGAGGGCGCGCGGCCAGAGCGCGGGTCGCGCCAGGAAGTGCTCGGGCGCGATCAGCACCAGCGGCCCGGGGTAGCCCATGGCGCCGAGCAGGCAGCCGATGAGCCCCATGTCGTGGTAGAGCGGCAGCCAGGACACCAGGACGTCCTCCGCGCCGGGGCGCACCAGGGCGGTGAGGGAGGCCACCTGGGCGCAGACCGCGGCGTGGGTGAGGGCCACCGGCTTCGGGTCCACCGTCGAGCCGGAGGAGAACTGGACCAGGCAGAGGTCGTCCGGCGACGGCCGCCGCAGCAGTTCCTCCCGGCCGGCCGGGAGCTCCTCGGCCGGGAGCCAGCCCAGCTCCGGCCGGGCCCGCCGCACCGCCTCCCCCAGCAGCCGCCGCGAGGCGCCGCCCGAGACCACCAGCCGGGCCCCGGCGGCGGCGATCATCCGGGCGGTGGAGTCGATCCACTCCGGCAGCCGCCCGAGCCGCACCGGCGGGTAGAGCGGCACCGGCACCGCGCCGGCGAGGAGCGCCCCGAGCAGCGCGTCGAGGAAGAGCGGCTCGGTGCGCAGCACCAGCGCCACCCGGTCGCCCGGCGCCACGCCGGCCGCGGCGAGGCGGGCCGCGGCGCGCCGGGCCCGGGCCGCCACCTCGCCCCAGGAGAGCCGCTCCTCGCGCTCGCGCAGGTCGACGAAGGTGACGCCGGAGGGGTGGCCGGCGGCGGCGAGCAGCGCCTCCACCAGGGTGGCGTGGCGCGGCGGCGGGGCGGGAGGGCCCCTCACGGCGCGGCCTCCGGGCCCGGGGCCGGCGGCGCCTCGCGGGCGGCCACCAGCCGGGCCAGGTCGGCGAGGCTGCGGGTCCGGGCCGCGTCGTCGGCGCCCAGGATCACCCGGAAGCGATCCTCCACCGCCGTCACCAGCGCCAGCAGCAGCAGCGAGTCGAGCCGGCCCGCCAGCTCCTCGTCGTCGGAGAAGGGGCCGGGCTCCCGCAGCTCCTCCCGGACGATGCGGCGGATCTCGGCCGCCACCGCCTGCTCGCGCGCGGTCACCGGCGCCCTCCCGGCACGAGCCGCGGGAGCCCGGCGAAGGCCGCCTCCCAGCCCGGGCCCAGGGCCCGCTCCTCGGCCCGGATGCGCACCCGGAGCAGGAGGGCGTTGGCGAGGCCGAAGAGGAGGGCGGTGCGCCAGCCGCCCCAGGCGAGCGGCAGGCAGGCCCCCTCCACCACCACCGCCAGGTAGTTGGGGTGGCGCAGGAACCGGTAGGGGCCGCCCACCACCGGCGGCGCGCCCGGCACCACCACCACCCGGGTGCTCCAGCGCTCGCCCAGGGTCGCCACCGCCCACCAGCGCAGCGCCTGGGACAGGCCGACCCCCGCCACGGCCGCCCAGGCGGCGGGCGGCGGCGGCGACGGGAAGCGCAGCGCCTCGACGGCGCAGGCGGCGAGCAGCGCGGCGTGCAGCGCCACCATCGCCGGGTAGTGGCCGCGCCCGTGCTCGACGCCGCCGCGGGCCAGGGCCCGCCGGGCGTTGCGCTCCGAGAGGCGCAACTCGGCGAGCCGCTCCAGGGCGACGGCGCCGACCAGCCCGAGGTAGAGCGGGAGCCAGGGCACGGTCCCTCACCAGCGCAGGAGCAGCAGCTCCGCCGCGAAGCCCGGCCCCATGGCGGCGAGCAGCCCCAGGTCCCCGGGGCGGGCCGCCCCCTCGTCGAGGAGGTCGCCGAGCACGAAGAGCACCGAGGCGCTGGAGAGGTTCCCCAGCTCGGCGAGCGACCGGCGCGAGCGCGCCAGCGCCTGCTCGGGGAGGCCGAGGGCCTCGCCGAAGGCGGTGAGCACCTTGGGCCCGCCGGTGTGGGCCACCCAGTGGCGGACGTCGCTTCGCGCCAGCCCGTGGGCGGCGAGGAAGGCGTCGACGTCGGGGCCGACGCGGCCGCGGACCACCTCCGGCACCTTCCCGGAGAGCAGCACCTTGAAGCCGCCGTCCACGATCTCCCAGCCCATGACCCACTCGGTGTCCGGGTAGAGCACGGTGCGGGTGGCGACCACCTCCGGGCCGCGGGGCGCCGTGGTCCCGCGCTCCCCGCCGAGGAGCACCACCGCCGCCGCGCCGTCGCCGAACAGGCCGGAGGAGACGGCGTTGGCGATGGAGGCGTCGTCGCGCTGCAGGGTGAGCGAGCACAGCTCCACCGAGAGCATCACCGCCACCTCGCCCGGGAAGGCGCGCAGCAGGTCGGCGGCGCGCGCCGTCCCGCCGGCGCCGGCGGCGCAGCCCAGGCCGAACACCGGCGTGCGGCGCACCTCGCGCCGCAGCCGCAGCCGGTTGCAGAGCCGGGCGTCGAGCGAGGGGACCGCGAGCCCGGTGGTGGTGACGAACCAGAGCTGGTCGACGTCGGCGGGCCCGAGGCCGGCCCGGGCCAGGGCGTCGCGCACCGCCGCTTCGCCCAGGTCGGTGGCGGCGGCGATCCAGGCGTCGTTGGCCTTGCCGAGGCCGTCGAGCCCCGGGTAGGCCTCGAGCGGCAGCGCCAGGTGGCGCCCCTTCACCTGGACGGCGCGGTGCAGCTCGGCGAGGCGGTCGGGGTTGTGGTGGCGGGAGGACCAGTGGGCGGAGAGCGCCGCGAGCAGCGTCTCCTGGTCGTACCAGTGCCGCGGGAGGGCCCGCCCGACGGCGGCGACGCGCGGATGGGGTGTTGCGGCCACGAGGCCTCCCGGGGCACCCGGCGGGCCCCGTCCTCCGGATGCCGGCGGGGCTCCCCGGTCGCAAGCACCAGGCGGGGCCGCGCCGCCCGGAGCGGCCGGCCGCGGTCCGCGCGCGTCGGCTCAGGCGCGGGGTCCGCGCGCGGGCATCGGCACCGCCAGCGGCACGGTGAAGGTCAAGGTCGCGCCCTGCCCCGGGGGGGATTCCGCCGCGATCCGGCCGCCGTGGGCCTCGACCAGCAGCCGGCTGATGAAGAGCCCGAGCCCCAGCCCCTCGGCGGCGGTCCCCACCGCCGGGCCCCGGTAGAAGCGCTCGAAGACGTGGGGGAGGTCGACGGCGGGGATGCCGCCGCCCCGGTCGTGGACCGAGATCCGCAGCTCCTCCTCCCCGGCCGCGGCGCGGATCTCCACCTCGGCGCCGGCGGGCGAGTGGGCGAAGGCGTTGGTGAGCAGGTTCAGGACCACGCGGTCGAGCCGCTCCGGATCGGCCCAGGCGAGCGGCAGGTCGCCCGGGAGGGAGAGGCGCACCCGCGCCGGGTCCACCACGCCGGCCGACATGGCCACCAGCTCCGGCAGCCAGGCGCGCAGGTCGAGCGACCGGCAGGAGAGCTTGAGGCGGCCGCTCTCCATGCGCGCGGCGTCCACCAGGTCCCGGATCATCCCGCCCATCCGGCGGCTCGCGGCGACGACCGCCGACGCGGCCCGCCGGGGCCCCTCATCGCCTTCGCTCAGCCGCAGCAGTCGCTCCCCTTGCAGGAGGATGATCTGGAGCGGGTTGCGCAGGTCGTGGGAGACGGCGCGCAGCAGGTCCTCGAGGCGGCCCTGCAGCTCCTGGAGCGCCGAGACGTCGGCCACCGCCGCCACCGCGCCGACGATGGCGTTCCCGGCGCGGATGGGGGCGGCCGAGACCGAGACCCAGGTGCCCAGCCTCCCGCGCGGCCGGATGGCCATCACGAAGCCGCGCACCGTCTCCCCGCGCAGCGCCCGCTCCAGGGGGACGTCCTCCAGGGCGATGGGCCGGCCGTCGGTGGTGCGGGGCTTGAGCAGCCGCCAGCGGCTCATCACCGAGTCGTCGCGCAGGTCGCTGGCCTCGGCGAAGAGCCGCTCGGCCATGGCGTTCTGGCGCACCACGCGGCCGTCGGGGGAGATCACCAGGATGGCCTCGGGCGCGGCGGCGATGGCCGCCTCCAGCTCGGCGCGCGCCTTGGTCTCGCGCTCCGTGCTCTCGGCGAGCCGGCCGATGGTCTCGGCCAGCTCCCCCTCGATGCGGCCGCGGAGCTGCTCGAGGTACCGGTTCGAGGCGGCCAGCTCGCGCGTCGTCCCGTCCAGGCGCCGGTAGGGGTCGAGCACCGCGGCCACGAAGAAGGTGTCGAACACCACCCACCCGGCCACGGCCGAGTAGACGTGGGCCGCCGCGCCCAGGAAGTCGATCCCGGTGCGGGAGAGGCCGTAGGCGACCTGCCCGATGGCCGAGAGCCCGAGCGCCTCGGCGAGCCGGAGGTGCATGGCCTCGCCCGTGGCGCGGTGGCGGAGCAGGTGGAGGATCAAGCCGGCCAGGCAGACGAGCGCCAGCACCACCTCGGAGCCGGCCCGCAGCCAGGTGATCCCGCCCCCGGCGGGGATCAGGGTGCCCGGGCCCACGGCGGCGCTCTCCACGGCGAAGAGGATCGCCGCGGCCAGCAGGCTGATGGCGGCCATGGGACCGCGCCGCAGCAGCGGGTGGCTCGATCGGCGCGGGACGAAGGCGGCGGCGAGGAGCGTCACCCCCATCCAGCCGCGCGCGCCGTGCCACCAGGCGGCGCCGTGGTCCCAGCTGGCGTCGGCGGCGACCCCGGGCATGCCCGGCACCGCCAGCAGGTGGTAGCCCTCCAGCACCGCCAGGCCCAGGAAGGCGGCGCCGACGAACCGGCCCCGCGCCTCCTCCGGCCCTTCCTGGGCCGCGTACCACTGGACCGCGAAGGTGGAGCCGGCGACGACCACGACGAAGAGGACCAGCAGGCCGTGGAGCGCCACCATCGCCGGCCGGCTGGCCAGGCGCTCGGGGAGCAGCGCGGCGAGGACGATGGGGAGCGCCGCGAAGGCGCCGGCCGCGAGGCCGTGGGACAGGTGAAGCCGCCCGGCGGCCCCGCCGCCCGAGGGCGCCCCTTCGTCCGCTGGATTTGCTTCCCGGTCCGGCACCGCGATCCCCCGTCCCTGCGCGAATGGTTCTATCACGCCCGAAAGGGGCGTGGCGCGGTCCGGGTCGCCGCAGATCCGGCTCCGGGCGGTGGAAGGTCCAGCGTTCACGGGCACTTCGAGCTCCTTGCCAGGCGCGAGGCGAGCCTTAGGTTCGGGGCATGCGACTCGAAAAGCTCACCGTGAAGGCCCAAGAGGCCGTCGCCGAGGCCCAGGCGCAGGCGCGGCGGCGCGATCACCAGGCGCTCGAGGCCGAGCACCTCCTCGTCGCCCTGCTCGAGCCCCAGGACGGGGTGGGGCGCGCCGTGCTCGCCCGCGTCGGCGCCGACCCCGGCGCCGTCCTCTCGCGCGCCGAGGACGAGCTGCGCTCGCTGCCGCGCGTGTCGGGCGGCGAGCCCTACCCCTCCCAGCGCCTGCTCAAGCTCGTCGACCGGGCCGAGGACGAGGCCCGGAAGGCGAAGGACGAGTACGTCTCCACCGAGCACCTGCTGATCGCCGCCGCCGAGGACCGGGGCGGCGCCGGCGAGGCGCTGCGCGCCGCCGGGGCCACGCCGGAGCGGGTCCGCGACGCCGTGAAGGCGATGCGGGGCGGGGCCCGCGCCGCCAGCCCCGACGCCGAGGGGCAGTACCGGGCGCTCGAGAAGTACGCCAGGGACCTCACCGAGCTGGCGCGCCAGGGCAAGCTCGACCCGGTGATCGGCCGCGACGACGAGATCCGGCGCGTCGTCCAGATCCTCTCCCGCCGCACCAAGAACAACCCGGTGCTGGTGGGCGACCCGGGCGTCGGCAAGACCGCCATCGCCGAGGGGCTGGCGCGGCGCATCGTCGACGGCGACGTGCCCGAGGGGCTGAAGGGCAAGCGGCTGCTGGCGCTCGACATGGGCGCGCTGGTGGCCGGCACCAAGTTCCGCGGGGAGTTCGAGGAGCGGCTCAAGGCGGTGCTCAAGGAGGTGGCGGCGGCCGAGGGGCAGGTGGTGCTCTTCATCGACGAGATGCACACCATCGTCGGCGCCGGCGCCGCCGAGGGGGCGATGGACGCCGGCAACATGCTGAAGCCGGCGCTGGCCCGCGGCGAGCTGCACGCCATCGGCGCCACCACCCTGGACGAGTACCGCAAGCACGTGGAGAAGGACCCGGCCCTGGAGCGGCGCTTCCAGCCGGTCTTCGTGGGCGAGCCCTCGGTCGCCGACACCGTCTCCATCCTGCGCGGCCTCCAGGACCGGTACGAGCTGCACCACCGGGTGCGCATCCAGGACGCGGCGCTGGTGGACGCGGCCCGCCTCTCCCACCGCTACATCGCCGACCGCTTCCTGCCCGACAAGGCCATCGACCTGGTGGACGAGGCCGCCAGCCGGCTGCGCATCGAGATCGACTCGATGCCCGCCGAGGTGGACGAGGTGCGGCGGCGCATCGCCCAGCTGGAGATCGAGAAGCAGGGGCTGCTGAAGGAGAAGGACGAGGCCTCGCTGGCGCGGCGGGCGCGGCTGGAGAAGGAGCTGGCGGCGCGCAACGAGCAGTTCGCGGCGCTGAAGGGGCGCTGGGACGCCGAGAAGGGGGTGATCCAGGAGATCGCCCAGGCCAAGGCGGCGCTGGAGGAGCTGCGCACCGAGGAGGCGGCCGCCGAGCGGGCCGCCGACTTCAACCGGGCGGCGGAGATCAAGTTCGGCAAGGCGCCCGAGGTGCAGCGGCGGCTGGCGGCGGCCCAGGAGCGGCTCGCCCAGGTCCAGTCGGGCGGCGCCATGCTGAAGGAGGAGGTCACCCCCGAGGAGATCGCCGAGGTGGTGTCGAAGTGGACCGGCATCCCGGTCTCGCGGCTCCTGGAGGGGGAGGTGGAGAAGCTGCTCCACATGGAGGAGCGGCTGGCGGAGCGGGTGGTGGGGCAGGCCGAGCCGCTGGCGGCGGTGGCGGCGGCGGTGCGGCGCGCCCGCTCCGGCCTGCAGGATCCGAACCGGCCCATCGGCTCCTTCCTGTTCCTCGGCCCCACCGGCGTCGGCAAGACCGAGACGGCGCGGGCGCTGGCCGCCTTCCTGTTCGACGACGAGCAGGCGATGGTCCGGCTGGACATGAGCGAGTACATGGAGAAGCACGCGGTGGCGCGGCTCATCGGCGCGCCCCCCGGCTACGTGGGGTACGAGGAGGGCGGGCAGCTCACCGAGGCGGTGCGCCGCCGGCCCTACGCGGTGGTGCTCTTCGACGAGATCGAGAAGGCCCACCGGGACGTCTTCAACGCGCTGCTCCAGGTCCTCGACGACGGCCGGCTCACCGACGGCCAGGGGCGGACCGTGGACTTCCGCAACGTCGTGGTGATCATGACCAGCAACGTCGGCTCGGAGCAGATCCAGCGGCTCGGCTCCCGGCCCGACGCCAACCTCGCCTCGATCCGCGAGGCGGCCATGGAGGCGCTGCGCGGCGAGTTCCGGCCCGAGTTCCTGAACCGGGTGGACGAGGTGGTGGTCTTCCGGCCGCTGTCGCGCGAGGACCTCTCTCGCATCGTCGAGATCCAGCTGGCGCGGCTGCGCAAGCTGCTCGCCGAGCGCAACGTGACGCTGGAGCTGACCGACGGCGCCCGGGAGACGGTGGCCGACGCCGGCTACGACCCGGTCTACGGGGCCCGCCCCCTGAAGCGGGCGCTGCAGCGGCTGGTGCAGGACCCGCTGGCGCTGAAGCTCCTGCGGGGCGAGTTCGCCGCCGGCGACCACGTGGTGGTGGGCGAGGGGAAGGGCGAGACCCTGGAGTTCCGCAAGGGGAAGCGGCCGGCCGAGCCCGAGGCCCGGACGGTGCACTGAGGTCCGCGGTGATCCCGAAGGGCCGTCCGTCGTCTAGGATGGCCCCATGCCCTTCCCTCCCGCCGCCTGGGGCGGCCGGCCCGCCTGGGCCGAGATCGATCTCGACGCGGTCGCGCACAACGTCCGGGTGATGGCGGCCCGCGCCGCCCCGGCGCGCCTCTTCGCGGTGGTGAAGGCCAACGCCTACGGCCACGGCGCGGTGGCGGTGGCGCGCGAGGCGCTCGCCGCCGGGGCCTCGGCGCTGGCGGTGGTCTGCGTGGACGAGGGGGAGGAGCTGCGGCGGGCCGGCGTCCAGGCGCCCATCGTGGTGGTCGGCCACACCCCGCCGTCCGACGCGGCGCGGGCGGTGGCGCTGGGGCTCGAGCCCACCGTGGCGGCCTTCGAGCTGGCCGAGGCGCTGTCGCGCGCGGCGCGGGCGCGGGGCGGCGAGGTGCGGGTGCACCTGGAGCTGGAGTCGGGCCTGAACCGGCACGGCCTGCCGCCCGAGGCGCTGGTGGCGCTGGCGGAGCGGGCCCGCGAGCTGCCCGGCCTGCGCGTCGAGGGGCTCTTCACCCACTTCGCCGCCGCCGAGGAGGGGGACCAGCGCTTCACCCGCGGCCAGTTCGAGGTGCTGCGCCAGGTCTCGGCGCGCCTCCCCTGGATCCCCACCCGCCACTGCTCGGCCTCGGCGAGCGTGCTCCTCGACCGGGAGATGGGGCTGGAGGCGGTGCGGGTCGGCCTGGCCATGTACGGCTACCCGCCGGCGCCGTGGGTCGGGGCCGACGCCGACCTCCGGCCGGTGCTGTCGCTGCGCGCGCGCCTGGCGCGGCTTCTCGAGGTGCCGAAGGGCGCCACCGTCGGCTACGGCCGCACCTGGGCGGCGCCCCGGCCGTCGCGGATCGGGCTGGTGATGTGCGGCTACGCCGACGGCTACCGGCGGAGCTTCGGCAACCGCGCCCACGCGCTGCTCCGCGGCCGGCGGGTGCCGGTGGTGGGGCGCGTCGCCATGGACATGTGCATGGTGGACGCCACCGCGGTGGAGGGCGCGGCGGTGGGCGACCCGGTCACGCTGCTCGGCCGGGACGGCGCCGAGGTGGTGGACGCCGACGAGCTGGCGGCGCTGGAGGGGACCATCTCCTGGGAGATCCTGGCCGGCGTCACCGCCCGCGTGCCCCGCCTCTACCTGCGCGGCGGGCAGGTGGAGGCGGTGACGACGCTGAACGAGAGGGTGCCGGGGTAGGTTGCGCGCCGGCGCCCGCGTCCGGAGAATGCAAAGGACCCGGCGCTGCGCCCGGGCCCTCGGCGCACCCCGTCTCGCGGCGAGGCAAGGCGGAGGCTACGCCGCCGCCGGCGCGGCGGCGGCCTTCTTCACCGCCTCGAGCTCGATGGAGATCTCGACCTTCTCGCCGACCAGCACGCCGCCGGTCTCGAGCGCCGCGTTCCACTTCAGGCCGAAGTCCTTGCGGTCGATGGAGGTCTTGGCGGCGAAGCCGGCCCGCTCGTTGCCCCAGGGGTCCTTGCCGGTGCCGGCGAACTCGGCGTCGAGCACCACCTCGCGGGTGACGCCGTGGATGGAGAGGTCGCCGATCACGCGGTAGCCGTCGCCGGCCTTCTCGACGCGCTTCGACGTGTAGGTGATCTCAGGGTACTTCGCGGCGTCGAGGAAGTCCGGGGACTTGAGGTGCGCGTCGCGGTCGGCGACCTGGGTGTCCACCGAGGCGGCGTCGATGCGCACCGCCACCGAGGACCGGGTGAGGTCGGCGGTGTCGAGCTGGATCGCGCCCGACCAGCGGGCGAAGCGCCCGTGCACCTTGGAGATGACCATGTGCCGGACGTGGAATTGGATGGCGGAGTGGCTGACGTCGATGTCCCAGGTATTGGTGCCCATGTTCGTGACCTCGGTCTGGCAGGAGCGTCGTTGCTCTTGACGGAGGCGAATATGGATACGTTCCGTGGGTGGCGCAATATCACCGAACGGACATTTCTGTTCCTTGATTGCAACAATAGTACACGCCCGGTGCGCTCGGTGCGCTCGGTGCCGCGCTCGGTGCGCTCGGTGCCGGACATGGCTAGCGCGCCCGCTGGCTCGCGCTCGGTGCCGGGCGCCCGGTGCCGGACATGGCCAGCGGTCGGTGCCGGACATGGCTTTCGACATGGCGTCTGCCCCCCCCCTGGCGGGGACTGCAACGGCCATCGAAGCCCTTGAAACGAAAAGGGCCCGACCTTTCGGCCGGGCCCCGTACCTCACGATTCGGAAATCGTCAGATCGCGCGGACGTCGGAGGCCTGGAGCCCCTTGGGGCCCTTCTTGACCTCGAACTGCACCTTCTGGCCCTCGGCGAGGCTGCGGAAGCCCTCGGCCACGATGGCGGTGTGGTGGCAGAACACATCCTCGCCGCCGTCGTCCTGGGTGATGAACCCGAAGCCCTTGGCGTCGTTGAACCACTTCACGGTACCGGTCTTCATGTACTGACTACTCTCTTTTCTCTTGCTGCTCGTGTTCAGGCAGCGGAAATCGCCGCCAGGTTCCGACTCGAAAGCGAGAGGGGACGGGCGGTCTTGTAATCGGCTCCTGCCCGGATGTCCAGCCCCCAGGGGCGGCGGAGGGTCGCACCCTGCTCCCGCACCCCTCCCCCGGGGAGGGTCTAGGATCGCCGCGGAGGGCCCGGAGCGGCGTGCCGACCTTCACCATCGACGGCAGGACGGTCCCGGTCGAGGCCGGACGAACGCTCCTCGACGCCTGCCGCGCCCAGGGGATCTTCGTCCCCACCCTGTGCCACCAGGATGGGCTCACGCCGGCGGGCGGCTGCCGGCTTTGCCTGGTGGAGGCGAAGGGGTTGCCGCTCCCGGTCCCGGCCTGCTCGACGCGGCCGTTCCCCGGCATGGTCGTCGCCACCCACACCCCGCGGCTGCGCGACCACCGCCGCCACACGCTGGAGCTGCACTTCGCCAGCGGCCACCACGTCTGCGCCTTCTGCCCTGCCTCGGGCCGCTGCGAGCTCCAGGAGCTGGCGCGGCGGCTGGGGCTCGACCACCTCGGGCTCGCGCCTCCGCGCGCGGCCCCGGCCCTGGACGCCTCCCGCCCCCGGTTCGGCCTCGACCCGGGCCGCTGCGTGCTCTGCACGCGGTGCGTGCGCGCCTGCGCAGAGCGGGAGGGGGCCCGCACCCTGGGCGTCTCGGGCCGCGGCGCCGGCAGCCGCATCGCCGCCGACGGCGGGCGCTGGGGCGACGCCGCGAGCTGTACGGACTGCGGCAAGTGCGTCGAGGCCTGCCCCACCGGCGCGCTCTTCGAGAAGGCCGTCGCCGCCCAGGGGCTCCGGCCGCGGCGAGAGCGAGAGCCGGCGCCGGCGCCCGGCCCGCTGCCTCCCGCGGAGCGGCGAGTCCGCGTCGCCACCGCTTGGCTCGGCGGCTGCTCGGGTTGCCACATGTCCCTGCTCGACCTCGACGAGCGGCTCCTGGCGCTGGCGCCGCGGATGGAGCTGGTCCACTCGCCGCTCTGCGACGCGAAGGAGTACCCGGAGGAGGTCGAGCTGTGCCTGGTGGAGGGGGCCGCCGCGACCGAGGATCACCTCGCGCTCCTCGCCCGGATCCGGTCGAGGACGCGGGTGCTGGCGGCGATGGGCGACTGCGCCGGGAGCGGGAACGTCACCGCCATGCGCGACGGGCTCGGCGGAGCGGCCGCGGTGGCGGGGCGCCACGCCGAGGGCATCGACGCCGGCTCCGCGGGGCCGCGCGACGCGAGGGTGCTCCCGGCGATGCTGCCGCGCGTCCTCCCGGTTCACGAGGTCGTGCCGGTGGACCTCCAGCTCCCCGGCTGCCCGCCGCCCGCCGACCTCCTCCACCACGCGCTCGCCGAGCTGCTCGCCGGGCGCCGGCCCGCGCTCCCGGGCCTGTGCCGGCTGGGCTAGCCATGTCCCGGCGGATCGTCATCGACCCGGTCACGCGCATCGAGGGGCACGCCCGCATCACCATCGAGCTGGACGACGCCGGCTGCGTCCGGGACGCCCGCGTGCACGTCACCGAGCTGCGAGGCTTCGAGCTGCTGGTGGTGGGACGGCCGGTCCGCGAGCTGCCGGCGCTCACCGCCCGCATCTGCGGGATCTGTCCGGTCTCCCACTCGCTGGCGGCGGCCCGGGCAGGCGACTTCCTGCTCGGCGCCGAGCCCCCACCGGCGGCGAGGCGGCTGCGGGAGCTGGCACAGCTCGGCCAGCTGGTGGAGTCGCACGCCACCGCCTTCTTCCACCTCGCCGCGCCCGACTTCGCCGTCGGACACGACGCGGACCCGGCGCGGCGCAGCCTCTTCGGCCTGATGGAGGTGGAGCCGGTCCTGGCCCGCGACGGGGTGGCGCTGCGCCGCTACGGCCAGGAGGTCGTCGCGGAGCTGTCGGGCCAGCGGATCCACGGCGCCTTCGCCGTCCCCGGCGGAGTGACGCGGCCGCTCGAGCCGGCCGCGCGCGAGCGGCTCCTCGCCCGGCAGCCGCTCGCGCTGGACGCCGCGCTGCGGTCGCTGGCCTGGTGGAAGGAGCGCGTGCCGCGCCACGCCGCCGAGGCGCACGCCTGCGGGGAGTTCGAGAGCCTCTTCCTCGCGCTCGCGGCGCCGGACGGCGGCTGGGCGCTCGCCGACGGGCGGCTGCGGCTGCTCTCGGCGCACGGCGAGGTGCTGCTCGACGGCATCGACCCGGCGGGCTACCGCGAGCTGGTGGGCGAGGCGGGCGAGCCGTGGACCTGGATGCGGCGCCCCTTCTACCGGCCCATGGGCTACCCGGCCGGACTCTACCGGGTCGGGCCGCTCGCCCGGCTCAACGCGGCGGCGCGATTCGGCACCCCGATCGCCGACCGCGAGCTGCGCCAGTTCCGGGCGCTGGGACGCGGCGCGGTCCTCGCCTGCTTCCACGGCCACCTGGCACGGCTCGTGGAGATCGCCGCGGCGCTGGAGCGCGTCGAGGCGTTGCTCGACGACCCCGCCGTACTCGACCGCGAGGTGCTGGCGCCGCCCGGTGCGGCGCGGGACGAGGGGGTGGGGGCCTGCGAGGCTCCGCGCGGCACCCTCTTCCACCACTACCGGACGGGGCCGGACGGGCTCGTCACCTGGGCGAACCTGGTCGTGGCCACCGGGCAGAACGCGCTCGCCATGGACCGCACGGTGCGCCAGATCGCCGTGCGCTGGCTGGAGGGGCGGACCATCACGCCGGCGCTCTTGAACCGTGTCGAGGCCGGGGTGCGCGCCTTCGATCCGTGCCTCTCCTGCGCCACGCACGTCGCCGGGGGGCGGATGGTGTCGCTGCGACTCGTCGGGCCCGGCGGCGAGGTGCTCGACGAGGCCTGACCGTCTGTGGTGCCCGTCTGTGGTGCCGGACATGGCTCCGGCCGGTTCAGTCCGCTCCACTTGGCGTGACAGTTGCTTAGGCAGTTGCCGCGATGGCCCGCCTTCCTCGCTCCGCTCTCGTCGGCGAGAACAGCACGAACCACTGCACGTGGCGGAGCCACGGTCACGCCCTGGTCCTCGAATCCGACGACGCACGGCGCAAGTTCCTCGATCTCCTCGCGAAATACGCGCCCCGGTTCGGCATCGAGATCCTTTCCTACTGCGTGATGGGCACCCACCCCCACGTCCAGATTCGCGCCACCCTGGGCCAGCAGGCCTTCAGCTCCTTCTGGAAGGTCGTCAACTGGGGCTTCGCCCGCTGGTACAACCGGCGGACCGAGGGCCGCGGACAGGTCGTCATGGAGCGCCTGCGCTCTCCCCTCGTCCAGGACGGCCGTCATCAGCTCGAGGTGATGCGATACGGCGACTTGAACCCGGTCCGGGCGGGCCTGGCCCGGACCGCCGCGGCCTGGCCCTGGTCGAGCCACCGCCACTACGCCTACGGCGAGAAGAACGACCTCATCACCGACGCGCCGGAGTACCTGGCGCTGGGATCCACCGCGCCGCAGCGCCGCAAGGCCTACCTCCACCTCTTCGCCCGCAAGCTCGTCGACCCCTTCCTGCACCGACGGTCCGACCTGGTCGAGCTCCCCTTCGTCGGCGACGCCACCTGGGTCGCCGGCCGCCTCGAGGCCTGCGGGCTCGCGCCACCGGGCTGACCGACGCCCAGCCGCCTCGAACCTTCACGAACGCCCCACGCGTCGGTGGAGCCCTCTCCCGCGCGCGCCGATCGAGGCACGGA
>JAKAEO010000072.1 GCA_021818285.1 Myxococcales bacterium
TCTGCGCTGCAGCGCGGCGCCGCGCGGCGTGCCGCCCTTCGCGGCCGGGACCTTCGGGGCCGGCGCCTTCGCGGCCGGCGTCTTGGGGCCGGCGCCGGCCGCGGGCTTCGCGGGGGGGCGGGCGGTGGCCCTGGACCCGGGCCGGGGCACGGCGCGCGCCGGCGGCCGGCTCCTCGCCGCCAGCGTGGCGACGGCGAGCGGCGCGCCGGCCGGGTCGGGCAGCGGCGTGGAGGTGAGGGCGACGGGGATCGTGGACATGGAAGCCTCCGGTCTCGAGGTGGGACGGCGGCGCACACGACTTCGCGGGCCGTGCCACCGTTTCCGGGCGCGATCCCGGGGGCTTGGGCCGCGCGGCGGGAGGCCGGACGCCGCCCGCGGCCGCGCCGCGGACCGTTTGACCGCGAGGGACCCGCCGCCTAGATTCCCGCCGTGCGAACGCTCGGGCTCGACGTCGGACGCGCCACCATCGGCCTCGCCCTCGCGGACGAGGTGATCCGGACCGCCCGGCCGCTGCGCACCCTGCGCCGGGCGGGCGAGGAGCGGGATCTGTCGGCCATCCGCCGGGTGGTGGAGGAGTTCGAGGTGTCGCGCGCCGTGGTGGGACTGCCGCTGAACATGGACGGGAGCGAGGGGGCCTCGGCGCGGATGGCCCGCGCCTTCGCCGGCCGGCTGGGCGAGGCGCTGGGCCTGCCGGTGGAGCTGGAGGACGAGCGGCTCTCCACCTTCGAGGCCGCCGGGCGGCTCCGCGAGCGCGGGCTCCGCGCCCGGGAGCAGAAGGAGGTCATCGACGCCGAGGCGGCGGCGGTGATCCTGCAGGGCTGGATGGATCGGAGGCGCGCGTGAAGGCGCTGCGGGCGGCGATCGGCGTCATCTTCCTGGGGACGGTCGCGGTGCTGATCGTCGGGGCGAAGATGTACCTGGACCTGCTGCGCTTCCGGGAGCTGCCCTACGGCGCCGAGGTGGAGCGGGTGGTGGAGATCCCGCCGGGCGCCCCGGCGCGGGAGGTGGTGCGGCTGCTGGTGCGCGGCGGGGCGCTCTCCGACGAGACGCTCGCCTGGCGCTACGTGCGCTGGGTGAAGCGGGACCGGCGCCCGCTCAAGGCCGGGGAGTACGCCTTCTCCGGCGCCCTGCGCCCCGACGACGTCCTGGAGCGCGTCTACCGCGGCGACGTGAAGACCTACCCGGTCACCATCCCCGAGGGGCTGCGCACCGACCAGATCGCCGCGCTCGTCGAGCAGGCCGGCCTGGGGAACGCCGCCGAGCTGCTGGCGCTGATGCGCGACCCGGCCTTCGCGAAGGAGCTGGGCCTGCCGCTGCCGGGCCTGGAGGGGTTCCTCTTCCCCGAGACCTACCGCTTCCACCGCGATCCCCGGCCGCGCGCGGTGCTCGAGGCCATGGTGGGCCGCTTCCGGGCCGCCTGGAAGAAGGCCGAGGCGCGCCGCGGCGAGGGCGTGAAGCTCGACGAGGCGCAGGCGGTGACCCTGGCCTCGATCATCGAGAAGGAGACCGGCCGGCCCGAGGAGCGCTTCCACGTCAGCTGCGTCTTCCACAACCGGCTGCGCAAGGGCATCCCGCTGCAGACCGATCCCACCGTCCTCTACGCCAAGTGGCTCCGGACGGGCGCCTGGTCCAACAACATCACCCGCAAGGACCTCGTGGCGCCGAGCCCGTACAACACCTACGTCGTGGCCGGCCTCCCGCCCGGCCCCATCGCCAGCCCGGGCGCGGCGGCGCTCGAGGCCGCGCTCCGCCCCGAGAGCTGCGACGACCTCTACTTCGTCTCGCGCAACGACGGCTCGCACGTCTTCTGTCCCGATCTCCGCTGTCACGCGGCCGCGGTGCGCAAGTGGCAGGTGGACTTCTTCCGGGCGAAGAAGCGGGCGGCCCGGGTGCGCGGCTAATCGGTGGTGCCGGGCACCGGATTCCAGTGGTGCCGGGCACCCGATTGTGCACCGGATTCCGTGCCTACTTTCGCGCACATCCGGCCGTTCCTGGCGGTACGTCCTGTCGCTTCGCCCCGCCGATCCTGCTAGATTGCGCGGCGCTTGAGGCCCGACGAGACCCCCAGGCCCCCCCGGGGCCCCGTCCTGGCTGCCGGCGCCGCCCTCGCGGCGCTGGTGACCATCGCCGGGCTCGGCGCCGCCGGCGCCTGGCGCCTGGTCCCGGCGCCGGTCGAGCCGGAGGTGGCCGCCGTCCCCCTGGCGGTCCCCAGCCAGCCGGCGCCGCCCGTGGCCGAGCCCCCTCCCCTGCGGATCGCCGCGAAGGTGGCCCGGATCGAGCGCGACCGGACCTTCGCCCAGGTGCTCCTCGACCTGGGGCTGGACGGCGTCCAGAGCACCGCGGTGGTCGCCTCGCTGAAGGGGCAGGTGGACTTCTCCCGCATCCCCCCCGGCGGCCAGGTCCGGGTCGAGCGGGTGGAGGGAGAGAAGGCGCTGCGCCGGCTCTCCTACCGCCAGGGGCCGGCCGACGAGTGGATCGTCGAGCCCGGGCCGGGCGGGGCGCTGGCCGCGCACAAGCGGGCGGTGGAGCTGACCACCCAGGTCGCCCGGGTGTCGGTGGAGATCGGCAGCTCGCTCTACGAGGCGCTGCAGCGCGCCGGCGAGGACCCGGCCCTCGCCGTCCTGGCGAGCGACGTGCTGGCCTGGGACGTCGACTTCTACCAGGACGTCCGCAAGGGGGACCGGCTGCGGCTGCTCGTCGAGAAGGTCTACGCCGACGGCCGGCTGCTGCGCTTCGGCGACGTGCTGGCGGCCGAGTACGACGGGGAGCTGGCCCACCGGCGCCTCTACCTCTGGAAGGACCCGGAGGGGCGCGAGAGCTACTACGACGACGAGGGGAACAGCGCCCGGCGCGGCTTCCTGAAGTCGCCGCTGAAGTACGCGCACGTCACCAGCCGCTTCGGCAACCGCAAGCACCCGGTGCTCGGCTACACCCGCGCCCACGAGGGGGTGGACTACGCCGCCCCCATCGGCACGCCGGTCTGGGCGGTGGCCGACGGCGTGGTCACCTCGGCCGGGCCGCGCGGCGCCTGCGGCAAGATGGTGGCCCTCCGCCACCGCAACGGCTTCGCCACCGAGTACTGCCACCTCTCGGCGATCGCCGTGAAGGTCGGCCAGCAGGTGGCGCAGAAGCAGGTGATCGGGGCCACCGGCCGGACCGGCCTCGCCACCGGCCCGCACCTCCACTACGCGGTGCTGCGCGGCGGGCGCTTCGTGAACCCGCTCCAGCTCAAGCTGCCGCGCGACGCCCCGGTGCCGGAGAAGTGGATGCCGGAGTTCGCGCGGGCCATCGCCCCGCTGCAGGCCGAGCTGGCCCAGACCGGCGTGGTGCTGCAGTAGCCGGAGGCCGGGCGGCGGGCGCCGGACGGCGCTATCCTCCGGCGCATGACCCTCCCCTCCCGCGCGGCCGCCTGGTCGCTGCTCTGCGAGTACACGAAGACCCCGCCGCTCCGCCGCCACGCCCTGTCGGTGGAGGCCTCGATGCGGGCCCTGGCCGGCCGCGCCGGCGTCGCCGACCCGGCCGAGCTGGAGCTGTGGGGCCTGGTCGGGCTGCTGCACGACTTCGACTACGAGCGCCACCCCACCTCCGAGGAGCACGTCTGGAAGGGGATGGAGATCCTGCGGGCCCGCGGCTGGCCGGAGCCGCTGGTCCGCGGCGTCGGGGCCCACGCCCCCTACACCGGCATCGTCCCCGAGTCGCCGCTGGAGCGGGCCATCGTCGCCGCCGACGAGCTCTCCGGCTTCGTCGGCGCCTGCGCGCTGGTGCGCCCCTCGAAGAGCGTCCGCGACCTCCCGCCCGAGTCGGTGGTGAAGAAGATGAAGGACAAGGCCTTCGCCCGCTCGGTGGACCGCGGCGAGATCCGGCGCGGGGCGGAGCTGGTGGGCATGCCCCTCCCCGAGCTGGTGGCGCTGGTCATCGCCGCCCAGGCGCCCATCGCCGACCGGCTCGGCATCGGCGGCGTGGCGCCGCCCGACCTGCCCGACGAGCCGGTCCCGCCCGCCGGCTGAATGGGTATTCCGGTACCGGTTTGCGTCCTTTTTGGGGCGGGCGCCGCAGGCCGGGGTGCGCGGCGCGGCCGGACCGTTATTCCCCGGCCATGGCCCACGCCACCGCCCGCGAAGAGCCGATCCGGTTCGAGACCCACCCCTCCCGCTACCGCCACTGGAAGCTGGAGCTCCCCCGGCCCGGCGACCCGCCGGTCGCCCGGCTGCTCATGAAGGTGGACGAGGCCGGCGGGCTGCGCCCCGCCACCTCCGCGGACGGCTACGCCCTCAAGCTGAACTCCTACGACCTGGGGGTGGACATCGAGCTGGCCGACGCCCTGCAGCGGCTGCGCTTCGAGCACCCCGGGGTGCGGGCGCTGGTGGTGACCAGCGCCATGGACCGCGTCTTCTGCGCCGGCGCCAACATCCGGATGCTGGGCAGCTCCAGCCACGGCTTCAAGGTGAACTTCTGCAAGTACACCAACGAGACGCGGGTGGGGCTGGAGGAGCTGGCCGCCGACAGCGGCATCCCCACCCTGGCGGCGCTGAACGGCACCGCCAGCGGCGGCGGCTACGAGCTGGCGCTGGCCTGCGACGAGATCGTGCTGGCCGAGGACGGCTCCAGCGTCGTCAGCTTCCCGGAGACGCCGCTGCTCGCGGTCCTGCCCGGCACCGGCGGCCTCACCCGGCTGGTGGACAAGCGCAAGGTGCGGCGCGACCTCGCCGACGTCTTCTCCACCGTGGCCGAGGGGGTGCGCGGCAAGCGGGCGGTGGAGTGGGGCCTGGTGGACGAGGCGCCGCCGCGGGCCCGTTTCGACGAGGCGGTGCGGCGCCGCGCCGGGGCGATGGCGGCCCGCAGCACGCGACGCCCCTTCCCGGCGGTGGAGCTGGCGCCGCTCGGGGGCGAGCGCTCCGCCGGCGGCGTCGCCTTCCGCTTCGTCACCCTGGCGGTGGACCCGGCGGCGCGCGTCGCCCGGCTCACGGTGCGGGCCCCCGGCGGGGACGAGCCGGCCACGCCCGCGGAGCTGGCCCGGGCCGGCGCCGGCGCCTGGGCGCTGCGCGCCTTCCGCGAGCTGGACGCGGCGCTGCTGGAGCTGCGCTTCAACTTCCCGTCGGTGGGCGTGGTCGCGGTCCGGACCGAGGGCTCCGCCGACGCGGTCCTGGCGGTGGACCGGATGCTCGAGGCCCACCGCGAGGACGGCCTGGTCCGCGAGGTCCGCGCCCACATGAAGCGGGTGCTGAAGCGGATGGACCTCACCTCGCGCAGCTTCTTCGCGCTGGTGGAGCCCGGCTCCTGCTTCGCCGGCTCGCTGCTGGAGCTGGCGCTGGCCAGCGACCGCATCTACATGCGCGACGCGGCGGAGCGGCCGCCGGCGCTGGCCACCTCGCCGCTGAACGCCGGGGCGCTGGCCATGCCCAACGGCCTCTCCCGCCTCCAGTCCCGCTTCCTCGCCGACCCGGCGCGGGCCGCGGCGGTGATGGCGGCGCGCGGGCCCGTCGGGCCGCGGGAGGCGCTGGAGCTGGGGCTCGTCACCTTCGCCCCCGACGACATCGACTGGGAGGACGAGGTGCGCCTCGCGCTGGAGGAGCGGGCCAGCATGTCGCCCGACGCCCTCACCGGCATGGAGGCCTCGCTGCGCTTCGCCGGCCCGGAGACCACCGAGACCAAGATCTACGGCCGGCTCACCGCCTGGCAGAACTGGATCTTCCAGCGCCCCAACGCCGTCGGCGACCGGGGCGCCCTCACCCTGTACGGCAAGCCCGAGCGGCCCGAGTTCGACTGGAGGCGGTGCTAGACATGTCCACCATCGGCGGCGAGAAGATCCCGAACAACGTCGACCTGGGCGGCGACAAGCGGCTGCAGCGCGCGCTGGAGGCCTGGCAGCCCAGCTTCCTGCGCTGGTGGCAGGACATGGGGCCCGCCGGCTTCCAGGCCGACCGGGTCTTCCTGCGCACCGCGGTGAGCGTCGAGCCGGACGGCTGGGCCCACTTCGACTACGTGAAGATGCCCGACTACCGCTGGGGCATCTTCCTCGCCGACGCCGTGCCGGACCGGAGGATCGGCTTCGGCGACCACATGGGCGAGCCGGCCTGGCAGCAGATCCCGGGCGAGTACCGCAACGCCCTGCGGCGCATCGTGGTCTCGCAGGGCGACACCGAGCCGGCCAGCGTCGAGCAGCAGCGGCTGCTGGGCCGGACCTGCCCCAGCCAGTACGACCTGCGCAACCTCTTCCAGGTGAACGTCGAGGAGGGGCGCCACCTCTGGGCCATGGTCTACCTCCTCCACTCCTACTTCGGCCGCGACGGCCGTGAGGAGGCCGAGGAGCTGCTCAACCGGCGCAGCGGCGACGCCGACAAGCCGCGCATCCTCGGGGCCTTCAACGAGCCCATCGAGGACTGGCTCTCCTTCTTCATGTTCACCTACTTCACCGACCGGGACGGGAAGTTCCAGCTGCTGGCGCTGGCGGAGAGCGCCTTCGACCCGCTCTCGCGCACCACCCGCTTCATGCTCACCGAGGAGGCCCACCACATGTTCGTGGGCGAGACCGGGGTGCTCCGGGCGGTGGAGCGCACCGCCCAGGTGATGAAGGAGAGCGGCAAGGACCACCCCGACGACCTCCGCAGGCTCGGCGTCATCGACCTGCCCACCATCCAGCGCTACCTGAACCTCTGGTTCTCGGTCTCCCTGGACCTCTTCGGCGGCGAGATCTCCTCCAACGCCGCCACCTTCTTCTCCACCGGCATCAAGGGCCGGGCCAAGGAGGACGACTACCCCGACCACGTCGCCCTCACCGGCAGCTACGGGCTGGAGGTCCCCCGGGACGGCGCGCTGGTCCGCGAGGAGGTCCCCATGCGCAACGCCATGAACGAGGTGGTGCGCGACGCCTACATCGAGGACTGCCAGCGCGGCGTGGATCGCTGGAACAAGGCCATCGAGGCGGCCGGCGTCCCCTTCCGCCTCACCCTGCCCAGCCGCCGCTTCCACCGGAAGATCGGCGTCTACGGCGAGAGCCGCTTCGACCCCGCCGGGAAGCTCATCCGCGACGCCGACTGGCACGCCGGGGTCGCGGCCTGGCTCCCCGGCGACGCCGACCGGGCCCACGTCCGCGGCCTGATGACCGCGCCGGTCACCGCGCCGGGCCGGATGGCGGGCTGGCTGGCCCCGCCCCGCCAGGGCATCAAGGGACGCCCGGTGGACTTCGAGTACGTCCGCAGCGCCGAGGCCTGACGCCCGGCGCCGCCCGGCGGCGCGGCGATTGCGCGGCCGCGCCGCGGCGTAGCATCATGCCCGCGGACGGCGGCCGGGCCGCGCGCCGGGAGGCCCGGGGAACCGATGAAGCCGGCGCGCCAGTACTTCGGAGGCTCGATCGCCGTCACCGCCGTCGGCCTGCTGCTCGGGGCGGCGGTCGGCCTCTACGACGAGCGCTCGCCGGCGGGCGTCGCCCGCACCGTCTTCATCGTGGCGGTGCTCGCGGTCCTCGAGACCTCCCTCTCCTTCGACAACGCCGTGGTGAACGCCACGGTGCTGCGGGACATGACGCCGGTCTGGCGCCACCGCTTCCTCACCTGGGGCATCGCCATCGCCGTCTTCGGGATGCGCCTGGTCTTCCCGCTGGTCGTGGTCAGCGTGGTGGCGCAGATCGGCCCGCTCGAGGCGGTGCGCCTGGCCGCCCTGGAGCCCGCCGCGTACGCCCGCATCCTCACCAGCGCCCACGAGGTGCTGGGGGCCTTCGGCGGGTCGTTCCTGGGGATGGTGTGCCTGAAGTACTTCCTGGACCAGGAGAAGGAGGTCCACTGGCTCGCCGCCGTCGAGAAGCGCCTGGCGCTGCTCGGCAAGGTGGAGGCGGCGGGACTGGGCATCATGATGCTGGCGGTGTGGGGCTTCTCGCGCCTGGTCCACGGCGGCCGCGAGCAGTTCCTGGTGGCCGGCATCCTCGGGCTGGTCACCTACATCGCGGTGGACGGCGTCGGCACGGCCCTGGAGGCCGGGCCCGACCGGATGAAGCTCCTCCACCGGGCCGGCGCCGCGAGCTTCCTCTACCTCGAGGTGCTCGACGCCAGCTTCAGCTTCGACGGCGTGATCGGCGCCTTCGCCCTCACCAACAACCTCTTCGTCATCGCCATCGGCCTGGGCATCGGCGCGATGTTCGTCCGCAGCCTGACGGTCATGCTGGTGGACAAGGGGACGCTCGCCTCCTACCGCTACCTGGAGCACGGCGCCTTCTACGCCATCGGGGCGCTGGCGCTCCTCATGCTGGTGGGCACGGTGGTGGACGTCCCCGAGGCCCTCACCGGGCTCATCGGCGCCGCCTTCATCGGCCTCTCGCTCTGGCACTCCATCCGCTACAACCGGGCGCGCCAGGCCGGGGAGCGCGCCTCCACCGCCACCGGCTGATCCCGCCCCGGCGAGGAGCCCGGGACCGGCGGGCCACGGCGCGGGGGCAGGGCCGCTCAGCGCAGGGAGAGCGCCTCGCGGATCTCGCGGGCCTTGGCCTGGAGGAGCCGCGTGTTGCGCGGGCCCATGCGGAGGAGGTGCTTCTCGACCGGCCCGAGCTCCTCGAGGGCCGCGTCGGTGTAGTGCCAGACGTCCGCCTTGCCCTTCACCACCTCGGGAGGGTGATCCCGCACCGGGGCCGCCTCCAGGCGGTGCAGGGCGCGGGCGGTGACCTCGTCGAGCCTCCCCTGCGGGTAGCCCAGCCCCCGCCAGGCCGCTTCCAGCAAGGGGTGCAGCTCCCGGTAGGCCGCGGCCGCCGCCCGGGCGTCGATCGAGGCCACCGCCCCGGCGAAGCCGTCGTAACGCCGGTAGGACGCCGGGGAGACGACCGTCCTCCCTCCCGACTCCTCGACCGCGAACGGCTTCGCCGGCGCCAGGAAGGGGAGCTGCTTCCGGGGCGAGTCGTCCAGGGCCAGGTTGTCGGTCACCACCGCCCAGCGGCGGATCCAGTCCCCGGCGGCGAGCCACCCGCGGTACCGCGCGTCGGCGGAAAGGGACTCGAGCAGGGCGCGCACCCGGTCGGCCGGGAGCTGGGCCACCGGGGCGGTGGAGGGAGGGGCCTCGACCGGGGCCGGCGCCGCCGCGGCCGGTGCGGGCGGGGGGGCCGGGGGCGGCGCGCTCCGGCCGCGCCACCACCACCAGGCGCCCGCCGCCGCGGCGAGGAGCACGATCGCGGCGACGACGCGGGGGGCCCGGCTCGCGGGCGTCAGGTTGGTGCGCGGCGACTCCGGCGACGGCGGCAGCGGCGATTCCATGGTGCGTTCCCCCTGGGCGGCGAGCGTCCCTGTCGGTGCAACTCCGGGCGCGGGCCCCGTCTTCCCCCGGGGTCTCGCCCGGCCGGCGGCGCGCCGCCCGGCGCCGCCGGGGCGCGCCCTCAGATCCTCCGCTGGTGCGCGTTCCAGTTGCGCACCAGGTTGTCGATGAGCGCCGGGCTGTACATGCACCAGGCCTGCTCGCGGGCGTAGGTGGCCAGGTAGCGGCGGAAGAGGTCGACGGGCTCGGCCCCGACCCGCAGCGCCCGCCGGTTCGCGACCAGGCTGGTGACGCCGGCGCTGGTGATCTCCGCCGCCGACCGGGCGATCGCGGCCTCCATCGCCGCCTCGCCGTCCACCACCTCGTCCACCAGCAGGGCGCCGGCCGGGCTGTCGGCGGGGAAGTCCCGGTTGAAGAAGATGCCCTGGCGCGTCGCCTTCTCCCCCAGGAAGCGGGGCATGCGCAGGTTGGCGACGCCCGGGATGATCCCCTCCTTGCGCGCCGGCAGGTTGAAGTAGGCGTCCCGCTGGGCGATGACCCGGTCCAGCACCAGCAGGAGCTGGCAGTGGCCGCCGATGGCGAAGCCGTCGACGGCGCCGATGAAGGGCTTCTCCAGCCGATCCTCGAGGTCGCCGTCGTCGACCTCCGGCCCGGACAGGCCGCGGTAGATCTTGGCGAGCGCCCCGGCCTCGCGCTGGAGCATGAAGCGGACCAGCGAGATCCGGCCGTGGTAGAGCTGCGTCAGGTTGATCCCGGCGCCGAAGATCCGCCGGCCGGCGTACTTGGCCTTGGTCATCGGCGCGCCGCGCAGCACCCCCACGTCGAGGTCCTCGTCGAGCAGCACCAGGTCGGCGAGCACCTCCAGGGTCTCCTCGCTCTCGTCGTCCTCGGCGTTGAGCCAGGCCTGGTGGTGGAAGGTGATTCGCCCGGTGCGCCCCTGCCGCTCCAGCGTGGCGCAGGGCAGCTCCACCCGGCCCTCCTGGCGCAGCCTGGGGAGCAGGTCCAGGGCCGCCGGGGTGGGCCGGGTCATGGCGTGGAGCAGGTGCAGGCCGCTCGCCCGATCGGCGAGGACGTGGGAGAAGAAGAGCCCCTGGTCGATCTGCCGGCCGTCCTGCTCCATCTGCGGGCTGCGCTGCTCCTCCCGGACCTCGGCCTCGGTCGGCACCAGGCCGGGGTACTCCCGCGCCGCCTCCCAGGCCAGCTCCACCATCCGCAGCAGGCGGGTCCGGCCGGCGGTGAGCCGGCCGTAGACGGCGCCGGCGTGGCGGCGCAGGAAGGCGTCGCGGGCCGCCCGGCCCTCGGCGAGCAGCGAGGAGGCCGCCGCCTGCTCCGCCGCCGAGCGGCGGGGCCGGGGCGGCAGCCGGCGCAGCAGCTCCCCGGCGGCGGCGAGGCCGGGCCGCAGCGCCGCCCAGTCCCGATCCAGCTCCCCGCCCGGCGCGGTCCGCAGGACGGTGAGCCGCGCGGTGTCGGCGGACGGCAGCCCGGCGGCGAGCAGCAGCTCCGTGGTCGTGGACATCTCCGTTCCCCCCTCAGGACGCGGCGGCCCTCGCCCCGGTCTCGCGCAGCTCGCGCAGGATGGCCTCGGCGCGTCCCATGGCCCGGGCCGCGCCCTCTTCCTTGAGCCTCTCGAAGCCCCGGACCTCGTCGGGGAGCGCCGCCAGCTCCGCCACCCGCGCCTGGGTGTCCGGCCCGAGCCGCTCCAGCGCGGCCTCGAGGGAGGTCCGGTACCAGGCGACGAGCTGGCGCTCCAGCCGCCGGGCGCGGCTCCGCCCGAACGGGTCGAGGGCCGTCCCGCGCAGCCGCTTCAGCGCCGCCAGGGCCCGGAAGGCGGCGTCGAACCAGCTCCCCAGCCGCAGCTTCCGCTCCACGCCCAGGGCCCGCAGGAACGGCGGGTGGAGGTGGTAGTGGATGCGCACCGTGCCGGTGAAGGCCTCGCGGGCCCGCCGGGCCATGCCGGCGTGGAGGTGCAGCCGCGCCACCTCGTACTCGTCCTTGTAGGCCATGAGCTGGTGGAGCCCGCGGATCACCCGGCGGGTGACGAGCGGCTCGGCCCGCGGCCCCACCGCGGCGCGCTCGCGCCGGAAGACGTCGAGCACCGCCTCGACGTAGCGCTCCGCCTGCGCCAGGTCCTGGTGGTGGATCAGCCCGGCGACGCGGACCGGGAGCAGCGACCGCTCCTCCTCCGGCAGCCCGTCGCAGCGCCGGAGCAGCGCCACGAAGCCGGGACGCAGCGCCCCCAGCTCCCTCCCCTCCCGCTCGACGCGCTCCGGGTAGCCGGGCGGCGGCGGCCGCAGGGCGGCCTCGAAACGGGCCGGGTCGTGGCGCCACAGCCGCCCCTGCCGGAAGGCCTGGAGGTTCTGCTCCACGCCGGTGCCGTTCAGGCGGATGGCCTCCTCCAGGGAGCCTGCGGTGACCGGCAGCAGCCCGGCCTGCCAGGCCGCCCCCAGCGCGAAGACGTTGGCGGCGAGCCAGTCGCCGAAGAGGGCCTCGGCGAGCCGGCGCGCCTCCACCCGCACGGTGCGCTCCGGATCGCAGGCGGCGGCGATGGCCTCCTCCATCCGGCCGGCCTGCGGGTCGAGCCGGACGTCCCGGATCATCTCGCCGGTGGGGAGAAGGCTGGTGTGGAGGAGCGCCGCGGTGTGGCCGGGCCGGCAGCGCGCCAGGTTGGCGCGGTCGGCGGCGGCCATCAGGTCGAGCGCCAGGTAGAGGTCGGCCTGCCCCAGCCCCACCCGGCTGGCGCGGGCGCCCTGCCCGCGCGGCGCCACGGTCACGCTGGAGAGCACCGCGCCCCACTTCTGGGCGGCGCCCGTCTGGTCGTAGCTCAGCACCTCGTGGCCGTCGAGCAGCGCGGCCTGGCTGAGCAGCGCGCTGACGGTGAGCACGCCGGTGCCGCCCATGCCGGGGATGAGGATGCGGTAGGGCCGGTCGAGGCGCGGCAGGGCGGGAGCCGGCAGCAGCCCCTCGGCCGGCGGCGGCGGGGTGGGCCTGCGGAGCCCGCCCCCCTCCACCTCCACGGTCACGAAGGCCGGGCAGTCGCCCCCCAGGCAGAGCTGGTCCTGGTTGCAGCTCGACTGGTGGACGAAGGTCTTGGGGCCCAGCTCGGTCTCCACCTTCTGCAGCGACATGCAGTTCGCCACCTGGCCGCAGTGGCCGCAGTTCTCGCAGACCTCCTCGTTCACCAGCACGAAGCGGCTCGGGGCGGGGCGCAGCCCCCGCTTCTGCTTGCGGCGCCGCTCGTTGGCGCACTCGCCGTCGTAGAGGAAGACGGTGACCCCGGGGGTGGCCTCCAGCTCCCGCAGCACCTCGTCCACCTCCTCGCGGGCGTGCACCCGGGCGACCGCCGGGAGGCCGGCGTGCCGGTAGAGGCCCGGGTCGCGGGCCACGATGGCGATCCGCGCGACCCCCTCGAGCGCCAGCAGCCGCGCCAGGGTGGGGACGTCGCGCTGCCCCACCGGCGCCTGGGCCCCGGTGTTGGCCACCGCCCCGTTGTAGAGGATGCGGAAGGTGAGGTTCGCCCCGGCGGCGACGGCGAAGCGGATGTTCAGGTAGCTGGAGTGGAAGAGCGCGCCGTCCCCCTGGTTCTGGACGACGTGCTTGCGGTCGGTGAAGGGGGCGAGCCCGATCCAGGCCAGCCCCTCCCCGCCCAGCTGGAAGGTGGCGTCGGCGTGCCGTTCCGGCTGTTCGATGGCGGTCGCGAAGACGTGGCAGCCGGGGGCGCTCCAGGCCACCTGCCCGGGCAGCACCCGGGTGGAGACGTTGTGGGGGCAGCCGCTGCAGTAGGTGGGGGTGCGCCGCAGCAGCGCCGGGAGCTCGCGCCCCCGGGCCGCGCGCAGCCCGGCGAGGCGCGCCGCGACGCGGTCGGAGCGCCCGGTGGGGAGCGCGAGCAGGAGCGGCGCCAGCCGCTCGGCCACCAGGTCGGCGTCCAGCCCGCCGTGCTCCGGGAAGAGCGGCTCGCCGCGGGCGTCCCGCTTGCCCAGCACCCGGGGACGGGCGGGGAGCGCGTAGAGGGCGTCGCGCAGCGCCGCCTCCACGAAGGAGCGCTTCTCCTCGACCACCACCACCTGCTCCATCCCGCCCAGGGCCTCGGCCGCGAAGCGGGCGTCGAGCGGGTGGATGAGCGCCAGCTTCACCAGCCGCACGCCGCCGGCCGAGAGCGCGGCGTCGTCGAGCCCCAGGTCGTCGAGCGCCTGGCGCAGGTCGGCCCAGCTCTTCCCGGCGGCGACCAGGGCCAGCCGGTCGCGGGGCGAGCCCACCACCACCCGGTCGAGCCGGTTGGCGCGGGCGTAGGCCACCGCCGCCGGCAGCCGCTCGGCGTGGAGGATCCGCTCGGTCTCGACCGTCTCGCCGGGGAAGAAGCGGTGGTACTGGCGCTTGGCGAAGGGGCGCCCGTCCACGGCGAAGTCGGGCAGCACCACCGCCGGCCGCGCCGGGTCCAGCTCCACCGACTCGCCGCCGTCGCAGAGCTGGCCCACCAGCTTCATCGCCACCCACAGGCCCGAGTAGCGCGACAGCGCCACCGCGTGGCGCCCCAGCTCCAGGAACTCGGCCACCGAGGCGGGGTGGAGCACCGGCATGGCGGCGTGGACGAAGTAGTGCTCCTGCCCGAAGGGCATGGTCGAGCTCTTCGCCTCGTGGTCCTCGCCGGAGAGCACCACCACGGCGCCGTGGGCGCTGGTGCCTGCGTAGTTCCCGTGGCGGACGGCGTCGCCGGCCCGGTCCAGGCCCGGCCCCTTGCCGTACCAGAAGCCCACCACCCCGTCGTACCGGGAGTGCTCGTACCGGTCGAGCAGCTGCGTGCCCATGAGGGCGGTGGCGGCCATCTCCTCGTTCCCGGCCGGCCGGTGGACGAGGCCGTGCGCCCCGTGGAGGTGGCGCACCTGGGCCAGCGCCAGGTCGTAGCCGCCGAGCGGCGAGCCGGGGTAGCCGGTGACGAAGGTGCCGGTCCGCAGCCCGGCCGCCCGGTCGCGCCGCGCCTGCTCGAGCGGGAGGCGGACCAGGGCCTGGACGCCGGTGAGGAAGACCCGCCCCTCGTCGAGCGTGTACCGGTCGTCGAGGCGGAGCACGGAAGAGAGGTTAAGCAGCGGCTGACCCGCGCGCCGCGTCCTCTCGACCGGCGACCGCCTTCCGCGCAAACGGCCGGTGAACTCCCGCCCGGACGACCGGGAGTACCCCCGTCCCGGCAGGGTGCAGTACCCTGCGGGGATGACCCGCGGGGGCCCGACCGCGCGCATCAGCCGCCACCTGTTCCGGCAGATCCTGGCCTTCGCGGCCTTGCTGCTCTGCGCCGTCCTGGCCCTGGCCTGGTGGGGGCTCATCCGGGCGCTCGACACGCAGGCCTGGGCGCGCGCCGACGGGTCGGCGCGGCGGCTCGCCGCCGAGCTCGACCGGGAGACGTACGGGGTGGATCGCCTCGGCCACGTCCTGCGGGACTGGTGGACCCTGGGCGCCTA
>JAKAEO010000293.1 GCA_021818285.1 Myxococcales bacterium
CGCGGCGCGCCGGACCGCGGGGCGCCCGGGTGGGCGCCCCGCGCCCGTCGCGCGGCCGTGGCGGCGGCGGCCCGGCGCCGTTAGAGTGCTCCCCGTCGTGTCGCGGCTCGGCTCCATCGCGCTCTTCGTCCTCGTCGCCACCGCCCTGGTCGGCGGGATGCACTTCTACCTGTGGGCGCGGCTGGTGCGCGACCCGCAGCTCGGCGAGCCCTGGCGCCGGATGCTGGCGGTGCTGCTGGCGCTGGCGGCGGCCTCGGTGCCGGCCGGGATGTTCGCCTGGCGGCTCCACCCCTCGCAGGCGGTGCGGCTGGCGGTCTCGGCGGTCTTCGTCTGGCTGGGCGCCTCCTTCCTGCTCTTCGTGGCGCTGGTGGCCACCGACGCCGTCCGGCTGGCGGCGGCCGCCGCCGGCTGGGTGCTGGCGCTGGGGCACGGCGCGGCCGCGCCGCCCGACCCGGAGCGGCGGGTCTTCCTGGCCCGCGCCGCCGCCGGGACGGCGGTGCTGGCGGCGGGCGGGGCCACCTCGCTGGGCTTCTACACCGCCGTCTCCGACCCCATGCTCCACGACGTGCCGGTGCGGCTGGAGCGGCTGCCGCGGGCGCTCTCGGGGCTCACCGTGGCCCAGATCAGCGACCTGCACGTCGGCGCCACGGTGGGCGAGAGGCACGTCCGCCGCGTGGTCGAGCTGACCAACGGCATGAAGCCGGACCTGGTGACCATCACCGGCGACCTGGTGGACGGGAGCGTCGAGCAGCTCCGCGAGGCCACCGCCCCGCTGGCCGGGCTGCGGGCGCGCTACGGGGTCCTCTTCGTCACCGGGAACCACGAGTACTACGCGGCCCCGCCCGACGGGTACGCCCGCTGGATCGAGGAGCTGCGGCGCTACGGGATCCGCACCCTGCAGAACGAGCGGGTGACCGTCGGCGACGCCGCCCCGGGCGGCGCCACCCTCGACGTGGCCGGGGTCAACGACTGGAGCGCGCCGCCGCGCCACCGCAGCGACCTGGGCCGGGCGCTCCGGGGCCAGGACCCGGACCGCTCCCTGCTCCTGCTCGCCCACCAGCCGCGCGGCGTCTCCGAGGCGGTGCGCTCCGGCGTGGAGCTGCAGCTCTCCGGCCACACCCACGGCGGGCAGATCGTGCCCTGGAGCCTGCTGGTGGCGGCCGCCTTCCCGTACTTCAAGGGGCTCTACCACCACCGCGAGGGGGAGCGGCGGGGCCAGATCTTCGTCTCCTGCGGGACCGGCTACTGGGGCCCGCCCATCCGCCTGGGCGCCCCGGCCGAGATCGCCCGGGTGGTGCTGACGGCCTAGCCGTCCACCAGGGCGCGGACGATGGCCGGCAGCCGCTCGCCGGCGCCACCGCGCACCGCGAAGCCCTGGCGCATGGAGAGGGCGCGGGCCGCGAAGGGGTTGTCCTCCGGGTTCACGTCCACCATGGCGATGCCCCGCCGCCAGGCGATGTCGCCGATCTGCGACGGCAGGTTGGTGGCGCCGCTGGTGCCCACCACCAGCAGCAGGTCGGCGGTGGCGGCGGCCCGCAGCGCCGTCTGCATCCGGTAGTGCTCCTCGTCGTAGCACTCGTCGAACCAGAGCACGTGCGGCCGGAGCCAGCCGCCGCAGCGCGGGCAGGAGAGCCGGGCGCGGTCCGCGGCGGTGAAGGGCGTGTCCTCGCCGCGCTCCCCCATGTCCGGCATGGGGAACAGCTCGCCGGTGCAGGCGCTGGCGCAGCGCACCCAGCCGGCGTCGCCGTGGATGTGGGAGGTCCGCGCCAGGGTGGCGCCGGCCCGCAGGTGGAGGCCGTCGATGTTCTGGGTGACCAGGTGGAAGCGGTCGCCGAGGGCGTGGTCCAGGTCGGCCAGGGCGTGGTGGCCGGCGTTGGGCTGGGCGTGGCGGCAGACGCCGAAGCGCATCAGGTACCAGCGCCACACCTCGCCCGGGTGGGCCTCGAACATCTCGTGGGTGGCCATCTCGGTGGGCATGTAGTTCCTCGAGCCCACCACCCAGTAGCCTTCGGCGCCGCGGAAGGTGGGGATGCCGCTCTCGGCCGAGATGCCGGCGCCGGTGAGCGCCACCACCCGCCCGCGGGCCGACCGCACCCGCTCCAGGATCTCCGCCAGCCTCGGCTCCATCGCGACCTCCCCGGGGCGGTCCCCGGATCGCTGATGATGCACCAGCGCGCCGATCGGGTTCCAGCCCACCCCTCCCCCACCGCCGGATCCTGGCGCCGGGCGGGCCGGTCGCGATAATCGTGGGGCGTGCCGGCCGCCACCACCCAGGGCATCGTCGTCGAGGTGCGGAGCGAGTACCGCCCCGACCGGTCGGCGCCGGGGTCGCGCCGCTACCTCTTCACCTACACGGTGCGCATCGCCAACCAGGGCGGCGCCGCGGCGCAGCTCATCTCGCGCCACTGGATCATCACCGACGCCAACGGGGGCGTCGAGGAGGTCCGGGGCGAGGGGGTGGTGGGCCAGCAGCCGCGCCTCGCCCCGGGCGAGCGCTTCGAGTACACCAGCTTCTGCGTGCTGCGCACGCCCTTCGGGTCGATGCGCGGCAGCTACCGGATGGAGCGGGAGGACGGCGCCGGCTTCGACGCCGAGATCGCCCCCTTCACGCTGGCGGTCCCGGGCACGCTCAACTGAGGGGCCTCAGCCCTTCTGCAGCTCGTCGAGGAACTCCACCTCGGTGAAGTAGCCCTTCTTGATGAGCAGCCGCACCATCGAGGCGGCCACCTTCACCGCCGCGCCGCCCGGGTGATCGGCGGTCCCGGAGAGCCTGTCGATGGCGTCGGTGAGCGCGGCCTCGCGCGGCGAGAGCTGCGGCCGGGCCGGCGTGCCGCCCAGATCGGTGATGTCCACGACCAGCTCCTCGGCGGCCGCGACCGCCGCCGGGGGCCCGGGCGGGGCGCGGAGCGGCTCGGCGGCTCGGAGCGGCGGCGCCGCCACCGGGGGGGCGGGGACCGGGCGCGCCGGCGGCTCGGCGGGGCGCAGCACCGGCGGCGGCGTGCTGGCCGCCTGGTAGGGGGCGGGGACCGGCGCCGCCGGGGGGTCCACGTACCCCTCGCGGAGGTGGTCGGGCA
>JAKAEO010000294.1 GCA_021818285.1 Myxococcales bacterium
CGCGGGCGCGGCCAGCAGCCGCTCCCCGTCGCCGCGGATCGCCACCAGGTCCCCCTCGGCCAGGAGCTGCTCGGCGCGCCCGCGCTGGCCGTTCACGCGCACCTTGCGGGTGCGCAGCATCTTGAAGACGTGGGAGAGCGGGACGTCGCGCAGCGCCCGCCGGACGTACTTGTCGAGCCGCTGGCCGGCGGCGTCGGCGGAGACCTTGAACTCGAGCACGGCCCCTTTCTACAGCAACTCGAGCTGCTGGCGCTCCTCGAGGGGCTCGGCGCGGATGCCCTGGGACCGCAGCGCCGCCGCCAGCTCGGCGGCGTGGCCGTGCACGGTGAGGACCCGGCGGGCCCCGGTGGCCCGGGCGTAGCGCAGCAGCGCCGGGAAGTCGGCGTGGTCGGAGAGCGGGAAGGCGGCGTCCATGGCGCGGTAGCGGAAGCGGCTCCCCTCCACCGCCCAGCCGGTGAGCACCGCGGTGCGCCGGCCGCGGATGCGGAGGATGGCGGCGCTGCGGGCCAGGTGGGGCGGAGCCACCACCACCTCGCCCGGGGCCGGCCCCTCGGGCCCCAGCGGCCGGACCCCGGGCAGCGCCACGCCCTGGGCCTCGTAGACCCGGTTCACGGCGTGGACCATGGGGTGGGCGCGGCAGGGGTAGCCCTCGCCGGAGAGGAACTTCAGGATCTCCTGCGCCTTGCCGAGGGCGTAGCCGAAGAGCACCGGGACGGCGCCGTCGGCCAGGGCGTCGTCGACGAAGCGCTTCACGCCGGCCAGCACCTCGGCCTTGGGCGGGAAGACGTAGCGCGGCGCCCCGAAGGTGGACTCCAGCACCAGGGTGTCGCACTCCACCACCTCGGCCGCCTCGGCGGTGAGGGTCGGCTCCAGGCAGAGGTCGCCCGAATAGCCCACCGCGTGGCCGTCGCGGGAGAGGCGGATCTGCGCCGAGCCCAGCACGTGGCCGGCGGGGAACAGCTCGACGGTGAGGTCGCCGATGCCGAAGGGCTCGCGGTAGCCGGCCGGCAGCCACTCCCCCTTGCCGGGCCGGCCCAGCCGGTGCTCCATGAGCGCCAGGGTGGCGCGGGTGGCGATGGTCCGGTCGTGGCGGCCGATGTGGTCGCCGTGGGCGTGGGAGACGAAGGCGCAGGGGGCGCGGCGGCGGGCGTCGAGCCAGAGGCCGCTGCCGGGGACGTGCAGCTCCCCCCGGCGCAGCTCGATGGGAACCCGGGCCATGTCCGGGGTTCTAACCTAGTCGGCTGACAGGGGCCGCCAGCGCGCCTGCAGGGCGTTCCCCACCTCGCCGACCACCACGCCGAGGACGATGAGGCCGCCCCCGAAGAGGTGCGAGGCGCCGAGCACCTCGCCGCCGAAGGCCCAGGAGAAGAGCGAGGCGGTGACCGGCTCCAGCGAGTAGATGAGCGCCGCCCGGACCGCGCTGGTGTGGCGCTGCGCCCAGTTCATCACGAAGAAGGCGCCGGCCGTCATCGCCAGGCCGAGGAACAGCGCGGTGGCCCAGAGCCCGGCCCCGCCGGCGAACCGCGGCGGCTCGAGCGGCAGGAGCAGCGCCGAGGCGGCGAAGGTGACGGCGATCTGCGTGAAGGTGAGCGGCACCAGCCGGTGGCGCGGGCTGAACTCGCCGGTCCAGACGATCTGGTAGGCGTAGGCCACGGCGCAGCCCAGGGTGAGGAGGTCGCCGAGCCGAGCGGCCTCGGTCAGGGCCTCCCGGTAGAGGAAGCCCAGCCCGGCGACGGCCAGGACCACGCCCACCCAGGCGGAGGGCCGCACCCGGCGCCCGTAGAGGAAGCGCGCCAGGAAGGGCACGAAGAGCACCGCCAGCGAGGTGAGGAAGGCGGACCGGGACGGGGTGGTGTGGCGCAGCCCCAGGGTCTGGAGGGCGAAGCCGGCGGCCATCGCCAGCCCCAGCTTGAGCCCGTCGCGCCACAGCCCGGGCGTCACCCGGTCGCGCCGCCAGGCCCAGGCGGCGCCGACCGCGGCCGCCGCCAGCCCGAAGCGCAGCAGCAGGAAGAGGCCGGCCGAGGTGCCGGCCAGGGCGTTCTTCACCAGGAGGAAGGTCGTTCCCCACAGGACGGTGAGCAGGAGCAGCGCCAGGTCGGCCACGGGCCGCCCTTTCTAGCAGAAGCGCCGGCCGCGCGCCCGGCGGGGCATGGTCCGGGGGCCCGGTCGAGCCCCGCGCCGTCAGGCGGCCAGCCGGAACAGGATCTTGCCGTCGCGCTCCTCGCGCGCCGCCGCGCCGCGGGCCTCCAGCACCTCGAGGTTCGCGAAGGCCTCGCTGAGGGTGAGGAAGGCGTCGCCCGGGCGGGCCCGGGGGAAGAGGGCGGTCACCACCTCGTAGGGCGAGCGCGGCCCGCCGGCGAGCAGGTCCAGGATGCGGGCCTGGCGGCGCGCGTAGAAGCCGGTGAGGGCGTCGATCACGGCGCGGTGGTTCCGGAAGGGCGGGCCGTGGCCGGGGAGCACCAGCTCCACGTCCAGCTCCCGCAGCCGCCGCACCGAGGCCAGGTAGGCCACCAGCGGCTGGAAGAAGCCGTCCTCGCCGTCCGGCCCCAGCTCGATGATGGGGTTGGGCGAGACCTTCTCCAGCAGGTGGTCGTCGGCGACGAAGATCCGGTGCTCGGGGATCCACAGGCAGAGCAGCCCCGGGGTGTGGCCGGGCATGTGGAGCAGCTCGGCCTCGAAGTGGCGGAAGCGGAGCCGCTCCCCCTCGCCCGCGGCGCGCACCTCGCGGATGCGCCGGGCCAGCCGCTGCCCCCGCGACCCCTCCTCGGCCAGCGCCGCCAGCACCTCGGGCGGCACGCCCAGGCGCAGGAAGAAGGCGCCGTAGTGGGCCATCCGGTCCCGCCAGCGCATCCCCGACTCGGCCATCTTGCCGACGTCGGCGGCGTGGGCGAAGACCGGCACCGCCCCGCCGGCCCGCTCCACCACGTTCTGGGCGTTGCCGTAATGGTCCACGTGGCCGTGGCTCACGATGATGCGGCGCACCTCGCGGTAGTGGCGCCCCAGCCGCTCGAAGGCCTGGTCCAGCGCCGCCTGGGCCTCGTCGCTCCCCAGCCCGGCGTCGAAGAGGCAC
>JAKAEO010000073.1 GCA_021818285.1 Myxococcales bacterium
CGATCTCATATTGCCGCAGGTCCGCACGAAAGTGGGTCACGCTGCCCGTTCATCGGGCAGACTGCTCCCTTCGTCCCCTCCACCCACTTCAAGCCCGTGCCCGGCACGGGGGAGCGTGCATGGCCACCCAGCTCAGCGAGAAGCTCGAGGCGATCTACCAGAAGATCCTGCAGCGCAACCCGGGCGAGACCGAGTTCCACCAGGCCCTCCGCGAGGTGCTGGAGTCGCTCGGGCCGGTGCTGGTGAAGTACCCCGAGTTCGCCGACCGGAAGATCATCGAGCGCATCGCCGAGCCGGAGCGGCAGATCATCTTCCGGGTCCCCTGGCAGGACGACCGGGGCGAGGTGCACATCAACCGCGGCTTCCGGGTGCAGTTCAACAGCGCGCTCGGGCCCTACAAGGGCGGGCTGCGCTTCCACCCCTCGGTGTACCTCGGCATCGTCAAGTTCCTCGGCTTCGAGCAGATCTTCAAGAACGCCCTCACCGGCCTGCCCATCGGCGGCGGCAAGGGCGGCTCGGACTTCGACCCCAAGGGAAAGAGCGACAACGAGGTGATGCGCTTCTGCCAGAGCTTCATGACCGAGCTCTGGCGCTACGTCGGGGAGTACACCGACGTGCCGGCCGGCGACATCGGCGTGGGCGGCCGCGAGATCGGCTACATGTTCGGGCAGTTCAAGCGGCTCACCTCGAGGTACGAGGCCGGCGTCCTCACCGGGAAGGGGCTGGACTACGGCGGCTCGCTGGTCCGGACCGAGGCCACCGGCTACGGCGCCACCTTCTTCGTCGACGAGATGCTCAAGGTCCGCAAGGACTCCTTCGAGGGGAAGCGCTGCCTGGTCTCCGGCTCCGGCAACGTGGCCATCTACACCATCGAGAAGATCCACCAGCTGGGCGGCACGGTGGTGGCCTGCTCCGACTCGAACGGCGTGATCGTGGACGAGAAGGGCCTCGACCTGGCGCTGGTGAAGCAGCTCAAGGAGGTCGAGCGGCGCCGCATCAAGGACTACGCCGGGTACCGCAAGCAGGCGCGCTACGTCGAGGGCGGCAACATCTGGGAGATCCCCTGCCAGGTGGCCATGCCCTCGGCGACCCAGAACGAGATCAACGGCAAGGACGCCGCGCTGCTGGTGAAGAACGGCTGCGTCGCGGTGGGCGAGGGGGCCAACATGCCGACCACGCCCGAGGGCATCAAGGTGTTCCTGGACGCCCGCATCGCCTACGGCCCGGGCAAGGCCGCCAACGCCGGAGGCGTCGCCACCTCCGCGCTGGAGATGCAGCAGAACGCGACCCGCGACAGCTGGACCTTCGAGTACACCGAGAAGCGGCTCGGCGAGATCATGCGCAACATCCACCGGGTCTGCTACGAGACCTCGGAGGAGTTCGGCGCCCCGGGCAACTACGTGGTGGGCGCCAACGTCGCCGGCTTCATCAAGGTGGCGAAGGCGATGGTGGGCCACGGCCTGATCTAGGCCGGGGCGCGCCCCAAACGGACGAGCGGGCACGGCCCACCGGGGCCTGCGCCGGGGAGGCCCGGCCGCTAGATCTGCGGCCAAATGGGCGTCAACGACTTCTCCATCCAGGTGGCCACCGTCAACGGTTCCGGGTCGCAGAGCGCCAACGCGGTGCTGCTGCGCGCCCTGTTCCAGATGGGCATCCCGGTCTCGGGCAAGAACCTCTTCCCCTCCAACATCGCCGGGCTGCCGACCTGGTACACCATCCGGGCCAGCGCCGAGGGCTTCGTGGCGCGCAAGAAGGAGGTGGACCTCCTCGTCGCCATGAACGCCGAGTCGGCGCGCGAGGACGTCGCCGGCCTGCGCCCCGGCGCGGTGGTGGTCTACGACGAGCCGCTCGGGCTCGGCGCCCTGCGCGACGACGTCTCCGCCCTGGGCGTGCCCTTCGACGCCCTGGTCCGCGCCGTCACCGGCGACGCCCGGCTCTCCAAGCTGCTGCGCAACATGGCCTACGTCGGGGTGGTGGCGCAGCTCCTGGGCATCGACCTCGCCGAGGTGGAGCGCGCCATCGAGAAGCAGTTCGCGGGCAAGAAGAAGGCGGTGGAGCTGAACGTGGCGGCGGCCCGCGCCGGCCACGCCCACGCCGCCGGGAGGCGCTTCGCGGCCGGGGCCCTGCGCGTCGAGCGCATGGACGCCAACCGCGGCAAGATCGTGATCGACGGCAACACCGCGGCGGCGCTGGGCGCCATCTTCGGCGGGGTCGCGGTGGTCGCCTGGTACCCCATCACCCCCTCCTCCTCCCTCACCGAGGCGCTCATCCACTACGCCCGCAAGCTGCGCCTGGGGCCGGACGGGAAGGCGACCTTCGCCGTGGTGCAGGCCGAGGACGAGCTGGCGGCGGCCGGCATGGTGGTGGGGGCCGGCTGGGCCGGGGCCCGGGCCATGACCGCCACCAGCGGTCCGGGCGTCTCGCTGATGAGCGAGTTCGCCGGCCTGGCCTACTTCGCCGAGATCCCCGCGGTGATCTGGGACGTGCAGCGGGTCGGGCCCTCCACCGGCATGCCCACCCGCACCGCGCAGGGCGACCTGCTCTCCACCGCCTACCTCTCGCACGGCGACACCCGCCACCTCCTGCTCATCCCCGGGTCGGTGGAGGAGTGCTTCACCATGGCGGGCGAGGCGCTGGACCTGGCCGAGCGCTTCCAGACGCCGGTCTTCGTCCTCAGCGACCTGGACCTGGGCATGAACGTCTGGACGAGCGATCCCTTCCCCTACCCGGAGCGGCCGCCGGACCGGGGCAAGGTGCTCTCCCGCGAGCAACTGGAGAAGCTGGGCTCCTTCGCCCGCTACGCCGACGTGGACGGCGACGGGATCGGCTGGCGCACCCTGCCGGGCACCGATCACCCGGCCGCGGCCTACTTCACCCGGGGCACCGGCCACGACGAGCAGGCCCGCTACTCGGAGCGGCCCGACGACTGGGAGCGGAACCTCCGGCGCATCGCCCGGAAGATCGACGGCGCCCGCGCGGCGATGCCGCAGCCGGAGGCCGCGGGGAGCGGGGCGCGGGTGGGCATCCTCTCCGCCGGCACCAGCCGCTGGGCGGTGGAGGAGAGCCGGGTCCAGCTGCGCCGGGAGAAGGGGCTCGAGACCGACCACCTGCGGGTGCGCGCCTTCCCCTTCGCCGACGCGGTGCGGGAGTTCGTCGCCGCGCACGACCGGGTGTACGTGGTGGACCAGAACCGGGACGGGCAGCTGGGCCAGCTGCTCCGGCTGGAGCTGCCCGTGGAGCTGCTGCCGCGGCTGCGGCCGGTGGCCCACGTCACCGGGCTGCCGCTCGACGCGCGCAGCCTCACCGACGAGATCGCCGGCCGGGAGGACCCCTCATGAGCGAAGCGGCGCGGGCCGCCGTCCCCCGGACCAACCGTCTGGGGCTGGCGCTGGCCGACTACAAGGGCGCGAAGACCACCCTCTGCGCGGGCTGCGGCCACAACGCCATCAGCGAGCGCATCCTCGACGCCTTCTTCGAGATGGGCGTCCCCCCCGAGCGCGTCGCCAAGCTCTCGGGCATCGGCTGCTCGTCGAAGAGCCCGGCCTACTTCATGGGCCGGTCCCACGCCTTCAACGCGGTGCACGGGCGCATGCCCTCGGTGGCCACCGGCGCGGTGCTGGCCAACCGCCGGCTGCTGGCGCTGGGGGTCTCGGGCGACGGCGACACCGCCTCCATCGGCCTCGGGCAGTTCAGCCACCTGATGCGGCGCAACCTGCCGATGATCTACGTGGTGGAGGACAACGGCGTCTACGGGCTCACCAAGGGGCAGTTCAGCGCCACCGCCGACGCCGGCTCGACGCTGAAGACCGGGGTGGTGAACGAGCTGCCGGCCATCGACACCTGCGCCCTGGCCATCCAGCTCGGCGCCAGCTTCGTGGGCCGCTCCTTCTCGGGCGACAAGAGGCAGCTCTCGGCCATGCTCAAGGCGGCGGTGGCGCACCGCGGGACCGCCATGCTGGACGTCGTCAGCCCCTGCGTGACCTTCAACGACCACGAGGGCTCGACCAAGTCCTACGGCTACATGAAGGACCACGACGAGCCGCTCCACGAGATCTCCTTCGTCCCGTCCTTCGAGGAGATCGACGTGGAGTACGCCGCCGGGACCAGCGTCGACGTCCGGATGCACGACGGGTCCCACCTGCGGCTGCGCAAGCTGGAGGAGGACTACGACCCGCGGGACAAGGTGCGGGCCCTCTCCCGCATCGCCGAGTCGCACGGCCGGGGCGAGGTGCTCACCGGCGTGCTCTGGGTGGACCCGGACGCGCCCACCTTCCTCGACCTGCTGCAGCTCCCCGAGGAGCCGCTGGCCACGCTGCCGGCGGAGCGGCTGCGCCCGCCGCGCGAGGCCCTGGCGGCCGTCCTCGAGGAGTTCCGCTAGCCGCGGTCACCGCGCGGCGACGCGGGCGGCCGAGCCCTCCCGCGCCACGCCGGGGACGACGATGGCGGGGGCGTTCCCGACGAGGTCGGGCCGGGTGGTGTCCAGCGCCGCCAGCACCGCCGGGCCCTGGACCACCAGGCGGTGGTCGGTGCCGGCGTAGTCCGCGGCGGTGAGGTCGGGCGCCGCGACCTGGCGCGGCGCCGCCACGACCACGGCCGGCGCCGGGGTCTCGAGGGCCGGGAAGGTCGGGTCCTCGCGCACCGCGGAGCGGAAGGCGGGCTCGGCGGCGAGGGCGGGCAGGGACAGGGCGGCGGCGGCGGCGGCGACGGCGAGGCGATTCCAGTCGAGCTTCATGGCATTCTCCGGTGCGGCGGCTTCGGGCTCGCGCCCGGGCGGCGGACCTCCGCTCCCCAGGTGTCGAGCGACGTTGACGATGTCAACTTAGGATCTGGAGTTGACGCTGTCAACTCGAAATCGTCATGATGGCGTCGCGGCCGCCACGCGGCGGGGAAGGGACCGGTGCCGGGCATGCCCTCCAGCAAGCGCAGGGTCTCGAAACAACCGGGGAAATTCCACCACGGCGACCTGCGGTGGGCGCTCCTCGAGGCCGCGAGCCGCCTGCTCGACCAGCACGGCCCGCTCGGCGTCGGGCTCCGCGCGGCGGCCCGCCTGGCCGGCGTCTCCCAGACCGCCCCCTACCGCCACTTCGCCGACAAGGAGGCGCTGCTCGCCGCCGTCGCCGAGCAGGGGCTCACCGACCTGGGCGATCGGCTCCGGGCCGCCGTCGCCGGGGCGGGCGACCCGCTGGCGGCGCTGCGCGCCATCGCCCGGACCTACGTGACGGCCGCGAAGGAGCGGCCGCAGCTCTTCCGGCTCATGTTCGGTCCGGAGGTGGCCGACAAGGTGCGCTACCCGGCGGTGCGGGACGCCGGCGAGCGGGCCTTCGACGTGGTGGTGGCGACCCTCGCCGCGGCGCAGCGGGCGGGGCAGGTGCGCGAGGGCGATCCGGTCGAGCAGGCGGTGGCCCACTGGTCGGCGGTGCACGGCTTCGCCTCGCTGATCGTGGACGGCCGGCTCTCCGGGCAGGTGGAGCGGGCTGGCGGCGTGGCCGAGCTCGGCGAGCGGCTCGCCGACCTCCTGCGGTGGGGGATGGCGCCGCGCTGACGCGGCCCGCGCCGGGGCCGCTACCGGGCCAGGGCCTGGCGCCGGATGTTCCAGTCGAGCAGCGCCACGTAGGCCCGCTCCTCGGCGAGCAGCCGCTCCAGCGGCGCGCGGCAGGGCCCGGCCTCGCAGGGCGAGAGGGAGCCGTCGGCCGCGCGCCCCAGGAAGACCGGGTGCTCGAGCCCCAGCACCGCCCCCTGGGCCGAGAGCACCTGCTCGAACTCGGCGAGCGCGCGCGGACGGTCCGCGGGCGAGAGCAGGTCGTGGCCCGAGGCGAAGAGGTGCTGGCCGGGGATGGCGAAGGGCGCCAGCGTCGGGAAGAGGTCGCGCGGGCTGGCGTACCGGCCGGTGTCCACCGTCCGGCCGGCGAGCAGCGCCGGCGGCAGGTGGAGCAGCAGGGGGATGCCGTAGCGCCGGTCGGCGTCGCGCCCCTCGGGGTACTCGTAGAGCCGCCGGATGTTGTGGTCGCCGAAGGCGGCCAGCAGCGTCCGGCCGGCGAGGCCGTCGGCCTCCAGCCGGTCGAGGAAGCCGCCCAGCGCGTCGCAGGCGTACTGGGTGGTCCGGAGCATCGCCGTCGCGAGCGGAGGGTCCACCGCCACCGGCCCGGAGGCGGCGAGGTCGAGCGGCCGCGGGGTGTAGGAGGCCGGCACCTGGTGGGGCGGGTGGTTGCTGGTGGTGAGGATCACCATGAAGACCGGCTGGCCCCTCCGGTCGGCCTCCCGCAGCAGCCGCTCCGCGTACTCGAACATGGGGCCGTCGTGGACCCCCCAGGTGTGGCGCGGGCTCCCCGGGAAGGCCGCCTCGACGTCGTGCTCGTCGTGGAACTCCTCGAAGCCCTGGCGCGGCAGCACGCGGTCGAAGTGGCGCCAGCCGCCGGTGCCGCTGGTGACGAAGATGGTGCGGTAGCCGGCCTTCGCGAAGGGGAGGGCGACCGAGGTGTCGTAGGTGCGGTAGCCGTACTGGCCGTAGGTGAGGGGGCGGATGGGCGTCGAGAGCAGCAGCGCCTCCAGCGTGCCGTCGGTGCCGCCGTCGGCCTGCATGAAGTGGCGGAAGAGCAGGCCGTGGGCCAGGTGCGGGGCCAGCCGGCCGAGCAGGTCGTTCCCCGGCGCCTGGCGCGACAGCAGGTCGGCGCTCCAGCTCTCCATCACCGCGACCACGACGTGCGGCGGGCGGGCCGGGCGCACCGGCGCCGGCGGCACCTCCGGGTAGAGGGCCCGCAGCAGCTCGGCCTCGCTCGAGGCCCGGATTCCCAGGACCGCCGCCGCCTCCAGGGGCGAGGCGAAGCCGAGGCGGCGCAGCCCGGCCCCGACGTCGCCGGAGATGGCCCCCTCGTCGCTCTGCTGCCAGGCGACGAAGAGCGCCTCGGGACCGCTGGGCACCAGGTCGTTCACGTAGCGGTGGGACGAGACCACCAGGTCGAAGTCGCGCAGCGGGAAGGTGCCGGTGCGGCCGCGGGCCAGGAAGGGCACCGCCGCCAGGGTCGCCAGCCCCGCGGCGGTGCGCAGGGCCCGTCCCAGGGGCCGCCGGGAAAGGCCGCCGGCCAGCAGCCACCCCTGCGCCCAGAGCAGCCCAGCCATGCCCGCCGCCACCCGGAGCACCGGGTAGTCCCGCCAGACGGTGGCGATCACCGTCCCGGCCCCGTCCTCGGTGAAGCCGAAGATCAGCGGGTTGATGGGGGAGCGGAAGAACCCGTAGTAGAAGTGGTTCACGAAGGCCAGCGCGTCGCAGACGGCGAGCCCGGCGAGCGCGGCGGCGACGGGCGCCGCGGCGACCCAGGCGGGGGCGCGGGGGCCGGCGGCGACCCGCGCCATCCCCAGCAGGAAGAGGAGGGGCCCGAAGAGGATGGCGGCCACCTTCAGGTCGAAGCGGCTCCCCATGACGAAGGCGCGCCAGAGGTCGACGCGGGGCGCGCCGCCGATCACCTTGCCGAGGTGGACGAGCAGCGCCAGGCGGAAGCCGAGCAGCGTCAGCGCGGCCAGCCCGATGGCCCGCCACAGCAGGCGCAGCTGCCCGTCGAGCAGCGCCCACCGGTCGGCCGGCCGATCTCCTCCTGCCCGGATCACGAGGGCGAGAGCTTAACCCATCGCCGCCGCGCCCGCCGCCCCGGGGGCCGGCCCGGCCGTTCCCGGCTGGCGCCCGGGCCGATCCGTGGGAGACTGCGCCCCCGTGCTCGTGAACGCCCACAAGGCCGGGCAGCTCGCCAACTGCCTCGTCCACGGGGCGCACCTCGTCGCCGCCGGCCTGGAGCACGGCCACCGGGTGGCCAACCCCGGGTTCCTCGAGTACGCGGCCTACTTTCCGGCCACGCGCGACGACCTGCTGTGCCGCTTCCCGGCGCGGCCCTCCTTCCTGCCGCACGGTCCCCGGGCGCGCCGCGCCCTCTACCGGCTGGTGCGCCTCTCCGTCCCCACCCTGCGGCGCGTGCCCCTGCTGGGCCCGCGGGTGCGCGCCGTGGTCTGGCGCGACCCGCACGTCGTCTACCGGCTCGACGGGCCGGAGTTCGCGGCGCTGGCGCGCCGGGCCGGCCTGCTGCTCCTCGAGGGCTGGAACTTCCGCAGCGGGGCGGTGGAGGCCCACGCCGAGGCCATCCGGCGCTACTTCACGCCGCTCCCGGAGCACCTGCGGCGCGTCGAGGAGGTGGTCGGGCCGCTGCGGGCGGGCCCCGGCCCCCTGGTCGGCGTGCACGTCCGCCGGGGCGACTACGCCGGCCACCTCGGGGGCCGGTACTTCTGGGAGGTCGGCGCCTACGCCGCGCTGGTGCGCCGGCTGGCCGGCGCCTTCCCCGGCCGGCGGCCGGCCTTCCTGGTCTGCTCCAACGAGCGGCTCGACCCGGCCCTCTTCGAGGGGCTGCCGGTGACCTTCGGCCCGGGCCACCTGATCGAGGACCTCCACGCCTTCGCCCGCTGCGACTACCTCGTCGGCCCGCCCAGCACCTACACGCTGTGGGCCTCGTTCTACGGGCGCGTCCCGCTGCGCCACCTCGAGTCCCCCGGCGACGAGGTCCGGCCCGAGGACTTCCGGGTCGCCTCCATCTAGCCGCCCGGCCCGCGCCCCCGCGCCGTCCCCCCTCCCGGGCCGCGGGCCGGGGGCGGCCCGGTTTCACCATCCGTCCATGACTCGACAAGTCATCGCCCGGTGTGCTGTCCTGTCACACCCCCATGGCCCCCAAGAAGATCCGCAAGCTGATGGCCGCGAACCGCGGCGAGATCGCCATTCGCATCTTCCGCGCCGCCACCGAGCTGGGCATCTCCACCGTCGCCATCTACAGCGACGAGGACAAGCTCTCCCTGCACCGGTACAAGGCCGACGAGGCCTACCGGGTGGGGATGGGCAAGAAGCCCATCGACGCCTACCTGGGCATCGACGAGATCATCGAGCTGGCGAAGCGCGCCGAGGTGGACGCCATCCACCCCGGCTACGGCTTCCTCTCGGAGAACGCCGAGTTCGCCGAGAAGGTGGAGGCGGCCGGGCTGATCTTCGTCGGCCCCACCGCCGAGATGCAGCGCCGGCTCGGCGACAAGGTGGCCGGGCGCCGCGCGGCGGTGGCCGCCGGGGTGCCGGTGGTGCCGGGCACCGAGAGCGCCATCGAGCGGGACGAGGAGGCGCTGCGCTTCGCGGTCCAGCACCACTACCCCATCATCATCAAGGCGGCGGCCGGCGGCGGCGGGCGCGGCATGCGGGTGGCGCGCGACCGGGAGGGGCTGCTGGCCGGGCTGGAGGCGGCGCGGCGCGAGGCGGCCGCGGCCTTCGGCGACCCCACCGTCTTCCTGGAGCGCTACATCGAGAACCCCAAGCACATCGAGGTCCAGGTGCTGGGGGACGCCCACGGCAACCTGGTCCACTTCTTCGAGCGCGACTGCTCCATCCAGCGCCGCCACCAGAAGGTGGTCGAGTTCGCGCCGGCCCTGTGCCTCTCCCCGGCGCAGCGCGAGGCCATCTGCGCCGCCGCCCTGAAGATCGCCGGGCAGGTCCGCTACCGCAGCGCCGGCACCGTCGAGTTCCTGCTGGACCGGGCCGGGAGCTTCTACTTCATCGAGATGAACCCCCGCATCCAGGTGGAGCACACCGTCACCGAGATGATCACCGGGCGGAACCTGGTGCAGGCGCAGCTCCGCATCGCCGAGGGGGCGACCCTGGCCGAGCTCGGCATCGGCGAGCAGTCGGCCATCCAGGTCCGGGGGCACGCCATCCAGTGCCGCATCACCACCGAGGACCCGGAGAACGGCTTCGCGCCCGACACCGGGACGCTGAAGGCCTACCGCAGCCCGGGCGGCGCCGGGGTGCGGCTCGACGCCGGCAGCGCCTACGGCGGCGCGGTGATCACGCCGCACTACGACTCGCTGCTGGTGAAGGTGAGCAGCTGGGGCCTCTCCTTCGTCGAGTCGGCGCGCATCATGCACCGCTGCCTGCAGGAGTTCCGCATCCGCGGGGTGCGCACCAACATCGGCTTCCTGGAGAACGTGGTCACCCACCCCACCTTCCTGGCGGGGGACTGCGACACCGGCTTCATCGACCAGAACCCCGGGCTCACCCAGGTGCGCCGCAAGCAGGACCGCGGCACCAAGCTGCTCGCCTACCTGGGCGAGGTGGTGGTGAACGGGGCCCCGGGCGTGGCCCGCAAGCTGGACGCCGCCGGCCTGCGGGCCCCGCGCCTCCCCCGGGTGGACCTGGCGCGCCCGCCGCCGCCCGGCACCCGCCAGCTCCTCCAGGAGAAGGGGGCCGAGGGCTTCGCCCGCTGGGTGCGCGACCAGGAGCGGCTGCTGGTCACCGACACCACCTGGCGCGACGCCCACCAGTCGCTGCTGGCGACGCGGGTGCGCACCCACGACCTCACCGCCGTGGCCCCCGCCACCGCCCGGCTGGCCTCCGGCCTCTTCTCGCTGGAGATGTGGGGCGGCGCCACCTTCGACGTCTCCATGCGCTTCCTGCGGGAGGACCCCTGGGAGCGGCTCTCGCGGCTGCGGGCGGCGGTGCCCAACGTCCTCTTCCAGATGCTGCTGCGCGGCTCCAACGCCGTGGGCTACACCAACTACCCCGACAACGTGGTGCAGCACTTCGTGGCGCAGGCGGCGGCCGCCGGCATCGACCTGTTCCGGGTCTTCGACGCCCTGAACTGGACCCGGGGGCTGCAGGTGGCGATGGAGGCCATCCGCCGGAGCGGCGCGCTCTGCGAGGCGGCCATGTGCTACACCGGCGACATCACCGACCCGAAGCGGGACAAGTACCCGCTCGCCTACTACGTCGGCCTGGCCAAGGAGCTGGAGCGCATGGGCGCCCACCTCCTCGGCATCAAGGACATGGCCGGGCTGCTCAAGCCCTTCGCGGCCCGCAAGCTGGTGGCGGCGCTGAAGCAGGAGGTGGGGATCCCCATCCACCTCCACACCCACGACACCTCCAGCTTCGCCGGCGCCACGCTGCTCGAGGCCTCCCAGGCCGGCGTCGACGTGGTGGACGCGGCCCTCTCCTCGCTCTCCGGCCTCACCTCGCAGCCCAACCTGAACACCCTGAACGCGGTGCTGGCGGGCACCGGGCGCGATCCGGGGCTGGACGTGCGCGGGCTCCAGGCGCTGGCCGACTACTGGGAGGCGGTGCGGGAGTGGTACGCGCCCTTCGAGTCCGGGCTGAAGAGCGGCACCGCCGAGGTCTACCACCACGAGATCCCGGGCGGGCAGTACTCCAACTACCGGCCGCAGGTGGCCGGCCTCGGCCTCCTCGACCGCTGGGAGGAGTGCAAGGAGATGTACCACCGGGTGAACCTGCTCTTCGGCGACATCGTCAAGGTGACGCCCTCGTCCAAGGTGGTGGGGGACCTGGCCATCTTCCTGGTGAAGAACGACCTGCAGCCGGAGGACGTGGTGCGGAAGGGCAAGGACCTGGCCTTCCCCGAGTCGGTGGTCGGGCTGCTCAAGGGCAACCTGGGCCAGCCCCACGGCGGCTGGCCGGCGGGGCTGCAGGAGGCGGTGCTCAAGGGGGAGCAGCCCATCACCTGCCGGCCCGGCGAGCTGCTGGAGCCGGCCGACCTGGAGGCGGAGCGGCGCCGGGCGGAGGAGCGGGTCGGCCACGCGGTGGACGACCGGTCGCTCGCCTCCTGGCTGCTCTACCCGTCGGTCTTCGCCGAGTTCGACCGCCACCGCCAGGAGTTCAGCGACACCTCGGTGATCCCCACCCCGCAGTTCTTCCACGGCCTGGCCCCGGGCCAGGAGGTGGCCATCGACATCGAGGCCGGCAAGACGCTGTTCGTGAAGCTGGTGACGGTGGGGCCGCTGCAGAAGGACGGCACCCGCGAGGTCTACTTCGAGCTGAACGGCGAGGGGCGCACCGTCACGGCGCGGGACCATTCGGCGGCGCGGGACGATGCCGCGCGCCAGAAGGCCGACCGGGGGAACCCCAGGCACGTCGGCGCCCCCATGCCGGGCAAGGTGATCAAGATCGCGGTGAAGCCGGGCGAGGCGGTGAAGGCCGGGCAGGTGCTGCTGGTCACCGAGGCCATGAAGATGGAGACCAACGTGAAGGCGCGGGCCGACGGGACCGTCGCCGAGGTGAAGTGCGCCGAGGGCGGCACGGTCGAGAAGGAGGACCTGCTGCTCGTCTTCGCCTGACCGCGCCGTCCCCGCCCGACCCCGAGCCCGACCACGGCCCCGAGCCCGACCACGCCCGCGTCATCGGCCGCCGCCCCCGCGCCGGCCCCGTCCCGGCCCGCGGAGCGCTGGGCGCTCTACGCCGGCACGGTGGTCTGCTACGCCGACATGTACCTGACGCAGGCCATCCTCCCCGAGCTCTCGCGCGAGTTCGGCGTCGGGCCGGCCCGCGCCGGGCTCACCGTCTCCGCGGTGGTGCTGGCCGTCGCCCTGGCCTCGATCCTCTACGGCCCGCTCTCCGACGCCCTGGGGCGCAAGGCGGTGATGGCGGCGAGCCTGGCGCTGCTCGCCGGGGCGACGGCGCTCTGCGCGCTGCCGCGCTCCTTCGGCGCGCTGGTGGCGCTGCGCGGGCTGCAGGGGCTGCTGGTCCCGGGCATGACCGCGGTGTCGGTGGCCTACGCCGGCGACCGCTTCGCGCGCCGCGACCTGGCCGCGGCGGTGGGCGGGATCATCGGGGCCAGCGTGGTCGGCGGCCTGGTGGGGCGCGTCGGCTCGGGGCTGGTGGCGGCCCGGTACGGCTGGCGCGCCGCCTTCCTGCTCTTCGCCCTCCTCACCGCCGCCGCCGCCGCGATCGCGGCGCGCGGGCTGGTCGCGATCCCGCGCACGCGGGGAGAGGGCATCCGCGGCGCGACCCGCGGCCTCGCCGGCCACCTCCGCGACCCGGCGCTGCTGGGCGCCTACCTCGCCGGCTTCTCCCTCTTCTTCGGCTGGATCGGGATCTTCACCTACCTGCCCTACCTGCTCACCGGCGCGCCGCACCGTCTCTCCACCGCGCTGGTCTCCAGCACCTACCTGGTCTACGCCGCCGGCGTGCCGATGTCGGCGGCCTCGGGGCGCCTCTCGGGCCGCGTCCCGCCGCGGCGGCTGGTGGGGATCGGGCTGGTGGTGGCCGCGGCCGGCATGGCGCTGACCCTGGCCCGGCCGCTCCCCCTGGTGGTGCTGGGGCTGGTGGTGCTGGTGCTGGGCCAGTTCACCGCCCAGGCGGTGCTGCCGGCCATCGTCAACACCACCGCCCGCGAGGCCAAGGGCAGCGCCAGCGGGCTCTATCTGTCCGCTTACTACCTCGGAGGGACGCTGGGCTCGGTGCTGCCCGGATACGCCTGGGAGTGGCGGGGCTGGGGCGCGGTGACGGCCGTCTGCATCGCCGCCGTGGCGGTGGCCTTCGCGGCGAACGCCCTCCTCGGCGGAGCGCCGGAAGGTCCCCGCCGGGCTGCTGCGGCCTGACGCCGCACCCGGGACGCCGCTTCGCGTGGAAGCGGGGCGAGCGCCCCTGTACGATGCGTCACACCATGCGTAGCCCAGGGGTCCCCCGTCGAGGGACCGGTTCCGCGGTTCACCGACCGACGAAAGGAAGGCTCACGATGAGAGCGCTCGCCATCCTCATGTCCCTCGCCGTCGCCGGCTTCGCCTTCGAGGCCCGCGCGCAGCCCGCCGACACGGGATTCACGCTGGGTGCGCGGCTCGGCTACGCCCTCCCCCTGGGCGACGCCGCCAAGCCGGGCGGGCAGTCGTTCGCCCTCAAGGACTACGTGTCCGGCCAGGTCCCGATCGAGATCGAGGCCGGCTACCGCTTCACCCGGGAGCTCTCCGCCGGCCTGTACTTCGGGTACGGTTTCGCCTTCGCGAGCGACAAGGTCTGCAACCAGGTCGGGCCGCTCCCCACCGGGGTCAGCTGCTCCGCGTCGGGCGCCTCGGTGATGCGCTACGGCATCCAGGGCGCCTACCGGTTCGTCATGCCGGGCATGACCCCCTGGCTCGGCCTGGGCATCGGGATGGAGCAGTCCAAGCTGGACGTGAAGGCGTCGGGCTTCGGCATGAGCCAGACCTCCAAGTTCGAGGTGTCCGGCTGGGAGTACCTGAACCTGCAGGGCGGCGTGGAGTGGCCCCTCTCGCCGGGCCTCTCGGTCGGGCCGTTCGCCCGGGTGAGCATCGCCAAGTACGACACCGCCAAGATCGACGGGACCAAGCAGAGCCTCCCGTCGAGCGACCAGTCGATCCACGAGTGGCTCACCATCGGCGTGAAGGGGACCTTCGACCTCTAGCCGCCCTGCGCCGGCCGCTCCCACCAGAGATCGGGCGGGAGCGGCGCGGCCCGCGGGCGGGCCTC
>JAKAEO010000295.1 GCA_021818285.1 Myxococcales bacterium
CCCCGAGGGCGCGACGGTGTCGGCGGCCGCCGACGGGACGGTGGTCTACGCCGGCCAGCAGGCCGGGTACGGCCAGATCGTCATCCTCCGCCACGCCGGCGGGCTGCTCACCCTCTACGCCCACAACGCCAGGGTGCTGGTGCCGGAGGGCGCCCGGGTGAAGGCCGGCGAGCCCATCGCCCGGGTGGGCCAGTCGGGCAAGACCACCGGGCCGCACCTCCACTTCGAGGTGCGCCAGGGGACCCGGCCCCGCAACCCCCTGCTGTACCTCCAGTGAACGCCGCGCGCCCGGGGCGCTTCTGCTATCCTCGCCGCCATGGACGAGGTCCGCGCACGCATCCGCGACGTCCCCGACTTCCCGCGGAAGGGGATCGTCTTCAAGGACATCACCCCGGTCCTGGCCGACCCGAAGCTCTTCCACCGCGTGGTCGAGACCCTCGCCGCCCGCTGGCGGGGGGAGAAGGTCGCCAAGGTGGTGGGCATCGAGTCGCGCGGCTTCCTGCTCGCCGCTCCGGTCGCCTACGCGCTCGGCGCCGGCCTCTGCATCGTCCGCAAGCCCGGCAAGCTGCCCTGGCAGACCGTGCGCGAGGCCTACCAGCTGGAGTACGGCGAGGACGCCCTCGAGCTGCACGTCGACGCGGTCGGCCCCGGCGACCGGGTGCTGGTGGTGGACGACGTCCTGGCCACCGGCGGCACCGCCTCGGCGGTGGGCAACCTGGTGGCGCGCCAGGGGGCGGAGCTCCTCGGCTACTCCTTCCTCATCGAGCTGGGCTTCCTGGGCGGGGCCCGGCGCCTGGGCACGAGCCACATCCACGCCATCGTCCGGTACTGACGTGAGCACCTCCATCCCATCGGCCGGCGCCCGGGTCGCCGACGCCTGGGACGAGACCCCGGCCCTGCGCGCGCTGCGCCTGGAGCTGCCGCCGTCGCTGGCGGAGCGCCACCGGCGGCCCGGGCAGGTGGTGAAGCTGCACACGCCGGTGGGCGAGGCCTACTTCGCGCTGGCGAGCGCCCCCTCCTCCGACGGGCGCGTGGACCTGCTCCTGAAGCGCGGCGGCAAGGTGGCCGACGCCGCGGTGGCGCTGGCGCTCCCCGGCGCCTCGCTGGAGACCACCGCCCCCTTCGGCGAGGGCTTCCCGGTGGAGGAGGCGCGCGGGCGCGACGTGCTGCTCTTCGCCGCCGGCTCGGGGATCGCCCCCATCCGCTCGCTGGTCCAGCACCTCGAGGCCGACCGCGGGGCCTTCGGCCGCGTCACCCTCTTCTACGGCCAGCGCCGCGGCGCCGACTTCGCCTACCTCCGCGAGCACCTGGACTGGGAGCGGCGCGGCGTCCGGGTGGTGCTCTGCCCGTCGGCCGAGGACTCGGCCTGGCGCGGCGTCCGCGGCCGGGTGCAGGAGGTGGCCAGCGCCGTCGCCTTCGGCGGCGCGCTGCCCGGGGACGCCGTGGCCTTCGTCTGCGGGATGACCGCCATGGTCGAGGACGTCCGGGCCACCCTGGCCCGGGCCGGGGTCCCGCCCGGGCGCGTCCACGCCAACTTCTGACCATGGTCCGCGCCTCCACCGGCCGCTTCGTCCTCTACCTGCTCGCCGGCCTGGCGGTGGCGATGCTGGCGCTGATGATCGCCCCCTTCGCCGCCCCGCTGCTGGTGGCGGCGGTGCTGGCCGGGGCCCTCTACCCGCTGAACGAGCGGCTGGCGGCGGCGCTGCGCGGGCGGCGCCGGGTGGCGGCGGGGCTGATGACGGTCGCGGTGCTGCTGGCCGTGGTCCTCCCCGTCGGCTACCTCGGGCTGGTGGCGGTGAAGCAGGTGGGCGCCGGCATCGACTGGGTGCGGGAGGCGGTCCAGAGCGAGGGGGTGTCCGGGCTCGCCCGGGCGCTCCCCGAGCCGCTGGACGGCCTGGCGACCCGCGCGCTGCAGGAGCTGCCCTCCGACCTGGCCCGGCTGGAGTCCCTGGCCGCCCAGCAGAGCGGGCGGGCGGCGGCGCTGGTGGGCGGCTTCCTCAGCGCCACCGGCGTCGCGGCGCTGAAGACCTTCCTGGCGCTGGTGGCCTTCTTCTTCCTGCTGCTCGACGGCCCGGCGCTGGTGCGCTGGCTCGACGACGCGGTCCCGCTGCAGCGCGGCCAGGTGGCCGAGCTGCTCCGCGACTTCCGCCGGACCACGGTGGCGGTGCTCTTCTCCTCGGTGGCGACCGCCGCGGTCCAGTCGGTGGCCGCCTCGCTCGGCTACCTGGTGACCCGGGTGCCGCACGCCGCCTTCTTCGGCCTGGTCACCTTCCTCATCGCCCTGGTGCCGGCGCTGGGCGCGGCGCCGGTGGTGGTGGGGGTGGGCATCCTCCAGCTCGGCACCGGCTCGCGGGTGGCGGGGTTCGTGCTCCTGGCCTGGGCGGTGCCGGTGTCCCTGATCGACAACCTGCTGCGCCCCATGCTGCTGCGGCGCGGCCTGGCGGTGAACCCGGTGGTGATCTTCTTCACGCTGCTCGGCGGCCTGGCGGCCTTCGGGCCGGTGGGCTTCCTGCTCGGGCCCCTCTCGCTCGCCTTCCTGCTGGCGGTGATCCGGATGTTCCGGCGCGACCAGGGGATGTGACGGCGGGTCAGACCTGGGCCTTGAAGGCGCGGAAGGCCAGCAGGGTCTCGGTGTCGCGCACCCCGGGGATCTTCTGGAGCCGCCCGGGGATGACGTCGCCGAAGGCGTCGTAGTCCCCGGCGTAGAGCTTCACCAGCAGGTCCCAGGGGCCGGTGACCGAGTGCACCTCGGAGACCCCGTCGATCTCCATCACCTGGTTGGCGACCCGCTCCACCTGGCCGAGCTGGCACTTCACGAGCACGAAGGCGACCTTCATCGTTCACTCCATGGGAAGCGGGTACTTGCCGGCGCGCAGCGTGGCCTCGACGATCGTCTCGCGCATCGACACGGTGTCGGCCGGCTCGTCGTCGGCGAGGAGCCGCAGCGACCGCAGCAGCGGCCGGCAGGCGGCCGCGTCCGGCACCGCCGCCCGCACGGCGCGCCGCGCCGCCGCCACCGCC
>JAKAEO010000074.1 GCA_021818285.1 Myxococcales bacterium
GAGGCTGCCGACGAGCAGCCCGTGGCAGATGAGCCCGGTGAGGCCCTTCGTGCCGGCGAAGCGCCGGTCGTAGTGGACGGGGTTGTAGTCCCGGGACAGGTCGCCGAAGGCCCGGGTCAGCTCCTCGGTGAAGGTCCGCGCCACGGTGAACGCGTCACCGGGGTGCAGCCCCTCGATGGTTCTCCGCCGGATCTCGGACATCACGCCTCCTCGCGGTGGACCCGAGCATCCTCGGCGAGCAGCCGGGCAGACGCCAGCCCGGCGCCGGCGCCAGGCGACCCGCACCGCCCCACCCGCCCCTCGCGGACTTCCGGCCGAGGTAGGATGGCCCCAGCGCGGCCCCGTCGCCTCCTGCCCGCGCCCGCGTGCTCGGCTTCGCCCGGCACGCTCTTCCCTTTCCCTCGAAGGTGCCGCGCATGCGCCAGGACCCGTCGGAGAAGACTGCGCCGGCGGCGCACGGCGGCGGCCCCCGGGCGGCGCGCTCCGGCGCCGCCGCCGCCTACGCCGCGCTGGCCTTCCTGGCGCTGGTGTGGGGCTACAGCTGGGTGGCGACGAAGGTCGCGACCCGCGACGCCTCGCCGCTGGCGGTCGCGTGGGGGCGCTGGGACTGGCCGCGTCGGGCCTGTCGCTGATCGCGACGCCGCTCCAGGTCCGCTCGCTCGCCGGCACGGCGCTCCCGGTGGCGGCGGGGCTGGTGTGGGCCGCGAGCGCCGTCTGGGCCATCCCGATGTGCAGGCCGGGACGGAGCGACCTGCTCTCCCTGACGGCGTGGCAGATGGCCTGGGGAGCGGCGGCGATGGCGCCCTTCGCGCTCGTCCTGCCGATCGAGGTCCGGTGGACCGCGCCCTTCGTCGCGGCGATGGGCTTCCTGGTGCTCCTCGCGACCGCCCTCGGCTGGGCGCTGTGGCTGTTCATCCTGTCCCGGCTCCCGGCCACCGCCGCCGGCGTCGGATCCCTCGCCACCCCCGTGGTCGGGGTGACGATCGCCGCGCTGCAGCTCCACGAGCTGCCGTCGGCGAGGGAACTCGGCGGGATGCTCTGCATCGTCGTCGCGCTCGGCGCGAACGCGCTGGCCTCCCAGCTCCGCGGCGCGCGCACCTGACCCCGCCGCGGGCGGCGGGCGCGCCCCTGGCGGTCCGGCTTCGCCAGGTGCCGCTCCTCTCCAGCGGGCTCGGGCCGACGGGGGCGGCCTTCCACCCGAGGGACCGGGCGCTCGCGCTCCGAGGGGCGGGCCTTCACCCGACCGCCGCCGCGAACAGCAGCTGGGCCGCGTAGTAGGCGGGGAGGCCGGCGATCCGGTTCGGGAGTCCCGGCTTCACGAACCGGTCGCGGGCGACGAGGAGGTCCGAGACGTAGAAGAGGACGGCCCCCGCGGGCACCTGCCACCGTGCGACGCCCAGGGCCAGGTGGAGCATCGCGCTGATGACGAGCGTGTAGGCGACGACCGGGCCCTTCATGCCGCCGAGGTGCGGCCAGAGCCAGCGGAGCACCGCGGCGAGCGCCGCGAGGATGGGGAGCGCGGCCCACGGCGGCGTCGCCGAGCCCGGAGCGAAGGCCGCGGCGTAGGCGACGTGCGCCAGCAGGAAGGCGACGAGGCCGGCGAGGAAGGCCGGGCGCCGCGCCGAGAGCAGCAGCGCGTCGCCGAGCAGCGACAGGCACAGGCCGGCGAGCACCCGGCGGTCGAAGGGGGAGTCCCCGGCCCTCGCGAAGGCCAGCAGGACGAAGGCCATGGAGGCGGCCACCTTGGTGATCGCCCGCGGCGCGGCGGCGCCCCGCGCCTCGGCCGCGAGGTGACCGGCGACGAGGACGGCGGTGGCGGCCGCGGCGATCCCGGTGGACGCGTTCATCGTCGCAGTCCATCACGACCGCGACCGGCCGTCGACGGCCCGGGCCGCCGCCCGAGCGATCTTCCGCAGCGCGACGAGGGCGGAGGCGAGGTGGAGGAAGGCCTGGATGTTCTCGCGCTTGCGCTGGTAGCGCACCACCAGACGGCGGAAGTTGAAGAGCCAGGCGTTGGTCCGCTCGACGCCTCTCGAGGCCGGCGCGGCCGTGCCTGCGATCACGGCCCGGTGAAGAACTTCAACGCCGGCGTGGTCGAGTCGTAGGCGACGTTCACCCCCGTCCCGAACGCCATCGACAGCCCGGTGGGCGATGCGCTCGCCGCGAACTCCGCTGTCTCGTTGAACGCGCTCGCGTTGTCGTGGACCACGACGCGGATCTTGCCGTTCGCCACGTCCAGGTAGGCGATCCGCGGGAAGCCCTGGGCGTCGTACGACACCACGGTGTTCTTGCCGTGGTCGCTGCTCGCCGCGTCGGGGAGCAGGGCCGGAGAGGTGAAGGAACAGAGCCCGCTGGCGACCGTGCACCGCGCCCACCTGGCGGTGCGGTTGGTCAGGTCGCGCCAGGCGAGGAACCGCGCTGTCCCGGCCCGGTTGGTGGCCATGCTGACGAAGCGGCCCACGTCGGTGTAGGGCTGGAGGTCGAGAGTGCCGCCGCTGAAGGCGCCCGCGTTCGCGCTCGCGACCGAACCTGCCACCGAGTAGCCGATGCCCTTTCTCCCGGTGAAGTCATCGACGTAGTAGGAAATCGCCACCGAGCCCGAGGCGTCGAGGTGCAGGTTGTTCCACCGACGCGTTCGATCGGACTCCTCGACTCAACGCGATGGGGTGGCGCCGTCAGGCTCGCCTGCCGCCGTCACGGAACGACTCAAGAGAGACTCAAAAGCCCCGCCGGTAAGTGCCGGCGAGGCTTTCGTGCCATGCCGAGAGCCTACGCTTTCAGCCACGGCCTTGGCGAGGCTCGCTGACTTCAGGGCCTCCTTCCTGGCCAAGGCTCCACGGACGCGTCCAGCGAGCATGCTGCCGAGCGGGATGCTAGGATTCGCAAGCATGCGTCGCGAACCCGCCATCGCCGCCATCCGAGCCCACCTGCCGGAACTCCGGCAGCGCTTCGGCGTTCGCGACCTCAAGGTCTTCGGCTCTGTCGCAAGGGATGAGGCCACGGGGACTAGCGACGTCGACGTCCTCGTCGAGTTCGACGGCCCCACGACCTTCGACGGCTACTTCGGGGTAAAGGAACGTCTCGAGGAGCTCCTGGGGACCCGCGTCGATCTGGCCACACCGGCGATGCTCAAGCCGCGGCTCAAGGTCGAGGTCGAGCGCGAGGGCGTTCGTGTCGCGTGACCCCAGGCTGTACTTGGCGGACATCGTGGAAGCCTGCCGGCGGTGCAGACCTGCCTCTTCAGCCAACCGCTCCTGAGAAAGCTCCGCCTTCTCGCGAAGCCTTCTCACCCGGCGGCCGAACTCGGTACTCGGATCCGTGGCCTTCTTCACACGTCGAGCAGGCTAGCGACTGGGGCCTATGCGTCTACACACTTTAGGTAGCATTGCTGCGGTGAGGACCTTCTCGCGCTGTCGCCACCGGCCTCCGAGGGTCCCGTTTCCACCGATCTCACCGAGGACCTGCGCTTGATCCGGTTTCGTGGACACCGAGTGAAAGGCGGGCCTTCCCATTTCGCTGCACCTTCTCGAAACCCGCGGCGTCGAGCACGCGGTGGAAGATCTCCTGGTAGAGCCGGGCGCAGCGCCCCTGCATGCGGCCGCCCTGGTTCGGGAAGACGATGTCGCCAGGGCTCATCAGCCGCCAGGCGCGGAGTACTGGGAGCAGTGGGTCGAGGACCGGGACGTGGCGGACGTCGCCGGCCTTGGTCGGCCCATCGTAGGACCGCTGGACCACGATGCGGCGGGCATCGAGGTCAATGTCGGACCAGCGCAAGCCGGCGAGCTCGCCCTGGCGCATGCCGGTGTAGATGGCAGCGGCGTAGAAGGCGTAGGGGAGTTCGCCCTCTGCCTTGGCGGCGTGCAGGAACTTGGCCACCTCTTCCTTGGTCCGGAGGTAGGAGAAGTCCTTCGAGAAGACGGGGATCCGCGGATTGCGGATCCGGGGTGCCCTAGCGAGCCATCCGAGGTCTACCGCCACGTTCAGCATCGAGATGAGCAGCGTGAGGATGTTGTGGACCGTCTTCAGGTCGAGGTGGGTGCGCTGAGCCCTCAGCATGTCGGTATGGCCAACGGAGAGGTCGCGGAGGCGCACCTCGCCGAGGAGCGGCCGGATGTGAATCTTGATGACGCTCCGGTCATCCTTGGGGCTGCGCTTCTGGGGAGCTCGCCGCTCCAGCCAGTAGTCGCAGATGTCGCCGACCGTCTTGTTGGGCTGGATGGACCCACGCAGGCCGCGCCTGATCTCCTTCACCTCCAGCTCGTACTCCTGCTGGGCGAAGATCGCCTCGTCGCGGGTGTCGAAGGTCTCGCTGTGGCGGCCGCGGTGCTCGTCCACCCAGCGGATGCGCCACTTCCCGTAGTGCTTCCTCGGCCTCGCCATCGCCTAGCCCCTGTAGACCGGGCGAAGGCAGACGATCCCCTCCAGCGATCACGATGACCGCCGGAGGACGTCCTCAGTGGTGCGGGTGGCCCGAAGGTGGCCCGAAAAGGAAGACGCGGACCCAGCCGTGAGGCCAAGTCCGCGTCTTGACTGGTTGCGGGGGCAGGATTTGAACCTGCGACCTTCGGGTTATGAGCCCGACGAGCTACCTGGCTGCTCCACCCCGCGTCAGCTTGGTGGGAGGGGCTTTCTACGCAGGAACCCCCTTCCGGTCAAGACCTTTTCGCCGCACCCGTCCGCGTCAGCGGCGCAGCAGGGCCGCGACGCCGCCCGGCACCAGGAAGAGCCCGGCCACGGCCACCATGGTGGCCCCGGTGGGGAGCTGGATGGTCCAGGACAGGAAGTACCCGGCCGCCGCGGCCACGGCTCCCAGGACCGATGCCAGGGCGAAGATGCGCGGCAGGCGCCCGGCGAGCAGCAGCGCCGCCGAGGCCGGCAGCGTGAGCAGCGCGAACGTCGGCAGCGCCCCGATGGCGCGGGCCGCCGGGGGGATGGCGAGCCCCAGCGTGGCGTAGAGGACGCCGTTCCAGAGGCTCGCCGGCGTCCCCATGGCCCGCGCCGTCTCGCCGTCGAAGGCGACGAAGACCAGCTCCTTGCCGAAGAGCAGGTGGGGCGCGAGGACGACGGCGGCGAGCCCGGCCAGCGCCAGCAGGTCGCCCAGCGGCACGGCCACGGCGTTCCCGAACACCATCGCGTCCATGTCGTGGGCGGCGTGGACGAAGCGGCTGGAGGCGAGGATGGCGAGCGCGCCGGCCAGCACCCAGGCCATGCCGACGCCGGCCTCGGCCGGCAGCCGCCGCCCGGCGTGGAGCCGCCCGAGCAGCAGCGCCCCCGTCACCGAGAAGAGCACCGCCACCGCCAGCTGCACGCTGGGCCGCTCCACCGCCACGCCCACCCGCTCCTCGGTCACGATGGCGGCGATGAGCCCCAGCGTCGAGAGCTGGGTCAGCGCCGCGGAGACGAAGACGGTCCGGCGCAGCACCACGTAGACCCCCAGGAACCCGAGCAGCGCCCCGGCGATCACCGCCGCGAGCAGCGGGTCCTGCCAGATCTCCCGCGCCTCCAGGAAGGCCCCGAACCCGCTCACGGCTGCCCTCCCCCGGCGGCCAGCACCGCCACCCGGCCGTCGTCGCGGTGCACCCGCACCGCCCGCCCGTAGAGCGCCGAGAGGGCCTCCGCGGTGAGCATCCGGTCCAGGCTCCCGGCGCGGAGCAGGCCGCGGCGGTGGTCCACGAACACCAGCTGCGTGGCGTTGCTGGCGACGGCGTCGAGCCGGTGGGACACCATCACCACCGCCAGCCCGCCCTCCTGCAGGAGGTGGCCGAGCAGGTCCATCACGTCCTGCTCGCCGGCCGGGTCCATGCCGCTGGTGGGCTCGTCCAGCGCCAGCAGCCGCGGCTCGGCGGCCAGCGCCCGGGCGATGAGCGTCCGCTGCCGCTGCCCTCCCGAGAGGTCGCGGTAGGGCCGGTCCTCCAGCCCGGCGACGCCGACGCGGGCCATCGCCTCGCGCACCGCCGCCCGGTCGGCCGCCCCGGGCCGGCGGCCGGGCGGCACCAGCCGGGCCCGGCCCATGAGCGCCACCTCGCCGGCGGTGAGCGGCCAGATGGCGTCCACCTGGTCGCGCTGCGGGACGTAGCCCACCGCCAGCGGCGCCGGCAGCTCGCGCACCCCGCCGAGCGGCGGCAGCACCCCGAGCAGCGTGCGCAGCAGCGTGGTCTTGCCGCCGCCGTTCGGCCCGACGATGGCCATGAAGTCGCCGGACGCGATGGCCACGTCCACGCCGCGAAACAGCGGGGTGCGGCCGTACCCGATCGACGCCCCCCGCAGCGCCACCAGCGCCGGAGCGGGCCTCACGGCGCGAGCGCCCCCGCCAGCGCCTTCACCACCTCGTCCATGTACGCCTCGTACCCGCTGGCGGTCCGCGAGGCGCCGACGTCGCCGGGGAGGGAGCACACCCGGGCGCCGGAGAGCCTCGCCACCAGCGCGGCGGTGCGGGTGTCGTAGTAGGTCTCGACCAGGATGGCCCGGACCTTCTGCGCCCGGGCCACCTCCACCATCTCCGCGAGGTGGCTGGGCGGCGGCTCGACGCCGGGCTTGGGCTCGAGGTAGCCCACGATCCGGAGGCCGGCCCAGCGGGCCAGGTAGGTGACCGTCGGGTGCTTGGCGATGATCGCCTGGCCGCGAAAGGGGGCCAGGGTGGCGAGCCAGCGCTGCTCGGCGGCGCCGATCCGCCGGGCGAAGTCGGCGGCCCGCGCCCGGTAGCCCGCCGCGCCGGCCGGGTCCAGCGACGCGAGCTTCGCCGCCAGGGCCTGCGCCACCTCCACCGCGCGGCGCGGGTCGTTCAGGAAGTGCGGGTTGCCGGCGGGGTGCAGGTCCCCCAGGCTCCGGTCCACCGGGCCGGTGGGGACGTCGAGCACCCGGACGGCGCTGGCGGCGGTGAAGCGGCGCTCGTTGCCGGGCTGGATCGCGGCGTTGCGCGACTGGTTCACCAGCGGCGGCAGCCAGCCGATCTCCAGGTCCAGCCCCACGTCGACGAGCAGGTCGGCGTCGCGCAGCTTCACCGCCAGGTTGGGGTTCGGATCCACGAAGTGCGGGTCCTGGTTGCCGTGCGAGAGCGCGGTCACGGCGACGCGGTCGCCGCCCACGTCGCGGGCCAGCGCCGCGAGCCCGTCGGTGGTGGTGACGACCTTCAGCGAGGCCCCCGCGGCGGCGGGGACCAGGGCGAGGAGGAGGCTCGCGAGCCTCGGGAGGGGGTGCATGCGGTCTCCTAGAACGGGTGGGCGCCGTGGGCGCCGATGATGAACTCCATGGCCAGCAGCGCCTCCCAGCCGGTCGAGCCGCCGGGCAGGCGGTCGTCCGAGACCTGGAGGCGGAGCCGCTGGAACTCGGAGGGATACCAGGTGGCGAGCGCGGTCCAGCGGTTCTCCGCGCCGGACAGGCCCGGGCCCGCGGCGGGCGCGCCCTCCCAGCGCACGCCGTAGCCCCAGTAGGCGTTCTGGCGCCAGAGCGCCTGCAGGTAGCCGCCCAGCCGCGTGCCATCCTGGCCGGCGTCGGCGAGGCCGGAGAGCCGCCGCGCGAAGAGCTCCCCCTGCAGCGTCAGGTAGGCCCTCCCCTGCGGGGGCCGGATCTTGAGGAACAGGTCGGCGCCGTAGAGGTCGCGCCAGGCGCCGGCGCCGGGCTCGTCGAGCCGCGCCGCCGAGAGCCCCACCCCCAGGGTCGTGCCCTCGGCGACGTCGAAGTACTGGAGGAGGTGGGCGACGCCGGTGCGGCGTCCCACGGTCTCGAAGCCGGGCACGGTGTCCTGGTAGGCAAGGTGCAGCTCCAGGAACCAGGGCACCGGCGCCAGCCAGGCGACGTCCACGCCCGGCCCCTCCAGCGCGTCCACCGCGAGCAGCCGCGCCATGGGCAGGGGCGTGCCCACGAAGTCCCAGACGTGCGGGTGCTGCTGGTTCATCCGGCCGAAGGGCGACTTCAGGGTGCCGGCGCGGATCTGGAGGCCGGCCGGCAGCCCGAGGGTGGTGAGGTAGGCCTCCTCGACGCCGGCGCCGTCGGGGTGGAAGGTGAGGAAGACGTCGGCCCGCGCGTACGGATCCACCACCGACTGGAGCGCCACCTCCAGCTCCTGGAACACCGGCTGGACCTTCCCGCCCGGCCCGTAGGGGTCGCTGCGCGGCGAGACCACCTGCACGTCCTTCTGGTTCCAGACCAGGGCGCCGCTCCCGATGGCCGAGACGTCCGGGAGCATGAGCACGCGGGCGAAGGGGTTCCCGCCCAGCGGCGCGGCGGAGGCCGGCGGGGGGGCCGGCGGGGGGGCCAGCGCCGGACCGGGCGGCGCGCCGGGCGAGGCGGCGGGGGCCGGCGAGACGCCCAGCTCCTTCGCGATCTGCTCCTCGAGCCTTCGGTGCTCCTCCGCCTTCCGCGCCGCGTCTCCGGGCGCGGGTGGGGTCGCCGCCGCGGCCGCCTGCGGCTCCTGCGCCGCGGCGGCGCCTGCGGCGAGCAGGCCTGCCAGGACCACGTACCTCATGGATCTCTCCCGGGCGCGCGAGCGCGCCCTCGTCGTCACTCGTCGTGAACAGCTCCGCGGCGCCGCGATTCAGGCGCGCGGGGGAGACTGGCCGGGGACGGCCCCGACCGGGAAGCCGGCCACCGGGCCCGGGGCGGGCTCGGCGACCAGCGTGTCGGCCCCGACGACCGCCGGGGCGACGTCGGGCGTGGCCGGCGCGGCCTCCTCGGCGGCGCGCATCACGCAGGCCTGGCAGCCGTTCCTGCCCTCGGCACCGGTGTGCACGTGCGGCGCCACGGCCGTCAGGAGGACGAGCGAGGAGGCGGCGATGGCGAAGAGGAGGCGCAAGTCCGCCCCATCCTGTGCGGCGTGACGCAGCCTGTCAAGGCTCGGGAGGGACGCGCCCTTTCGGCCGCGGCGCGTCCACCACGCCGGCGGCCCGGAGCGCGGCGATCTCGGCGGCGGCGAAGCCGGCCTCGGCGAGCACCGCCTCGGTGTCGGCGCCCAGCTCCGGCGCCGGCCGGCGCGGGGCCTGGACGCCGTCGAGCCGCACCGGCGTCGCCACCGAGCGCATCGCCTTCCCCTCCCACGGGGTCTCGACCTCGAGGAAGAGGCCGCGCGCCCGGAGCTGGGGATCGTCCCGCGGCTCCTCCCCTTCCAGCACCGGCGCCAGGCAGCAGTCGGCCCGCCGGCCCAGCTCCGTCCACTCGTCGCGGGTGCGGCCGAGGAAGAGCGCCGCGACCTCGTCGTGGGGGCCGCGCCCGTCCGCCTCGAACTGGCGCTCGGCCAGCTCGGGCCGGCCCGCCGCCTCGCAGAAGCGGGCGAAGAACTGGGGCTCCAGCGCCCCGAGCGCCATGAACCGCCCGTCGGAGGTGCGGTAGACGTTGTAGCAGGCGGTGCCGCCGTTCAGCAGCTCGCCGGCGCGGCGCAGCGGCGCCCCCCGGCCGTCGGCCGCGCCCAGCTGCATCGCCAGCATCCCCAGGGCGCCGTCGGTCATGGAGATGTCGACGTGGGCCCCCTCGCCGGTGACGCCGCGCCGGAGCAGCGCCGCCAGCGTCCCGGCCACCGCCGGCCAGGCGCCGCCGGCGACGTCGGCCACCTGCACGCCGGGCGGCACCGGCCGCTCGGCCGGACCGTTCACCGCCAGCGCCCCGGCGATGGCCATGTAGTCGAGGTCGTGCCCGGCGACGAGCCGGTACGGGCCGTCCTGGCCGTAGCCGCTGATGGAGCAGAGCACCAGGCGCGGGTTCTCGGCCCGGAGCCGGTCCCAGCCGATCCCCAGCCGGTCCATCACCCCGGGCCGGAAGGACTCGAGCACCACGTCGGCGGAGCGCGCCAGCCGCAGGAAGGCGGCGGCGCCGCCCGGCGCCTTGAGGTCCAGGGTGAGGCTGCGCTTGTTGCGGTTCAGGGCGTGGAAGAAGCCCGACTGGCGGCCGGCCAGCGGGGCCATCCAGCGCAGGTAGTCGCCGGTGGCCGGCTCCTCCACCTTGACGACGTCGGCCCCCAGGTCGGCGAGGACCAGGGTGGCGTACGGGCCGGGGTAGAGCCGGGAGAGGTCGAGGACCCGCAGGCCGGCGAGCGGGAGCGTGCCCATCCGGCCCGCCGGTCAGCCGAGCAGCTGGGCCAGCTTCAGGGCCAGCCCCATGTCGCCCTGGATCTTCAGCTTGCCCATCATGAAGGCCATCTGCGCGTTGAGCTTGCCGTTCACGATGTTCAGGAAGTCGCCCTCGGAGGCGGTCACCGTGCACTTCGCCGCCGCCGAGCTCCCGGCGGTGACGGCGCCGCCCGGGGTGACGCAGTCCACCGCCCACTGGCCGCCGCCCGGGCCGGTGATGTTGAACTGGTAGACCGCGTTGATCTTCCCGACCAGGTCGGGCTTGGACTTCAGCCGGTCCGGCATGTGCTGCTCGAAGACGTCCTTGATGCTCGCCGCCTGTCCCGCCATGTCCGAGGCCTCCGTTGATTCGGGAATCGGCCCGAACCTAGTGGGGCCGGCGGCGCCCTGTCAAGCGGACTACTCGACGTAGAAGGAGTCGAGCAGGGCCCGGAAGCGCTCCGAGACCACCTTGCGCTTCACCTTGAGCGTCGGGGTGAGCTCGCCGCCCTCCTGGGTGAAGTCCCTCTCCAGGATGGCGAAGCGCTTGATGGTGGCGTAGCTCGCCTGCTGGGCGTTCACCGCGTCGATGGCCTTCTGGATCCGCTCCCGGACGACCGCGTCCTCGTGGAGCCTCGGCGCCAGGGACACCTTGTGGTCGGCGGCCCACTTGCGGACGTTCTCCTCGTTCACCGTGACCAGCGCCGAGAGGAACTTGCGCTTGTCGCCGTGCACCACCACCTGGGAGATGAAGGGGTCGGTCTTCAGCTCGTTCTCCAGGTTCTGCGGGGCGACGTTCTTGCCGCCGGCGGTGACGATGATGTCCTTCTTCCGGTCGGTGATGCGCAGGGCCCCGGCCTCGTCCAGGTGGCCGATGTCGCCGGTGAGGAGCCAGCCGTCCTGGAGCACCTCGGCGGTGGCCGCCGGGTTGCGCCAGTACTCCTTCATGACGCCGCCCCCGCGGATGAGGATCTCGCCGTCCGCGGCGATCTTCACCTCGGTGCCGGGCACCGGCGGCCCCACCGTGCCGATGCGGTTCTGGCCCGGGCGGTTCACGAAGGTGCCGGCGCTGGTCTCGGTGAGGCCGTACCCCTCGAGGATCTCCATCCCGCAGAAGTGGAAGAACCAGTTGATCTTGGGGGAGAGCGGCGCGCCGCCCGAGATGAAGAGGCGCATCCGGCCGCCGAAGCGCTCCTTGAGCGCCGCCGCCAGCTTGGGGAAGACCAGCTTGCGGCCCAGCAGGAAGTCGATCCCGCCGCCGCCGGTCCGCCCCTGCTCCCGCGCCAGCACGTAGCCGTCCAGGCCGCGCAGCGCCATCTTGAAGAGCTTGCCCTTGAGGCCCGGGGTGCCGAGCCCCTTCGACACCACCGCGTTGTAGGCCTTCTCGAAGACGCGCGGCACCGAGGGCATCACCGTGGGCCGCACCTCGGCGGCGTTGTCGACGATCTTCTCCATCGACTCGACGAAGGCCACGGTGAAGCCGGTGCCGAACCAGCCGACGGCCATCACCTGCGCGAAGGAGTGGGCCAGCGGGAGGAAGAGCAGCATCAGGTCGTCGGGCCGGATCAGGTCGATCTGCGCCGAGATGCCGCCCTCGTAGACCCAGTTGGCGTTGGTGAGCACCACGCCCTTGGGGTTCCCGGTGGTGCCGGAGGTGTAGATGAAGCAGGCCGGGTCCTCGAGGGCGATGGCGGCCACCCGCGCGGCGTGGGCCCCCTCGTTCCCCTTCCGCCAGGCGGCGCCGGCCGCCTCCACCGCGGCCAGGGTCCGCTCGAAGTCCCCCTGCCCCGGGCCCGCGAAGCGCACCAGCCCCTTCAGCCCGGGGAGCTGGCCGCGGACCTCGCGGACCTTCTGGACTTGAAGTTCGGCGTCGCAGAAGATCCAGGAGGCGCCCGAGTCCTGGAGGATGTACTGCACCTCGTGCGGCTTGTTGGACTGGTAGATGGGCACGGTGACGGCGCCCGCCCCGAGGATGCCGAGGTGGGCGACGACCCAGTCGGTGGCGGTCTCGCCCAGCAGGCCGATCCGGTCGCCCCGCTGCACGCCCAGCGACGCCAGCCCGTCGGAGACCGCCCGCGCCCGGCGCGCCATCTCCGCCCAGCTGGTGTCGACCCAGGCGCCGCCCTTCTTCTCCCTGGTGCAGGCCCGCGCGCCCTCGCGCGCCGCGGTGGCCTCGAACATGGCGACGACGCTGCGGGTGCTGGCTCCCTGGCCTCCGGCTCCGCTCTCCATGGTGTCCCCTCCCTGGATCTACCGCTTCTCCGCCAGCAGCACCCGCGCCCGCGCCTGCCAGCGCCGCTCCTCCGGCGCGTCGTAGGCCCCCGGCGCCTGCGCCGCGGCCGCGTCGAGCAGCGCCCGCGCCTCCGCGGGCTTCCCCTCCTTGAAGAATAGCTCGGCCAGGTACACCTGGGCGCGGACGTTCTTCGGGTTCATCGCCAGCGCCTGGCGCAGCCGCTCCTCGCTCCTCTTCGCGTCGTACTTGGGCCAGGGCAGCTCGTACCAGAACCGGCCCCAGGCGGTGGCGATGGCGCCGGCCTCGAAGCCCGGGTCGATGGCCTCGGCGTGCTCCAGCCGCTCCTTGAACTTCCCCTCGATGCCCTGGAACAGGGCGGTGACCACGCCGATGCCGAGGGCGTAGTTGCCGACACCGGCGGCGGCGTAGAACCAGCCCTCGACGCGATCGGGCCGGGCCGCGGCGGCACGGTCGCCCACCTCCCAGCCCTCCCTGCCGAGGCGGCTCTTCTCGTCCTTCGCCAGCTCCGGGTCGTCGGCCCGCCAGAAGAGCTGGCGCGCCCGGCGCCAGAGCACCTGGTAGCTCCCCGGGGCCAGCTTCGCCGCCGCCTCCAGCGCCTCCTCCGCGGCGAGCGGCTGGCCGGGCTCGTCGCGCACCTTCCAGACGGCGTCGATGCGCTGGAGCGCCGCCTCCAGGCGCGAGGCGCCGGAAGGCGCCGCGGTGGCCGGCGCCGCCGCGACCGGCTGCGCGGCGGCGGGGGCGGGGTCCGCGGCGAGGAGCAGCGCGATCAGGGCGAGGGTCATTCGTCATCCCCGGGTGAAGGGAAGGCGCCGCCCTGTTGTTACGCGATCGGAGGCCGCCGCGCCAGCCTACCCGGCGCAGACCAGCTTCACCTGCACCGAGACCCCGGGGCCGAGCGGGCAGGCCCCCTGGAAGGTGAGCGAGGCGGGCCTCCCCCCCTGGGGGTCGAGGTACACGACGTCGGCCGCGCTCGGCGGGCTGCCGGCCGGCCCGACGCGGCAGGCGACCTGCGACCCGTCGGCGCGCGTCAGGGTGACCTGGAGCAGGCGCCAGTCGGGCGGCGTGCCGGAGAGCGGCAGGGTCTGGCCCGGGTCGAGGAGGGCGGCGATGGCGTTCAGGGTCGCGGTGAAGTCCGGCTGGCAGACGTCGTCGATGTAGCCCTTGGCGCCGAAGGCGTCGGTGAGCTGCTTGTACCGGGTCGCCATGTAGCCGCTGGAGTTGCAGGCCGGGATCTCCGGCAGCTTGGTGACCGGATCGACGCCCGCCACCACCGCCACCGTCACGTCGCGAAGCTCCCCGCCGACGGGCCCCCGGAGGAAGTCGACGGTCTGCTGCACCGGCGGCAGCAGCGCCTGGTCGGCGGCGCTGTGGCAGCGGTCGGCGCTGGGGTCGTAGACGACGCGGGGCGGGGAGGCCGTCTCGCTGCAATCGTCCTCGTCGGAGACGATGACCACGGCGAGGCGCGCGCCCGGCCGGAGCAGGCCGGCGTTCACGCCGTCGCGGATGCGGTCGTCGATCGCGTAGCGGAGCGCCCGCAGCCCCTGCTCCTTCCCGGAGCCGGCGATGCCCACCGCGACGTTGGCGGTGAAGTCGGCCACCAGCGTCGGCGAGCCGGCCTTCATGATCGCCGGGGCGCCGCCGGCCGACACCAGGGCGCCGCGGGCGTAGGGGACGCCGGTGGCGGTGCCGTCGTAGGTCGTCCAGAGGTCGATGGCGGCGCGGCAGACGCCGGAGGCGTCGAGCGGCGCGGTGCAGAAGGGCCAGTCCACCGAGGTGGTGGTGACGCCGATCTGGAAGTCGTTCTGGACCGGGGTGGCGCTGAGCGCGGTGATGAAGGAGCCGAAGGCGG
>JAKAEO010000075.1 GCA_021818285.1 Myxococcales bacterium
ATCGGGCCACCAGCTGGTCGAGCCGCCCGGCCTCCCGGAGCACGATGTCCATGAGGCGCCGGTCCTCCTCGCGGGTGGCCGCGCCCCGGAGCAGCTCGACCGAGCCGGACATCGAGGCCAGGGGATTGCGGAGCTCGTGGGCCAGGCCGGCGGCCACCTGGCCCAGGTCGGCCAGCCGCTCGTTGCGCTGGAGGCGGTCCTCCATGGCCCGCAGCTGGGTGAGGTCCTGGAAGATGACCGCCTCGCCGATCTCCTCGTCGCCGCGGGCGCGCAGGGGAAAGGCGGTGAAGCCGAGGCGCAGCCGCTCTCCCCGGGCGTTGACGAAGTCCAGCTCGGCGCGGCTCCCGCGCTCGGGGAGCGCCGGGAACCAGGCGGCCGGGCGGCCCAGGACCTCGGCCAGCTTCCGGCCGGTCAGCTGCTCGCCGGCCCGGTTCAGGAAGGTGACGCGCCCGCGGCCGTCGAGGGTGAGCAGCCCGCTCGCCACCGACTGCACGATGGCCTCGTGGAGCGCGGTGATCTGCGCCAGGTCCACCTCGCGCTCCGCCAGCCGCTGGCCGGTGCTGCGCAGCTGCTCGGAGAGGTAGCCGGCCAGCGCCGCGGTGGCGAGGAGCGCGCCGCCGTGGACGAAGAGGGTCGGCGCCGGCGTCGGCGCCGGCGAGAGCAGCAGCACCGCCGGGACGTAGGCCAGCAGCGCCAGCACCGCCGCCAGCCAGGCCCCCCACCGGAACAGCAGCAGGGCGCCGTTGACGATGGCGATGACGAAGAGGAAGACGAAGACGCTCTCGGCGTAGCCGGTCAGCGCCACCACCGCCGTCGCCAGGCCGACGTCCAGCGCCACCTGCACCACCGCGGTGATCCGGGGCCCCCGGCGCCGGCGCAGCGCCAGGGCCAGCGCCAGGGAGACCACGTAGGTGACGATGATGACCGGGTAGAGGGCGCTTCTCGGGACCTGGCCCCGCCGGCCGACCGCCTCCTCCCACTGCCAGAAGGCGGTGCCCCCGAGGAGGACCGTGACCACCACCAGCCGGAAGAGCGTGAGCCAGGCCTGGCGGCGGAAGGCTCCGTCGTCGCCCGGGCGCTGGTCGGCGGGGGACAAGCGGGCCGCGGGCCCTACTTGATGTTGCCGGCGATGTTGAAGATGGGGAGGTACATGGCGATGAGGAAGCCGCCCACCACGCCGCCGAGGAAGACCATGAGCAGCGGCTCGATCATGCTGGTGAGCGCCGCGATGGCCACGTCCACCTCGTCGTCGTAGAAGTCGGCCACCTTGTTGAGCATGGCGTCCATGGCGCCGGTGGCCTCGCCCACGCCGATCATCTGGACCACCATGGGCGGGAAGACCTTGGTGTCGCCCAGCGGGCCGGCGATGTTCTTGCCCTCGGAGATCTTGGCGCGCACGTAGAGGATGGCCTGCTCCACGGTCTTGTTGCCCGCCGACTTGGCGACGATCTCCAGGGCGTCGAGGATGGGCACGCCGGAGGAGAGGAGCGTCCCCAGGGTGCGGGTGAAGCGGGCCACCGCCACCTTGCGCACCAGCGGGCCGAAGATCGGCAGCTTGAGGACGAACCGGTCCCAGGCCTTGCGGCCGCGCGGGTCGCGCAGGAAGAGCCGGAAGGCGACCACCAGCGCGACCGGGACGCCGAGGAACCAGTACCAGTTGTCCCGCAGGCCGTGGGAGAGGTCGATGAGGAACTGGGTCGGCGCCGGCATGGCGCCGCCGAAGTCCTTGAACATCTTCTCGAACGTCGGCGTCACGTAGGCGAGCAGCACGATGGTGACCAGCACCGCCACCGACAGCACGATGCTGGGGTAGACCATCGCGCCCTTCAGGCGCCGCTTCATCTTGTCGTTCTTCTCGAGGTAGGCCCCGAGCCGGTTGAGGATGGTGTCGAGGATGCCGCCGATCTCGCCGGCGCGGGTCAGCTGGACGAAGAGCTCGTCGAAGACCTTGGGGTGCTCGGCGAGGGCGTCGGCGAAGGTGGAGCCGGACTCCACCCTGCCCTTCACCGCCATCAGCACCCGCCGGAACTCGGCGTTGTCGGCCTGGGTGCCGATGATCTCCAGCGCCTGGACCAGCGGCAGGCCGGCGTCGATCATCACCGCGAACTGCCGCGTGAAGACCAGCAGGTCCTTGGTGGTGACGCCGCCGACGCCGGGGATCCGGATCTGGATCTCGCCGAGCTTGCGGTTGACGCGGCCGGCCTCGATCCCCATCTGCGCCAGGCGGGCGCGGACCGCCTCGCGGTCGGCGGCCTCCATCTCGCCCGACCGCGCCTCGCCCTGGCGGGTCTTCCCGGTCCACTTGAAGACCGGGAGGCGCTTGGCGACCTGCGCGCTCTTGCTTGCGGTGGCGGCGGCCTGGGCCATGTCCTCGCTCCTCTGCTCCCGACGAGTCTAGGGGAATCCCGGCGCCCGGTCGAATCAACGGCCGGCCACGGCCGGCCCCCCCGGTCGCGCCTGGGCCCCGGGGCCGCTGGCCAGGATGTTGCGCAGCTCCTCCGGATCCGAGGAGCGGCCGATGGCCTCGTCGAGGGTGATGAGCCGCCGGTTGAAGAGGGCGGCCAGGCTCTGGTTGAAGGTCTGCATCCCGAACTTCGACTGGCCCACCTGCATCTGCGAGTAGACCTGGTGCACCTTGTCCTCGCGGATGAGGTTGCGGATGGCGGCGTTGGGCACCATCACCTCCGCCGCCAGCACCCGGCCCGGCCCGCCCGCCTTGGGCAGGAGGTTCTGGGTGAGCACGCCCTCGAGCACGAAGGAGAGCTGCGCCCGGACCTGCGGCTGCTGGTAGGGCGGGAAGACGTCGAGGATGCGGTTGATGGTCTGCACGCAGCTGTTGGTGTGCAGGGTGGCGAAGGCCAGGTGGCCGGTCTCGGAGATCACCAGCGCCGACTCGATGGTCTCGAGGTCGCGCATCTCGCCGATGAGCACCACGTCGGGGTCCTGCCGCAGGATGTACTTCAGCGCCTTCTTGAAGCTCTGCGTGTCGGCCCCCACCTCGCGCTGGTTCACCAGGCAGTTCTTGTGGGGGTGCAGGTACTCGATGGGGTCCTCGATGGTGATGATGTGCTCGTGCCGGTCGGTGTTCACCTTGTCGATGATCGAGGCCAGCGTCGTGGACTTCCCCGAGCCGGTGGGGCCGGTCACCAGCAGCAGCCCGCGCGGCTTCTTGGCCAGCTCGGCGACGATGGCCGGCAGCCCCAGCTCGGCGAAGGTGAGGATCTTGAAGGGGATGGTGCGGAAGGCGCCGGCCACCGCGCCCCGCTGCATGTAGACGTTGGCGCGGAAGCGGGAGAGCCCCTTCACGCCGAAGGAGAGGTCCAGCTCGCTCTCCTCCTCGAACTTGTGCTTCTGGGCGTCGGTGAGGATGGAGTAGCAGAGCTGCTTGGTCTCCACCGGGGTGAGCGGGCTGGTCTTCAGCGGCACCAGCTTGCCGTCGATGCGCAGCTGCGGCGCCGAGCCGGTGGTGATGTGGAGGTCGCTGGCCCCCTTCTCGACCATCGCCTTGAGGAGCTGGTGCAGGTTCGCCATGCGGTCCTCGGGCGCCGCCCCGCTCCGCCGAGCGGCGGGGGCGCCGGGTGGGGGGCTAGAACTTGTCCGGCGCGGTGTTGCCCACCGCCTCGGCGAGGCTGGTCATGCCGTTCTTCACCTTCTGCAGCGCGCTCATCCGCAGCGTCCGGAAGCCCAGCCGGATCGCCTCCTGCTTGAGCTCGGCCGCCGAGCTGCCGTTGATCACCAGCTCCTTGAGGCCGTCCCACAGCGGCATGACCTCGTAGACGGCGACGCGGCCGCGGAAGCCGCGGTCGTTGCAGTTCTTGCACCCGCCCGGCTCGTAGGCGGTGAAGGAGCCGAGCTCCTCCGCCGGGAAGCCGGCGTCGAGCAGCGCCTGGTCGTCGGGCGCCGCCTCCTTGCGGCAGTCGGGGCAGAGCCGGCGGCAGAGGCGCTGGGCGACGATGGCGTTGAGCGAGGCGGTGACCAGGAAGGGCTCGATGCCCATGTTCAGGAGCCGGCTCACCGTGCCCGGGGCGTCGTTGGTGTGCAGGGTGGAGAGCACCAGGTGGCCGGTGAGGGCGGCCTTCACGCCGATCTCGGCGGTCTCGAAGTCGCGGATCTCGCCGACCATGATGATGTCGGGGTCCTGGCGCAGGAAGCTGCGGAGGGCGGCCGCGAAGTTCAGGCCGATCTCCTCGTGCATCTGCACCTGGTTGATGCCGAAGAAGTTGAACTCGACCGGGTCCTCGGCGGTGGAGATGTTCCAGCTCACCTCGTTGAGCTTGGAGAGCGCCGAGTAGAGCGTGGTGGTCTTGCCCGAGCCGGTGGGGCCGGTGACCAGCACCATGCCGTAGGGCCGGTCGATGGCCTCGAGGAAGTCCTTGAGCTGGCCCTCCTCGAAGCCCAGCTTGGTCATGTCCAACTGTAGATTGGACTTGTCGAGGAGCCGCAGCACCACCTTCTCGCCGAAGAGCGTGGGGCAGACCGAGACGCGGAAGTCCATCTCCTTGCCCTTGCCCAGCTTCAGCTTGATGCGGCCGTCCTGCGGCAGCCGGCGCTCGGAGATGTCGAGCGAGGCCATGATCTTCAGGCGGGAGATGATGGCGGCCCGCAGCTTCATCGGCGGTTTCATCACCTCGTAGAGCACGCCGTCGATGCGGAAGCGGACCCGGAAGTCCTTCTCGTAGGGCTCGACGTGGATGTCGCTGGCCCCCTTCTTGATGGCGTCGAGGAGGATGAGGTTCACCAGCTTGACGACCGGCGCCTCGCCGGCGCTCTTTTCCAGATCGACGACGTCGCCGGCGTCCTCGCCGTCGTCGAGGACGGAGACCTCGGAGTCGTCGAACCCCTGGATCAGGTCCTCGTAGCTCGGGCCGCGCTCCGAGTAGTACTTCTCGATGGCCTCGCGGATGGCCGGCTCCGAGGCCACCACCACCTCGACGTTGTAGCCGGTGAGGAACTTGATGTCGTCGATGGCGTAGATGTTGGAGGGATCGCTCATCGCCACGATCAGCGAGGAGCCGGCCCGGTTCACCGGGATGACCTGGTGCTTCTCGGCGGTGGCCTTGGGGATGAGCTTGATCACCTCGCCGTCGATGTCGAAGTCGGCCAGGCTGATCGACGGGACGCCGTACTGCTTCGACAGGAAGTTGGTGAGATCGGTCTCGGCGATCGAGCCCTGCTTCACCAGCAGGGAGCCGATGCGGCCGCCGGTCTTGCGCTGCTCGTCCTGCGCCTTCTGGAGCTGCTGCAGGGAGATCAGGTTCTCCCGGACGAGCAGCTCTCCGAGCCTTCCGGACATCAGTCCGCCTCTTCCCGCCCCCGCGGGCGAATGGGTTGCTGCCCAGCAGATCCTTGTAGCAGGCGCCCCGCGGGAGGGTCAAGGAAACGCCGGGTCTATCTGCCCGGAATTGCAGGGTTTGGAGCCACCTTGCCCGACACCGTCCCCGGCCCGGAAGGCCCCGGCGTGCGGCTAGGCGCCGCCGGCCAGGAGGGCCCGGGCGGCCTCGGCGTCGCGGGAGATCTGATCGCGCAGCGCGTCGAGGGAGGGGAAGCGGCGCTCCTCGCGGAGCCGGGCCACGAACGCCACCCGGATGCGCTCCCCGTACAGCTCCTCGCCCCCGTGGCCGAAGAGGTGGACCTCGGCGAGCGGCGCCCCGTCGTCGCGGACGGTGGGCTTCACGCCCACGTTGCACACACCGCCGAGGGCGCGCGCCCCGGCGAGCGGCGTCCCGGGCTCCCGGCGTCCCCCGAGCAGCACCCGCACCGCGTACACGCCGCCGGCCGGGAGCATGGCCTCGGTGGAGAGGTTGGCGGTGGGGAAGCCGAGGGCCCGCCCGCGGCCGTCTCCCCGCACCACCACGCCGTCCACGTCGTGCGGCCGCGCCAGCAGCTCGGCCGCGGCCGGCACGTTCCCCTCGAGCAGCAGCTCGCGGATCTTCGTGGAGCTGACCACCAGGCCGTCGCTGGTGACCGGCTCGACCACGCCGAGCCCGACGCCGTGGCCGGCCAGCAGCGGCCGCAGCCCGTCCACCCGGGTCCGGCCGTGGCCGGCGGTGAAGTCGTGGCCCACCACCACCTCCGCGGCGCCGAGCGCCCCGACCAGGTCGCGCTCCACGAACTCCTCGGCGGTGGTCGCGGCGTAGCCCCGGTCGAAGCGCTGCACCACCGCGGCGTCCAGCCCGCAGGCCGCCATGAGCTCCAGCTTGCGCGGCAGCGGCGTCAGGCAGGGGGGCAGGAGGCCGGGCCGGAGCACCCGCACCGGGTGGGGGTCGAAGGTGAGGGCCGCCGCCGGGCCGCCGGCGGCCGCCGCCTTGGCGCGCGCCAGCTCGAAGAGCGCCCGGTGACCGAGGTGGACCCCGTCGAAGTTGCCGATGGCCACCGCGCAGCCGCGCAGGGCGCCCGCCTCGGCCGGGGATCGGTAGACCCGCATGGCGGGAGAGATAGCACGGGGGCGGGCCGACCTCGACCCCGACCCCGGCCTAGAGGTACCGCTTCGAGAAGGCCCTCGGCAGCAGCTCCCCGAGCGTCGTGTCCAGCCGGGACTCTCCCGCGCCGAGCAGGCGGACCGGCAGCTCCGGCCCGGCGAACTCGGCCAGGACTTGAAGACAGGCGCCGCAGGGAGGCGTGGGGGGCCGGGTGGCGCTGGCCACCGCCAGGGCCGCCAGCCGCCGGGCGCCGGCCGCCACCGCCGCCGCCACCGCGTTGCGCTCGGCGCAGACGCCGAGGCCGTAGCTGGCGTTTTCCAGGTTCGCGCCGGCGAAGACCCGGCCGCCGGCGCGGACCGCCGCCCCCACCCGGAAGCCGGAGTAGGGCGCGTAGGCGCGGCGGCGGGCGGCGCGGGCCGCGGCCGCCAGCCGGTCGCGCCGCGCCACCTACCGCCCCTCGAGGAACCGGGCGATGGCCAGCTCGGTCTCCACCGGCAGGTCCTGGAAGCGGACGGTGGCGCCGAAGGCGCTGCCCTCGCGCGCCACCCGCAGCACCTCCCCCGCGGCCCGGACCTCGAAGGAGGTCCCGGGCAGGAGGAAGCGCACCTCGATGCGGTTCCCGACGGGAGGATGACCTTCGGTGAAGTAGACGCCACCCAGGGAGAGGTTGCCGGGGCGCTCCTCGAAGGAGCCGCCCAGCTCCAGATCCCTGACCATGAGCCGGATGGGGACGCGGACGCTCTCGCGCCGGTCGTCCTCGCTGGTGTCTGCCATGGCGCGCCTCCCGGATCGGCAGCCTAGCAGCGGCGGGCCGGGGCCTCAACGCGCCCGGGGCACCGCGGCCGCCAGCAGCTCGCCGATCCGCGCGCCCCGCTCGGCGGCGATGCGCTGGACGTCGGCGTGCGAGAGCGGCCCGCCGGCGAGGCCGGCGGCCCGGTTCGCCACCAGCGACAGCGCCGCCACCGGCAGCCGCATGTGGCGGGCGGCGATCACCTCGTGCACGGTGGACATCCCCACCAGGTCGGCGCCGAGGGTGCGCAGCATGCGGATCTCCGCCGGCGTCTCGTAGCTCGGCCCCGACACCGCGGCGTAGACGCCGTGCTTCAGCGGCTCCCCGAGCCGCGCCGCCTCCTCGTCGAGCGCCGCGCCCAGCGCCGGGTCGTAGGCGCCGGTCATGTCGGGGAAGCGGGTCCCCAGCCCGTCGTCGTTCCGGCCGGTGAGCGGGTTCTGCCCGGTGAGGTTCAGGTGGTCGGTGATCCGCACCAGGTCGCCGGGCGCGAGCTCCGGGTTCACGCCGCCGGCGGCGTTGGTCAGCCACAGCGACCGGACCCCGAGCCGCGCCATGACGCGCACCCCGAAGGAGACCTCCTCGGCGCTCCAGCCCTCGTAGCCGTGCACCCGCCCCTGCATGGTGACGATGGGGACCGGGCCGCCCGCGCCCGGGAGCTCGCCCACCACCAGCCGCGCTGCGTGGCCCGGCACCCGGGAGACCGGGAACTCGGGGATCTCCTGGTAGGGGATCTCCACGGGCCGGGCGAGGCGGGCGGCGAAGCCGCCCAGGCCGCTGCCCAGGACCACGCCGGCCACCGGCTGGACGTCGGTGCGGCCGCGGATCCAGGCGACGGCGTAGGCGAGGCGGTCGGCGAGGCTGGCCCTCTTCATGACGCCGACCTTACCCGATCCGCTCGAGGATGAGCGGCTCCCGCGGCGGCGGCTGGGCCCCGATCTGGTAGGCCCGGGACACCCGCCCGGCCACCTCCTCGGGGCTCTCGCTGCCCCGCTCCCCGCAGTGGAGCACCGCCAGCGGCTCGCCCCGCTCCACCGGGTCCCCCACCTTCTTGCGCACCACCAGCCCGGCCGCCGGATCGACCCGGTCCTCGACCCGCGCCCGGCCGGCCCCGAGCGCCATGGCGGCGCGGCCGATGGCCTCGGCGTCCACCGCCTGGACCAGCCCGGAGGCCGGGGCCGGGACCTCCCGGGTGTGCGCCGCGCGGGGGAGCAGGCGGGGGTCGGCGAGGACGTCGGGGTCGCCGCCCTGCGCCTCCACCAGCTCGCAGAGCTTGAGGAAGGCGCGGCCGTCCCCCACCGCGGCGCGGACCCGGGCCAGGGCGCCGGCGGCGTCGGCGGCCACCCCGCCGAGCAGCAGCATCTCGGCGGCCAGGGCGAAGGTCACCTCGCGCAGGTCGCGCGGCCCCTCGTCCCGCAGCAGCGCCACCGCCTCCGCCACCTCCAGGGCGTTGCCCACCGCGAAGCCCAGCGGCTCGTCCATGGCGGTGAGGAGCGCGGTGACCCGCTTGCCCATCGACCGCCCGATGCCGGCCAGGGCCAGGGCCAGGCGCCGCGCGTCCTCGGCCCGCTTCATGAACGCGCCGCTGCCGACCTTCACGTCCAGGACCAGGGCGTCGATGCCCTCGGCCAGCTTCTTCGACATGATCGACCCGGCGATGAGCGGGATGGACTCGACCGTCGCCGTGACGTCCCGCAGCGCGTAGAGCTTCCGGTCGGCGGGGGCGAGCTCGGCGGTCTGCCCGACGAGGCAGGCGCCGGTGGCGGCGAGCACCTCGCGGAACCGCTCCACCGGCAGGTCCACCCGGAACCCCGGGATGGCCTCGAGCTTGTCGAGCGTCCCCCCGGTGTGGCCCAGGCCGCGCCCGCTCACCATGGGCACCACCACGCCGCAGGCGGCGGCGATGGGAGCGAGCGCCAGGGAGACCTTGTCCCCCACCCCGCCGGTCGAGTGCTTGTCCACCTTGACGCCGGGGATGTCCGAGAGGTCCAGCACCGTGCCGGAGCGCAGCATGGCCCCGGCCAGCTCCGCGGTCTCGGCCTCGCCCATCCCCCGGAAGAAGACCGCCATGCAGAAGGCGGCCATCTGGTAGTCGGGGACGTCGCCGCGGGTGTACCCCTCGACCAGGAAGCGGATCTCGGCGGCGGAGAGGGCGCGACCGTCGCGCTTGGCCTGGATGATCTCGACGGCGCGCATGCCGGCCCCCTACCAGAGGATCGCTTCGATGAGCTCGTCCATGAGCTCGCCCAGCCGCTCGGGCCCCTCGTCCTTGGAGAGCCAGCCGTCGGCCCCCACCTCCTCGGCGAGGGCCTCCAGCTCCGCCTCGGGCCGCGCGCTGAAGATCACCACCGGGATCTTCTCGGTGGCGCCGTCGCCCTTGAGCACCCGCACCACCTCGTGTCCCGGCAGGTCGGGCATCTCGAGATCGGTCAGCACCAGCTCCGGCCGGAAGGAGTCGAGGAGCTCCTGGAACTCCAGGATGTCGCCGGCGGTGGCCACCTGGTGGCCCCGCGCCGCCAGCGCCTCGCTCGCCACCGCCAGCGCGATGGGCGAGTCGTCGAGGATCAGGATGCGCTTCCGGTCGGCCATGATCTCCTCCGCAGCGCCAGCAGGGCGTACTCGGCGGCGCGGGCGAACGGGGCCCCGTCCTCCGGGAGGTCGGGGTAGAAGCCGACGAAGGGGTGGGACCGTCCCGCCGGCACCCGGCCGTGGGCCTCGATGGCGTTGCGGTAGCTGAGCCGGGCGCGGAGCTCGTCCCCCTCCGCCTCGCGGCAGCGCCCCAGGAAGTAGTGGCCCACCGCCAGCTCGGGGTCGAGGAACAGGGACCGCGACAGCTCGCGGGCCGCCTCGCCGGGCCGGCCCCGGGTCAGGAGGTGGACGCCGTAGAAGAGGTGGCCCTCGGCGCTGAGCGGCTCCCGGCGGAGCGCCGCCTCGAAGGCCGCGGCGGCGGCCTCCGGCTCGCGCAGCAGGGTGAGCAGGTTGGCGAGCGTCAGCCGGGCCGCCAGGTCGTCCGGGCTCGCCGCCAGGTGGTGCTCCAGCCGCTCCCGGGCCTCGCCGAAGCGGCCGGCGCCGCAGAGCTGCACCGCGGCGTCGAGCAGCTCCTGGGGCGAGAAGGCCACCCGCGGCGCGGCGCGCGAGGCGGGGGCTGGGCCGTGGCGCACCGCGCCGGGCGCGTAGCGCGGCCCCGGCGGAGGGGCCGGCGGCGGCGTCCGCGGGACGGGCGGCGCCGGGCGGCGCCCCTCGACCGCGGGCCGGCGGTAGAGGAAGGCCCCCTCCACCTCCACCAGCTCGAAGCCCTCGAACATCCGGAAGAGCGACTCGGAGTAGCCCAGGAACAGCCAGCCGCCCGGGGCCAGCCCGGCGAGGAAGCGGCCGAGCACCGCCTGGGCGGTGGGGGTGTCGAAGTAGATGATGACGTTGCGGCAGAACACCAGGTCCCAGGTCCCGGCCCGGGGCCTGGGCCAGGCCGGCGACACCAGGTTGTGGACCTCGGCGGCGCCGAGCAGCGGGCGCAGCCGCGGGCCGGCCACCAGCTCGTCGCCCTCGTCCACGAAGTAGCGCTCCCGGAAGCCGGGGGGCAGCTCCTGGGCCCGCCGCGCCGGGAAGCGGCCGGCCGCGGCGCAGGCGACCGCCTCCGGGTTCACGTCGGTGGCGAGCAGCTCCAGCTCGCCGGGCGCGGCGCCGGCCTCGGCGGCCCGCATGGCGATGGAGCAGGGCTCCTCGCCGGTGGCGCAGCCCGCCGACCAGGCGGCCAGCGGCCGGCCGCGCTCCCGCGCCCCGGCCAGCAGGCCGGGCAGCAGCGCCGCCAGCGCCGCGAACTGCGCCTCGTCGCGGAAGAAGTGGGTCTTCCCCACCGTCACCAGGGGCAGCAGGCGCCGCAGCTCCTCCTCCCCCTCCGGCGAGCGCAGCAGGGCGAGGTACCCGGGCGGCGCCACCGGCGGGGGGCGCGCGTCCTCGAAGCGGGCCAGCCAGGCGATGCGCAGCGCGCCCAGCCCGTCGCTTCGGAGGTGCAGGCCGATCCGCTCCTGGAGGAGGGTGGCCAGCTCCGCCAGCTCGGCCGGGGCGGGCTCGATCACCGGACCAGCTCCAGGAGGGCGCGCGGGATGTCGTCGAGCGGGACCACCCGGTCCACCGCCCCGGCCTCGATGGCGGCGCGCGGCATCCCGAAGACGGCGCAGGTCGCCTCGTCCTGGGCCATCGTGTACCCGCCGGCGTCGCGCAGCGCCTTGAGCCCGTCGGCCCCGTCCCGCCCCATGCCGGTGAGCAGCAGGCCGCAGGCGCGCGGCCCGTAGCTCCGCGCCGCCGACGCGAAGAGCGGGTTCACCGAGGGCCGGAAGGTCTCGATGGGCGGGCCGTCGCGGAGCCGGACCCGCCCCTCCTCCACCTCGAGGTGCCGCCCGCCCGGCGCGATCAGCACCCGCCCCGGCACCAGGGCGTCCCGGTCCGCGGCGGTCCGCACCTCGAGCGGGGACTCCAGGTCCAGCCAGGTGGCGAGGCCGTCGGCGAAGCCGTCGGCGATGTGCTGGACCACCGCCACCGGCACCGGCAGGTCGGCCGGCAGCGCCCGGAAGATCTGGGCCAGCGCCCGGGGCCCGCCCAGCGACGCCCCCACCACCAGCAGGGAGCGGCGGGCCGCCGGCGGCCGGGCGCCCGCCTGCCCCCGGGACCGCAGCCCCCGCGGGTGCCGGATCACCTTGACGCCGGCCAGCAGCCGCAGCCGCATCCGGAGCAGCGACCCGTAGGTGCCCAGGTCCTGGTCGGGCGAGGGCTTGGCCAGGATGTCCAGCGCCCCCAGGGAGAGCGCCTGGAAGCCGGAGCTCTCGCTGGGGTCGGCGGCCAGCACCAGGATGGGCGTGGGCGTCTCCGCCATGATGCGGGCGATGCCGGAGAAGCCGTCGGCGTCCGGCATGTGCAGGTCCATGGTGATGACGTCGGGCCGCCGGGTCCGCGCCACCGCCGCCGCCTCCTCGCCGTTGGCGGCCACCCCCACCAGCTCGAAGTCGGGATCGGCCTCGACCAGCTGCCGCAGCGCCTCGCGGAAGAGGGGCGAGTCGTCGGCCACCAGCACCCGCACCCGCCCCTGCGCGGTCACCGCGGGACCCCGCAGAGCCGCTCCAGGGTGGCCGACAGCACCTCGGCGTCCATCTCCCCCTTCACCAGGTAGGCGTCGGCGCCGGCGTCGACGCCGCGGCGGCGCTCCTCGGGGGCGGAGAGCGAGGAGAGGATCACCACCGGCAGCCGGGAGAAGCGGGCCGAGCCCTTCACCCGGCGGGTGAGCTCGACGCCGTCCAGCACCGGCATCTGCACGTCGGTGAGCAGCAGCTGGTGGACGCCGGCCTGCAGGCGCGTCCAGCCGTCCTCGCCGTCGACCGCCTCCTCCACCTCGTGGCCCAGGGCGCGGAGCATGGCGGCGCCGGTCTCGCGGGCGATGGCGCTGTCGTCCACCAGCAGCACCCGGAGGCGGCGCCGGCCCCGCTCCGGCGCCGGCACCGGCGTCCCCAGGCGCCGCGCGGCGGACACCAGGTCGGGCGTGGAGAGGAGGAGCGCCGCGCGCCCGTCGGGCATCGAGGCGGCGCCGGCGAGGAAGCGCATCCCGGCGAGGAACGGTCCCGGCGGCTTCACCGCCACCTCCCGCTCGCCGGCGAGCCCGTCCACCACCACCGCGGCGGCGTCCCGCCCGTGGACCAGGAAGGCGGCCACCGGCCGGCGCGCCCGCGGGCCGCCGTTCAGCGACAGCAGCGGCCCCAGCGCCACCACCGGCACCAGCCGGCCGCGGTGGCGCACCGCCCGGATGCCGGCCACCTCGGTGAGGTCCACCGGGTCGATGCGCTCCACGCTCTCGACGTCCGCCGCCGGGATCCCGTAGACGTCGTCGTCGATCCGCACCAGCAGCACCTTGAGGACCGCCAGCGACTGCGGCATCCGCAGGGTGAAGCGGGAGCCGGCGCCCGGCGTGGACTCCACCACGATCGAGCCGCCCACCTCGGTCACCTTGCGGCGGACCACGTCCAGCCCCACCCCGCGTCCCGAGATCTCGCCGGCCACCTCGCGGGTGGTGAAGCCGGGGAGGAAGAGGAGGTCCAGCAGCGCCCGCTCGCCGAGCCCGGCGGCCTGGGCCTCGGGGATCAGCCCGCGGCGCAGCGCCGTGGCGCGCACCCGCTCGCCGTCGATCCCCCGCCCGTCGTCCTCGACCGCGACCGCCAGCTGCCCGCCCTCGAGCCGGGCCTGGATGGAGATGCGCCCGAGGCGGGGCTTGCCGGCGGCCTCCCGCTCCGCCGGCGGCTCCAGCCCGTGGTCCACGCAGTTGCGCAGCAGGTGCACCAGCGGATCGCGCAGCGACAGCAGGATGGCGCGGTCCACCGCCACCTCCCCGCCGGCGACCTCGCACGCCGCCTCCTTGCCCTGCTCCGCGGCCAGGTCGCGCGCGGCGCGCGGGAAGCCCTCCAGCACCGCCCCCAGCGGGATGAGGCGGGCCGCGCCCACCCGGTCGACGAGCAGCTCGAACTGCGCGAAGACCGCGCCGACGGCGTCGGCGTGGCGGCGCAGGAAGCGGAAGGTGTCCGACTTGAGGAGGTGGAGGTCCCGCTCCCAGCGCTCGACGGCCTTCGACGTCAGCTCCCCGGCCGACGCCACCGCCCGGTACTGCTGGTCGGCGAGCCGGGCCCAGCGGCCGAAGAGGTCCTGCAGGCCGCGGGTGCGCGCCACGGCCTTGGCCCCGTCCACCAGCAACTCGCCGGCCACCGCCGACAGCTCGTCCAGCCGGGTCACGTCGACGCGCACCGAGCTGGCCTGCGGGTCGATCTCGGCGGCGCGGGGCTCGGCGGCGGGAGCGGCGGCGCGGGCCGGGGGCCCGGCGCCCGGCACCCCGTCGCGGTGCGCCGCCGCGGCGGGGCC